>NZ_JBIXKO010000007.1:0-217437 GCF_044751765.1 Pectobacterium sp. CHL-2024 | reverse complement strand
TACGTTGAGCTAACCAGTACTAATGACCCGAGAGGCTTAACCTTACAACACCGAAGGTGTTTTAAAGACTCATAGAGAACGATATTCAGCTTGTTCAGAGATTGGTTCTGGTGGTTGTGTGACACAAAAAAGTGAAACATAACGGCTGGAATGAAACAGAATTTGCCTGGCGGCGATAGCGCGGTGGTCCCACCTGACCCCATGCCGAACTCAGAAGTGAAACGCCGTAGCGCCGATGGTAGTGTGGGGCTTCCCCATGTGAGAGTAGGGAACTGCCAGGCATCAAATAAGTGGAAAGCCCTCGTCGAAAGACGAGGGCTTTTTGCTATGGGGAATTTTGGAGGTTATCTGCAACGATTTACTCACCGTTGTGGATCTATTGCGGTTTATCCGGCAGATAACCTGACCGCCAAGAGATATGGGGGCGAAAATCGACGTCCTACTAGACATTACCCAATGGTTCAGTGTGAGCGGTAGTCTATTCCGCACTACAGACTGTTATTTTTGAGCCATTGTCGGATAAAAGCAGCAACCTGTTCTGGTTGATTGATATCGAGCACAGGAAGTCGGGTGTCTATCTCCGTATCCGCTGCAATCGCAATGACATATTCATCGATCAAATCACTTAATTCTCTACCCAACGATTGGCGAAACAAGGTTATTTTAGCGATCTTCTCGTATTTGAATCCCTCAACCAGCACTAGATCGAGAGCTGATGCATCCATTTTCCCTGCTAGATCGTAAATATTGGGTTCTTCCTGATCAGGCGTCTCCGTCATCAGCGCCCACCGTTGGCTGCTGGCGACAATCGTTTGTGCTGCGCCTGCCTTACGGAGCTCATAGTTATCTTTACCTGGCGTATCAATATCCATCTGATGATGTGTATGTTTAATAAGCCCGACTCGAACGCCATGATGCGTCAGCAGCGGGATGACGTGTTTAAGTAATGTCGTTTTACCTGTACCGCTATAAGCAGTAATAGCGAGCAAGGGGACACGATTAGGATTCACGGTGTTGCTTCTCCCAATTGGATAAATCTTCAGGCGAATTCATATTGCGAAAAGCTTCAGGCTGATCGCTAAATGAAACGGCGTTTGCTCCAACCTGTTCCATAAATAGCATCAGCTTACGGTTTCCGAGATGCAGATAGGCCTCTAGTGATTCAATAAGGTTTTTATTGATTAAGAGTAATGTGGGATGTGGCCGTTCTCCATCAGTGGCATAAGCCGCATTAGCTTCCCCACGTGCTTGCCACAAGCGGTTTACCAGATCGCAAGGGAGTGCCGGGACATCGCAAGGGACGAATGCAACCCATTCGGATGGAGAGGCATGTAATCCGCTCAGAATACCCGCCAGCGGGCCTGGGAAGCTTGTATCAACGTCACTAATAACGTGGCAGCCACTTCGCGCATACACAGCCTGATTGCGATTAGCGCTGATCATGACTTCATTAACCTGTGCTTTAAGCCGAGACAGAACATGCAGATATAGCGGCTCACCGTTCAGTGCTATCAGACCTTTATCGTGCCCGCCCATGCGTGTTGCCCGTCCGCCTGCGAGAATAACGCCTGTAATCATTTCACTTTCCAATTATCGATGCCCACTTTCCTCTACCGAAAGTTTGTGGGGCTAAACCATACGCTATTCTCTGAAAACTTTCGCAGAAGACCAAATTCTTTCCTCATGTGAGCAAGGCTGTTATTTTTATCGCTATATACTCAATAGCGCTCAAGTCGCTTCCTGCATATTGAAATTTATTGAGTACAAATCGTTTTTAAGGAGAAAAAAATGAAATGTCATCGTGTTAATGAGTTGATTGAGCTGTTGCACCCAGCCTGGCAAAAAGAGCCCGATTTAAATCTGGTGCAATTTTTACAAAACCTTGCACAGGAGGCGGGGTTCGAGGGGCAGTTAAATGAACTGACTGATGATATCCTTATTTACCATCTAAAAATGCGTGATGCAGATAAAGAACAAGTCATCCCCGGGTTGAAGAAGGATTACGAAGAAGATTTTAAGACAGCTTTGCTTAGTGCCCGGGGAGCTATTAAAGACTAGTGGAAAGGAATAACACGTTCATGATGCTAACTATTGCACGCATACCTCTTACGTTGCCTCTAACCATTTGTGGCCGTGATGAATAGTTCGATATTTAATTTTCAGACACTATTCCCAGATCTGATCGTGGATGCCTTGCTGGATGTTGGGCTGCGCGTTGATTCTGGTTTGACGGCATTAAACAGTTATGAGAACCGAGTGTATCAGTTTGCGGATGAAGATCGTAAACGATTCGTGGTGAAATTTTATCGCCCGGAACGGTGGAGTGCAGCGCAGATTCAGGAAGAGCATATTTTTGCCCAGCAATTGGCAGAAGATGAAGTCCCTGTTGTCGCGCCCGTCTCGCTTAATGGGCAAACGTTGAACGTCTATGAAGGGTTTCATTTTGCCGTATTCCCCAGCGTGGGTGGGCGGCAGTATGAAATGGATAATGAAGACCAGCTAGAGTGGGTCGGTCGTTTTCTCGGCCGGATTCACCAGACGGGGCAGAAATCGTTATTCACCGAGCGTCCTACGATCGGGGTAAATGAATACCTGCATGAATCTTATCGGTTGTTGGAGACATGTCCGCTAATACCGAAAATACATCGACATGATTTTTTACAAGCGACCCGTCAACTGATTGATACAGTTGAAACTTATTGGCATAACGACTGGCGACCACTGCGTCTGCATGGGGATTGTCATCCAGGCAATATTTTGTGGCGTGATGGCCCGCTATTTGTGGATTTGGATGATGCCCGTAATGGCCCGGCAATACAGGATTTATGGATGCTGTTGCACGGTGACCGTCGTGAACAACGTATTCAACTGGATATCTTGTTAGAAGCCTATAGCGAATTTGCGGAATTTCAGGAGAAAGAGCTCTCGCTGATTGAGCCTCTTCGCGCGATGCGGCAGGTTTATTATTTAGCTTGGGTTGCCCGTCGCTGGGAAGACCCCGCTTTTCCGAAAAATTTCCCCTGGATGACGGATGCTGATTTCTGGTTGAAGCAAACGGCAATATTTATTGGGCAAACTCAGCTGTTGCAGGAACCTCCTCTACAGCTAATGCCAATGTACTGAAATTAAATGGAGAGAGTTAAATTTATGAAAAAGTTATGGCTTGCGCTGATTGGCGTTGTTCTGGCATTTAGTGCTTCTGCTGCAGAGTTTTCTGACGGCAAGCAATATGTAGAATTAGATAAACCTGCAACCCAAGAGCCTCAGGTTCTTGAGTTCTTCTCATTCTATTGCCCGCACTGCTATCAATTTGAACAGGTTTACCACGTTCCAGATGCAGTAAAAAAAGCGTTGCCAGAGGGTACGAAGATGACACGTTATCACGTGGACTTCCTGGGCCCATTGGGTAAAAACCTGACGCAGGCATGGGCTGTTGCTATGGCGCTGGGCGTTGAAGATAAAATTACCCCGCTGATGTTTGATGCGGTTCAGAAAACACAGACTGTACAAAAACCGGAAGATATTCGCGAAGTCTTTGTGAAAGCCGGCGTGAGTGCGGAAGAGTTTGATGGTGCTCTGAATAGTTTTGTTGTGAAATCTCTGGTTGCCCAGCAGGAAAAAGCGGCCGCCGATTTACAATTACGCGGTGTTCCAGCCATGTTCGTTAACGGTAAATATATGATCAAGAATGATGGTCTTGATACCAGTTCAATGGATGGGTATGTAAAACAGTACGCTGACGTGGTGAAGTTCCTCATTACCAAGAAGTAATTATTTAATAAGTCATGCGGGTAAAACCGCATGACTTTATACCTTCCCGCGGTTCATCTTCTTATCTTTTATATCTCATCAGTTCGCAATATCTATTTATCTGTTTGTTTATATCCACAAATTGGATGACGGTTTATCACGCCTTAAAAATAAACAGGTTATATTATAACTTCATGAAATTAATGGGTATAAAAAAATAACTTAAGATAATAGGGGAAATTAGCAATTAAGCGGATAAAACTATTCACAAAGTTATCCACAGGAAGATCTTGCGAGGATCCATGCAAAATCAGCCAATATCTCACGTTAAGGATCGTCTCTTTCCCTGACCTATGGCATGCTTAGCGCTATGACAGACCACAACGATCATGGCAGGCTATGGCTCAGATTGCAGAAAATCCTTTAATACTGGTAGACGGTTCATCCTATTTGTATCGTGCTTATCACGCTTTCCCACCGTTAACAAACAGCGCGGGAGAAGCCACCGGTGCAATGTATGGCGTACTGAATATGCTACGCAGTTTGCTGTTGCAATATCAGCCCAGCCACGTTGCCGTCGTTTTTGATGCGAAAGGAAAAACGTTTCGCGATGAACTGTTCGAAAATTATAAGGCTCACCGCCCACCGATGCCGGAGGATCTACGCGAGCAAATAGAGCCTCTGCATAAGATGGTGAAAGCGATGGGACTGCCGCTTCTGGCGGTTTCCGGCGTAGAAGCGGACGATGTGATTGGTACGCTCGCCGTTCAGGCTGAAAAAGCGGGTAAATCGGTGCTGATTAGTACCGGCGATAAAGATATGGCGCAGCTGGTGACGCCGAGCGTGACGCTCATTAATACCATGAATAACTCGATTCTTGGCCCACAGGAAGTGTGTGATAAGTACGGTATTCCTCCTGAGCTGATTATCGATTTTCTTGCGCTGATGGGGGATGCATCAGATAACATTCCCGGTGTACCTGGCGTGGGTGAAAAAACGGCTCAAGCGCTATTGCAAGGGCTCGGCGGGCTGGATTCGCTCTATGCCAATCTTGATAAAATTGCCGGGCTTTCCTTCCGTGGTGCGAAAACCATGGCGCCGAAGCTGGAACAGCACAAAGACGTGGCCTACCTCTCTTATCAGCTAGCCACTATTAAAACGGATGTCGAGCTGGAACTTAGCTGCGATCAGCTCACCGTTAATGAGCTGGATGTGGATGAGCTGCATCGTCTCTTTTCCCGCTATGAATTTAAACGCTGGTTATCAGATGTTGAATCAGGCATCTGGATGCAGGGTAAAAAGAGCAGCCAGCCTGTTCAGGCTGCGAGTAACGCGGTGGTTGAGCAAGTTGCTGAAGAAGATAATGCGCCTACACTTTCTGCCGACGGTTATGTCACGATTCTTGATGAAAAAACGCTGCTCGATTGGATTGAGCGTTTAAAACAGGCTGAAGTTTTCGCTTTTGATACGGAAACCGACGGGCTGGATACACTCACCGCTAATCTGATTGGGCTGTCATTCGCCATTAAGCCGGGTGAAGCCGCTTATTTGCCGCTGGCGCATGACTATCTGGATGCGCCGGAACAGTTGGATCGCACCAAGGTGTTGGCCTTGTTCAAACCGCTGCTGGAAGATGAGAAGCTGCTTAAGATTGGTCAGAATCTCAAATTTGATAAAGGCGTGATGCAGCGGTATGACATCGATTTACGCGGCATCGCGTTTGATACCATGCTGGAATCTTATGTGCTCGACAGCGTGGCGGGCCGCCACGATATGGATAGCCTGGCCGAACGCTATCTGAGCCACAAAACCATTACCTTTGAAGAGATCGCGGGTAAGGGAAAAAATCAGCTGACGTTTAATCAGATTGCGCTGGAACAGGCTGGTCCTTATGCAGCCGAAGATGCGGACGTTACGCTGCATCTGCACCAGAAGCTCTGGGGGAAACTCCAGCCGCATGCCGATCTGTGCCAGGTTTTCCAGACTATTGATATGCCGCTGGTGCCGGTTTTATCCCGCATCGAGCGTACAGGCGTACTGATCGATCCTGCTATTCTCGCGGAACACTCAAAAGAGCTCACAATCCGTCTGGCAGAGCTGGAAACACAAGCCTATGAGCTGGCGGGCGAAGAGTTCAATCTCTCATCGACCAAGCAGCTACAGGGTATTCTGTATGAAAAACAAAAGCTGCCGATTCTGAAGAAAACGCCAAAAGGCGCACCGTCAACCAATGAGGAAGTGCTGGCTGAACTGGCGCTGGATTACCCTCTGCCGAAGTTGATCCTGGAATATCGTGGGTTGGCCAAGCTGAAATCTACTTACACCGATAAGCTGCCGCTGATGATCAATCCGGCGACGAAGCGTGTTCATACGTCTTATCATCAGGCTGTTACCGCGACCGGGCGTTTGTCCTCCAGCGATCCGAACCTGCAAAATATCCCGGTGCGTAATGACGAAGGGCGCCGTATTCGTCAGGCATTCATTGCACCGAAGGGCTACAGCATTGTTGCGGCGGACTACTCGCAAATCGAACTGCGTATCATGGCGCACTTATCCGGTGATAAAGGGCTGTTGAACGCGTTTGCTAACGGGTTGGATATCCACCGGGCAACGGCGTCAGAAGTATTTGGCACCGCATTGGATAAGGTGACATCGGAACAGCGTCGCAGTGCGAAAGCGATCAACTTTGGTCTGATCTACGGCATGAGCGCATTTGGTCTGTCGCGCCAGTTGAATATTCCCCGTAGCGAATCGCAGAAATACATGAACCTGTATTTTGAGCGTTACCCGGGTGTGCAGGATTACATGGAGCGTACGCGCCAACAGGCCGCAGAGCATGGCTATGTGTCCACGCTTGACGGTCGCCGTCTCTATCTGCCTGATATCCATTCTCGTAATGCGATGGCGCGTAAAGGCGCAGAACGTGCGGCGATTAACGCCCCAATGCAGGGCACCGCTGCTGATATTATTAAGAAAGCAATGATCGCGATTGACGATTGGCTACAGAAAGACACGCCGAAGGTGAAGATGATCATGCAGGTTCACGATGAATTGGTTTTCGAGATTCATGATTCGGTTATTGAAGAATCCATTAGTAAAATCAAAGCATTAATGGAAGGTTGTATGCAATTGAATGTTCCGTTACAGGTAGACATCGGTACGGGCATGAACTGGGATGAAGCACATTAATGGCCGATTCTTGCGCTATTTCTGTAATTAAATAACAGTATTGTGTGACCTGGTTTAACTTTGTGTAATCGATAACCATTTTCTATGAAAGTAAACAACAAAAAAGCCTTTGTTCCCGTGAAAAAATAGGGTAGAGTTAAAGACGTAGGGTACAGAGGTAAGATGTTCTATCTTTCAGACCTTTTACTTCACGTAATCGGATTTGGCTGAATATTAGCCGCCCCGCTCAGTTTTGAGCGGGGCGTTTTTTATGGGCTTTATCCAGAGTTTTTACCCTCAAAACGCCGGTAGCCGTGTAGCAGACAGCAACATGTAAGCACGGTTTCGTGTGTGAAAATAACGTCTCGGGTGGGCGATCATTGCGGGAAAGCGGGGCGTGATGCGAGTGATGATACTCTGCACCACGCGAAAGGATTACTCTGCTTCTTGTTCTTCTTCAGCGTGTTCCAACGTGCTGAACCAGTTATCCAATTTCTGCCGTAGTTTATCGACGCCGAGCTTTTTCAGTGACGAAAATGCTTCGACCTGAATATCACCCATAAATGGCAAGACAGCCTCGCGAACCATGTTCAACTGTGTCTTACGCGCGCCTGAAGCCAGCTTATCGGCCTTGGTCAGCAGCACTAAGACTGGAAGCTGAACATCAACAGCCCACTGAATCATTTGCTGATCGAGATCTTTCAGCGGATGGCGAATATCCATCAGCACAACCAGACCCTTAAGGCTGTTACGCTTTTGCAGATATTCACCGAGCGCACGTTGCCATTTGATCTTCATTTGCTCCGGCACTTCGGCATAGCCATAGCCGGGAAGGTCGACCAAACGCACGCCGTCTACCACCTGAAACAGGTTAATCAACTGAGTACGGCCTGGCGTTTTACTGGTTCGTGCCAGGTTTTTCTGGTTGGTCAGCGTGTTCAGTGCGCTGGATTTTCCGGCATTAGAGCGCCCAGCAAAGGCCACTTCAATACCGCTATCTGTTGCCAGATGGCGAATATCCGGGGCGCTGATGATAAAACGCGTCATGTGGTAGTTATATTGCTGGGTCACGATGGTTATCTCTATCTGGATCTCTGTCTGGTTGGGGATTATACCTGTAACTGACAATAAAGGCGGCTTTATCTGTCGTGAAATGCAGCAGACTGATGCGAAAAGAAAAGCTCAGCTGTCTGATGTGGACGCTTTTTTATTCGCGGGCTTTCTGCTAGATTCCGCCGCACTTCCCTTATATCTGTGTACCTGAGAACAATATTATGAACCGACCTGTCAAAGGGGCTGCCGATAAGGCAGGGAAACCCAAAGTAAAAAGAAAGACCCGCGAAGAGCTGGAGCGTGAAGCGCGCGATCGGAAAAAAGATAAAAAGCATCGTGGCAACGCGTCGGGCAGCCGAACTCAGGAAAAAGCGTCCAACGATCAGCGTTCTGGTCAGCGTAAAGCTGTCGATCCGCGTATCGGCAGCAAAAAGCCGGTACAGCTTGGTGTGTTAGACAGCGCTGTGGCTAAGCCGAAGCCTAAATCGAAGCCTTCTGAACCAGTGGAGAAAGCCGTTGCTGCGAAGCCGACAATGTCGCCGGAAGAAGAGCTGGAAATGTTAGAAAACGATGCGCGCCTGGATGCCTTGTTGGATCGTCTGGATAGCGGCGAGACGCTAAGCGCTAAAGATCAGTCATGGGTTGATGAAACGCTGGATCGTATTGACATCCTGATGGAAGAGCTTGGAATTGAGCTGGGTGATGATGACGAAGAAGAGCCGCAGGAAGATATGTTGCAGCTTTTGAAACGTAATAACCCGAAAGACACGTTCTAATCAATGAAATGGCTGTTTCTGTTCCTGATATTGCTGGTTGCGTTTTATCTGCTCTGTCTGTTCAGTAAACTATGGCTATTGTCGAAGCGTAAGCATCGGTTGCACCGCGCCCTGTTTAACGGGCGCATGAATCAGGTGCGACGCCTACGCCCAAGACAAAAACGCCGGGAGCGTTTTTGAACGTCACAACGTGACGGCCCTTTAGGGCGAGTCTCATGGATGAGACGAGTAACAAAACGCCGGGAGCGTTTTTGAACGTCACAACGTGACGGCCCTTTAGGGCGAGTCTCATGGATGAGACGAGTAACAAAACGCCGGGAGCGTTTTTGAACGTCACAATGTGACGGCCCTTAGGGCGAGTCTCAAGGATGAGACGAGTAACAAAACGCCGGGAGCGTTTTTGAACGCCATTTTTGGTGATCTGAAGGAGGGGAAGGATAACCCACCGAGTAAAAACTGGAAGGAGTGAGCGAATATGTCGATACCGTCCGTTGACTGGGATCTGGCCCTGATTCAAAAATATAACTATTCTGGGCCGCGTTATACGTCTTATCCCACAGCGTTAGAATTCAGTGAAGCTTACGATGAGCCGGCGTTTCAGCAGGCCATTGCCCGTTATCCGCAGCGACCGCTGTCGCTGTATATCCACATCCCTTTTTGCCATCGGCTGTGCTATTTCTGCGGCTGTAATAAGCTGGTTACGCGTCAGCAGCATAAAGCGGATGAATACCTTGATGTGCTGGAGCTGGAAATCCGCCAGCGTGCGCCGCTATTCGCTGGACGAACGGTGACGCAATTGCATTGGGGTGGCGGTACACCAACCTATCTGAATAAAGTACAAATCAGCCGACTGATGTCACTGCTGCGCGAGCAGTTCTCTTTTTCCGATCAGGCTGAGCTGTCGCTTGAAGTCGATCCGCGAGAAATTGAGCTGGACGTCCTCGATCATCTGCGTGCCGAAGGGTTTAACCGCCTGAGCATGGGCGTGCAGGATTTTAATAAAGACGTGCAGAAGCTGGTCAATCGTGAGCAGGATGAAGACTTTATTTTTGCCCTTATTGAACGGGCAAAAGCGCTAGGCTTCACCTCAACCAATATTGATTTGATTTACGGCCTGCCGAAACAAACGCCGGAAAGCTTCGCCTTTACGCTACAGCGCGTTGCGGAATTAAGCCCGCATCGGCTTAGCGTCTTTAACTATGCGCATTTACCCAGCCTGTTCGCCGCACAGCGCAAGATTAAAGAAGCGGATTTACCGAGCGCCGAGCAAAAGCTGGACATTCTGCAACAGACGATTGGGTCGCTGACGCAATCGGGCTATCAGTTTATCGGTATGGATCACTTTGCTCGCCCAGACGATGAGCTGGCGGTGGCGCAGCGAGAAGGGAAACTGCATCGCAATTTCCAGGGCTATACGACGCAGGGCGACAGCGATCTGCTTGGGATGGGCGTTTCGGCGATTAGTATGATCGGTGATAGCTATGCTCAGAACCAGAAAGAGCTGAAGCAGTATTATGCGCAGGTCAAAGACCAAGGGAATGGCTTGTGGCGTGGGTTACAGCTGACGCGTGATGACTGCCTCCGCCGCGATGTGATTAAGACGCTCATTTGTAATTTCCAGCTCAGCTATGCGCCCATTGAGGCGGAATATGCTATCGATTTTAAAACCTACTTTGAGCAGGATTTAGCACTGCTTGCTCCGCTGGTGGCCGATGGGCTGGTGGAGAGTCAGGAGGACGGGCTGGTGGTGACGCCGAAAGGACGGTTGCTGATCCGCAATATCTGTATGTGCTTTGACGTTTATCTACGTAGCAAGCTCAGAACACAGCAATTTTCCCGCGTGATTTAACTGCTCGGAGAGGGTGGCTATCCTGGGAGGAAAAAGGCTTTAATGACAAGGAGATCGCATGTTTTCAGATAAAGAGATAGCCAGAGAATATCGGGATAAGGCACTTAACCTCGCGAACCTCATGTACAACGAGGTAAAAACATTACAGGGGAAAGTGCCTGAAGACGAGCACAAAAAATTTCGTGGCGTTGTAGGGAATGGCATTGTGGACGTATTCGATAAGCTGATTAAAGAGATTGAAGCGATGCATCCTGACCTGAAAGTGGCTGACATGCCAGCCTATGCGGACGCTGAAAAACGTAAATAAAAAACAGCCAGTCGATGTTAGTACCGACTGGCTGTTCTCAAACGTTTATAGCCGTCATACTTCAAGTTGCAGGTGTGTTGGCTGCGTTCACTCACCCGAATCACTTACCTGAGTAAGCTCATCGGGATTCCTTCTCTTGCCGCCTTCCTGAAACTCGAATTATTTAGGGTATATAGGATTAACTAAAGAAGTTAATCAGTGCGGCACACAAAACGGCGGCAATAGCAGCCTGCGGCGAATGGCTTGCCGCGGAGCCAATTTCAGCGCCGTGTGTTGCAACGGAAAGCGTTGCCGCAGAAATCAATGAATCCAGCATGGTGTTCCTCCCGAATCAGCGACACGATCATACTGCTGACTCGAGGCAAGTAAAGGACAAATTAATGACAATTTCGTGCGCCAGATTGTATTTTTTATCACCAGTTTGTTTGTTAACAATTGAGCAATAAAAAAGCAATCTTGCTACTCCATTCCCAGCTCTTTTAATTTACGCGTCAGGGTATTTCTGCCCCATCCCAACAATCTTGCCGCTTCCTGTTTATGCCCCTGCGTATGCCGCAGGGCCGTCGTCAGCAACGTCCTTTCCATTTCCGGCTGTGCCTCTGACAACAGGTTTTGATGACCGGAACGCAGTGCGCGATCGGCCCATTGTGCCAACAGCGTGGCCCAACTGTCTGGCAGAATATGCACAGTGGAATCCGGTGCAGTGGTCTCGAACAGTTCAGGCGGCAGATCCTGAATCAGCACTTCCTGACCGGCTGCCATGACCGTCAACCAGCGGCAGGTATTTTCCAATTGGCGCACGTTGCCGGGCCACGGTAAACGGGTTAGCGCCGTTTCCGCTTCTGGGTGCAGATTCTTCGGCTCGACGCCCAGTTCTTTGGCGGTGGCCTGTAAGAAATAACGCGCCAGACGAGGGATATCTTCCCGACGTTCGCGCAGTGGCGGCAGATGGACGCGGATCACATTCAGGCGGTGGAACAAATCCTCACGGAACTTGCCTTCTTGCACGCGTTGTTCAAGATTTTGGTGCGTTGCCGCGATAATACGAACATCCACTTTTACCGCGGCGTAGCCGCCAACTCGGTAAAACTGTCCGTCTGCCAATACGCGCAACAGACGTGTTTGTACGTCTAGCGGCATATCGCCGATTTCATCCAGAAACAGCGTACCGCCATCGGCTTGCTCAAAGCGGCCCTGACGAATCTGGTTGGCACCTGTAAACGCGCCTTTTTCATGGCCGAACAGTTCTGATTCGATCAGATCCTTGGGTATGGCCGCCATATTCAGCGCGATAAAAGGGGCTTTGGTACGCGGGCTGTGGCGATGCAGAGCGTGCGCTACCAACTCTTTACCCGTCCCCGACTCGCCATTAATCAGCACGCTGATCGACGAGCGAGACAGCCGACCGATGATGCGAAAGACATCCTGCATCGCGGGGGCTTCGCCGATAATGTCCGTCGTCGGGCCATTGATTGGCTGGTTACGCACTGGCTGCTGCTGTTCCAGATAATGGCTGATCGCGCGCTCAACCAGCGCAACGGCTTCATCAATATCGAACGGCTTCGGCAAATAGTCGAACGCACCCTGTTGATAAGCGCTGACGGCGGCATCCAGATCGGAGTGTGCCGTCATAATGATGACCGGGAGCATTGGGTGGCGCTGTTTGATTTGCTGTAAGAGCGCTAGTCCATCCATCCCTGGCATACGGATGTCGGACAGCAGAACGTCGGGCGTTTGTGTCGCCAGCGCATGCAATACCTGATTTCCGTTCTCAAACGTTGCGCAGGTTAAACCCGCACCAGCAAGCGCGCGCTCAAGCACCCAACGGATGGAGCTATCGTCATCGACAATCCAGACTATCCCTCGTTGCATTGTGAACCTCACTGGCGAATGGGCAGGTAAACCGAGAATTCGGTGTGTCCTGGCCAACTGTTAAATTCAATTTTACCGGAGTGTTGGTCGATAAGACTGCGGGCGATGGAAAGCCCCAAACCTGTGCCCCCTTCGCGTCCGCTCACCATCGGGTAAAACAGTGTGTCCTGTAGTTGAGCAGGTACGCCGGGGCCGTCATCTTCCACGTCAATACGCGCGGCGAGACGATAGCGCACACCGTGTAACGTAAGCTGAAAAGCCGTACGGGTACGTATCGTAATCGTCCCGCCTTCCTCGCCCAGCGCCTGTAGCGCGTTGCGGGTAATATTCAGCAGTACCTGTTCAATTTGATCGGGATCGTGCGTCAGCTCTGGCAGGCTAGGGTCATAGTCTTTCACCAGCGTCACGTTATCTGGCTTTTCCAGTGAGACAAGCTGACAAACGCGTTCAGCGACCTGATGGATGCTTTGGGTGACGTGCAGACCGGGTTGCTGTGGCCCCAGCAGGCGATCAACCAGATTGCGCAGGCGATCCGCCTGTTCAATGATGACCTTGGTATATTCCGTCAATGCCGGGTCGGGTAGTGCTTTAGCAAGCAACTGCGCGGCACCACGCAATCCGCCAAGCGGATTTTTTATCTCATGCGCCAGACCCCGGACCAAATCACGGGCGGCCTGCTGTTGTGCATGTTGAAGCTGTTCCTGACTGAGACGGCGCTGGTTATCCATCGGTGCCATTTCCAGTAGGATAAAATCGTTTTGTACCCGCTGAGCGGTGAGCGACATGATGTGCGCTTTGCCATCTACGACGATGGTGACTTCGTTATCCGTAAAACCTTGTCCTGAATCCAGACTTTCACGCAGTAAATCGATATTCAGAGAAAAGTATCCCAGCAAATCGGGCAGCGGCGTGCCGGATAATTTACGCGAACTTTGTGCCAGTAATTGCTGTGCTGCCGGGTTGGAATAGTGAATCGCCAGATCGTTATCCAGCAATAAGATGCTGTTTATCAGGGAATTTAGGATCTGCCCAGCATCGGGCAGCGTGCCTGTTGCCATAACGCAGACTCCCGCACCGTCGTGGTGCATTGTAGTGTGAATGATGGATGTTACGTCGCAACGGCCAATGCCAGTGGTGAAAAAAGCCCATCCGAAGATGGGCTGAAGCGTTTCCACGGCAACAAGAACAAACTTCTTAGTATTCTGTTGTTTATCGGTCATGGTCGGGTATCAGCACACCCAACCACGCCGAGGTAGAGATTAGATGCTGTAGTTATTAGACGCTGTAGTACAGTTCGAACTCAACTGGGTGCGGCGTCATACGAACGCGGTCAATCTCAGATTTACGCAGTTCGATATACGCTTCGATAGCGTCGTCGGTGAACACGCCACCACGGGTCAGGAATTCGCGGTCTTCGTTCAGTGCAGCCAGGGCCTCGTCCAGAGAACCTGCAACTTTTGGAATCTCTGCTTCTTCTTCCGGCGGCAGGTCGTACAGGTTTTTGTCCATTGCATCGCCAGGGTGGATTTTGTTGATGATGCCGTCGAGGCCAGCCATCAGCAGTGCAGCGAAGCACAGGTACGGGTTAGCTGCTGGATCTGGGAAGCGCGCTTCGATACGACGTGCTTTCGGGCTCGCAACCACAGGGATACGGATTGAAGCAGAACGGTTACGGGCAGAGTAAGCCAGCATAACTGGGGCTTCGTAGCCTGGGACCAGACGCTTGTAGGAGTTGGTGGTCGGGTTCGCCAGGGCGTTGATAGCTTTAGCGTGTTTGATAACACCGCCGATGTAGAACAGCGCCATTTCAGACAGGCCGCCGTATTTGTCGCCAGCGAACAGGTTAGTACCGTCTTTAGACAGAGACATGTGGCAGTGCATACCAGAACCGTTATCACCGAACATTGGTTTTGGCATGAAGGTCGCGGTTTTACCGTAGGCGTGAGCCACGTTGTGCACGACATATTTGTAGATCTGAATTTCGTCAGCTTTTTTGGTCATGGTGTTGAAGCGGGTAGCCACTTCGTTCTGACCAGCGGTAGCCACTTCGTGGTGGTGAGCTTCAACAACCAGACCCATTTGCTCCATGGTCAGACACATAGCAGAACGGATGTCCTGTGATGAATCGACTGGTGGAACTGGGAAGTAGCCGCCTTTCAGACCTGGACGGTGACCTTTGTTACCGCCTTCGTAGGCTTTACCGGAGTTCCAGTAAGCTTCGACATCGTCGATAGCAACGTGGGAACCGGAAGTGCTGCTGCCGAAACGGATGTCATCGAACAGGAAGAATTCTGGCTCAGGCCCGAACAGGACGGTATCGGCAATGCCGGAAGAACGCAGGAAATCTTCCGCACGTTTCGCGATAGAACGAGGGTCGCGGTCATAACCTTGCATCGTGCCTGGCTCGAGGATGTCACAACGAATGATCAGTGTAGAATCTTCGAAGAACGGGTCGATCATTGCGGTGCTGGCATCGGGCATCAGAACCATGTCTGACTCGTTAATACCTTTCCAGCCGCCAATCGAGGAACCATCAAACATTTTACCTTCTTCGAAGAAGTCGGCATTGACTTGATGAGCCGGAATGGTGACGTGCTGCTCTTTACCTTTAGTATCAGTGAAGCGTAAATCAACAAACTTCACTTCGTGCTCATTCAGCATCGTCAAAACATGTTCTGCGGACATACTTGGTTCTCCCGATTGGTCATTTATCGTCGTGGAACGAATATCGTTGTGGATTGATGTTGTTGCCGTGAGTAGACTAAAGCTAAAAGTGTGCCAACTTTTTAAATGTGTGCAATGTGTTGCTCCTTGGGGCTTTCTCACGGAAATCCACTGCACCATTATAGTCTAAAGCACCAAAATGGTGCTCCATATGTGAATTATTGCACTTATTTAGTGCATTCATGTTCGCTTGTAGCGCTTTTGCACCGTGAAAGGGATCACAAAGCAGGCAGCTCTAGGTTGTTTATCATAGATGCTTGTGATCTTGTTTAGTCCCTCGATTAATACGTGTACAATAGCGCGCTATTTCTAAATGCCTGAGGCAAAGCTGTGATCGAAAATTTGCGTAACATCGCCATTATTGCGCACGTTGACCATGGGAAAACCACCCTGGTTGACAAGCTGTTGCAACAATCCGGAACGTTCGGTGAACGTGTCGAAGCAACCGAGCGTGTAATGGACTCCAACGATTTGGAGAAAGAGCGTGGAATTACCATCCTCGCAAAAAATACCGCCATTAATTGGAAAGACTACCGTATTAACATCGTAGATACCCCGGGACACGCCGACTTCGGCGGCGAGGTTGAGCGTGTAATGTCGATGGTTGACTCGGTACTGCTGGTTGTTGATGCGATGGATGGCCCGATGCCGCAAACGCGTTTCGTGACCAAAAAAGCATTTGCCAACGGTCTGAAACCGATTGTGGTTATCAACAAAGTTGACCGTCCTGGCGCGCGTCCTGACTGGGTTGTCGATCAGGTATTCGACCTGTTCGTGAACCTGGATGCGACTGACGAGCAACTGGATTTCCCGATCATTTATGCTTCTGCGCTGAATGGTATCGCGGGTCTCGACCATACCGACATGGCGGAAGATATGACTCCGCTATATCAGGCGATTGTCGATCACGTTTCTCCACCTCAGGTTGAGATGGATGCGCCGTTCCAGATGCAGATCTCTCAGCTGGACTACAACAACTATGTTGGCGTTATCGGTATCGGCCGCATCAAGCGCGGCAAAGTTAAGCCTAACCAACAAGTTACTATTGTTGATAGCGAAGGCAAAACCCGTAACGGCAAAGTCGGTAAAGTTCTGACTCACCTGGGTCTGGAGCGTATCGACGCGACTGAAGCGGAAGCAGGCGATATCATCGCGATCACCGGTCTGGGCGAGCTGAACATTTCCGACACCATCTGCGATCCGCAGAATGTCGAAGCGCTGCCAGCACTGAGCGTCGATGAACCTACCGTTACCATGTTCTTCAACGTCAATACTTCACCATTCTGCGGTAAAGAAGGTAAGTATGTTACGTCGCGCCAGATTCTGGAGCGTCTGAACAAAGAGCTGGTACACAACGTTGCCCTGCGCGTTGACGAAACCGAAGACGCTGATGCATTCCGCGTTTCTGGTCGTGGTGAGCTGCACCTGTCAGTTCTGATCGAAAACATGCGTCGTGAAGGCTTTGAACTGGCCGTATCACGTCCGAAAGTTATCAACCGCGTTATCGACGGTCGTAACCAAGAGCCGTTTGAAAACGTAACGCTGGACATCGAAGAGCAGCACCAGGGTTCAGTCATGCAAGCCATGGGTGAGCGTAAAGGTGATGTGAAAGACATGATCCCAGATGGCAAGGGTCGTATCCGTCTGGATTACCTGATCCCAGCTCGCGGTCTGATCGGTTTCCGTACCGAATTCATGACCATGACGTCTGGTACAGGTCTGCTGTACTCCACGTTCAGCCACTACGATGACGTGCGTCCGGGTGAAATCGGCCAGCGTCAGAACGGCGTTCTGATCTCTAACGGTCAGGGTAAAGCTGTCGCGTTTGCGCTGTTCAGCCTGCAGGATCGCGGTAAGCTGTTCCTCGGACACGGTGCAGAAGTGTATGAAGGCCAGATCATCGGTATTCACTCACGTTCTAACGATCTGACAGTAAACTGTCTGACCGGTAAGAAACTGACCAACATGCGTGCATCGGGTACCGATGAAGCAACCACACTGGTTCCGGCGATCAAAATGTCTCTGGAACAAGCGCTGGAGTTCATCGATGACGACGAACTGGTTGAAGTTACGCCACAGTCTATCCGTATTCGTAAGCGTCACCTGACCGAAAACGATCGTAAACGCGCTAGCCGCGGCAGCAAAGACGTCTAATTTCAGACGGATTTGTCTTGTTACGCAACAGGGCACCTTCGGGTGCCCTGAATTTTATGCGCTTTCTTCCACTTTAACCTTTCCTTTATATTTCCTCCCTGTTCAGTTTCTCCATTTCCCGCTACAGTGAAAATCCTACGATTACGTCAGGAGGTCACTGCCATGCTGTATATCTTTGATTTAGGCAATGTCGTCATAGATATTGATTTCAATAGAGTATTGGGTGTCTGGAGTAATCTGAGCAGCGCGCCGCTCGCGACGTTGCAAGAGCGTTTTGTCATGGGCGACGCGTTTGAACAGCATGAGCGGGGTGAGATCAGTGACGAGGAATTTGCCACCAGACTGTGTCAGGAAATGGGCATCGCCCTGAGCTTCGAACAATTCACCGCTGGCTGGCAGGCTATTTTTGTCGCGTTGCGTCCTGAGGTTATCGACATCATGCAGCGCCTGCGTCAGGAAGGGCACCGCGTGGTGATTCTGTCGAACACCAATCGCCTCCACTGTTCACACTGGCCTGCGCTATTCCCAGAAGTGGCAACGGCGGCTGACAGACTCTACCTGTCGCAAGAGATTGGATTACGTAAGCCAGAGCTGGCGATTTACCAATATGTCCTGACAGAGGAAGGCGTTTCGCCTGCGCAAGCCGTCTTTTTTGACGATAATGCTGCGAACGTCGATGCGGCACAAAGCCTGGGCATTCACAGCATTCTGGTGACCGATCGTCAGGTGGTGCCGGATTTTTTCGCCATGCAGGCGACGACGGCTAAAGCATGATTTATATCGCAGGGGCGGACATCGCCCCTATTGGGAATGATGACATCAGGAGTAGTCGGGTTTTATGATTGCGCTAATTCAGCGAGTATCCAGCGCCAGCGTTACGGTAGAAGGCAGTGTGGTTGGGGAAATCGATAAAGGTTTACTGATCCTGCTGGGCGTTGAGCAGGGCGATGACGAACAAAAAGCCACGCGACTCTGCGAACGCGTGTTGGGTTACCGCATATTCGGTGACGATGACGGGAAAATGAATCTCAATGTTCGTCAGGCTGGCGGCAATGTGCTGGTGGTTTCGCAGTTTACGCTGGTGGCTGATACGCAGCGTGGCATGCGGCCTGGGTTTTCTCGCGGTGCGCATCCCTCAGAGGCCGATCGTCTCTATCAATATTTTGTCGGACAGTGTCGTGAGAAAGGCGTTCACACGGAAACAGGGCAGTTTGCGGCGGATATGAAAGTGGCATTAGTGAATGATGGCCCGGTGACGTTCTGGCTACAGACATAGGGCTGTGACGTCTGGGGTTGTAAAGTCATAGGTTTGTAACGCGATTGTCTTATGAAGAGCTATCGCCGTTGCTGTTTCGCGTATAAATTTGCTTCAACAGTCTGATCTTATGAACCCCGATGTCATGAGGCATCTCGGTATAGAGGAAGGGTTATGTATCATTTGAGAGTACCTGAAAGCGCGGAAGAACTGGATGCGTACTATCAATTTCGCTGGGAAATGCTGCGTAAACCTTTACGCCAGCCGCTGGGTTCTGAACGTGATGCTTACGATGCTCTGGCACATCACCAAACCGTGGTGGATGAGCAGGGAAGGCTGGTCGCGATTGGGCGCCTTTCTATCAATGCAGATAATGAAGCGGCAATCCGTTTTTTAGCCGTTCACCCCGATGTTCGGGGGAAAGGGCTAGGCACGCTGCTTGCGATTACTCTGGAGTCCGTTGCGCGTCAGGAAGGCGCCAAGCGCGTGGTTTGTAGCGCCCGTGAAGACGCAATGGATTTCTTCTCCAAGCTGGGTTTTGTTAATCAGGGGGAGATCACCGCGCCACAAACCACACCTGTGCGGCACTTCCTAATGATTAAACCGGTGGCGACGCTGGATGACATTCTGCATCGTCCTGACTGGTGCGGACAGTTGCAGCAGGCGTGGTACGAGCATATTCCCCTGAGTGAAAAAATGGGCGTGCGGATAAGCCAGTACACCGGAAAGCAATTTATTACCACCATGCCTGAAACGGGCAATCAGAACCCGCACCATACGCTTTTTGCCGGCAGCATGTTTTCTCTCGCTACGCTCACCGGGTGGGGATTAATCTGGCTGTTGCTGCGTGAGCGGCACCTCGGTGGAACGATTATTCTGGCGGATGCGCACATTCGTTATAGTACGCCAGTCAGTGGCCGACCGAACGCCATCGCTGATTTAGGATCGCTGAGTGGCGATCTGGATCGCCTCGCGCGTGGGCGTAAGGCGCGCGTGCAGCTCAATGTTGAGCTCTTTGGTGATGACAATAAAGGGGCGTTGTTCGAAGGAGTTTACATCGTGCTGCCTGCTCAACCGGATGCGCCACTGGAAGAAGGCGGGTCAGAAGTAGATTAGCCTGCCGCTCAGTATTATGACTGTCTTCTCATCAGTACATCACGCTTCACAATCTCTGGCAGTACCCTCGAAACAAGTCGTACCCCGTGATTTTCACGGGGTTTATGATGCTGTTTCAGCACGCAACAACGTTCGGATGTTTTGAAAGCTCTTATTTAAAAAACCGTATTTTGAAAACGTATAATTTTGAAAACGTAATAATTACGGCATTTCTGTCACGGTTCCCTGATGCATTTGCTGTCTGATGGGATGATCATTGCTATCCACACCTTGCAGCGTGCCAGTTAGCGTTGGCTTCAGCGGCGTATCAGCGGCAAGCCGTCCATTCAGTTGCAATTGCAGATTTGTATTGCCCGTCGGTGCGGTTGCGGGTTCTGGCCATCCCCAACGCGTCAGAACATCCAGCGGTACGGCGCGTCCTGTCAGTGACAGGGAAAAATTGCGTGTCGGTTGCTGGTTGATCGTTGCCTTGGCATCCAGCATGCCATTTTGTGTAAACGCGCTGAGTTCGTTAATGGCGATCTGATTATCGTCGGCTACCAGTGCCATCGAAGGACGGCGGACATCGACTTTATTAAACGTCGCGTCGCTGGCATTAAGATTCAACGATCCTGTCCACATTCCCCACTGGTGATTGCGAGCTAGTAGCAAATTGCTGCCGTAGCCATCTAATGCGGTTAGCTGGAAGGGGAAATCCGGGTTGATATCAATCAGCAGATTGCGGTTCGCCGTGAATTTTCGCACATTCACTTCTGCCAGCCATGATGGCAGGGTCGCTTGCCACCGCTGACGCCAGTCGCCGGGGAGCGTGTACTCCATTCCTGCGACAACAAACTCATTCAGCTCTAAACGGTGGTTACTACGCTGCCAACTGCCGTTGGTTCGCAGTAAACCGCCTTCCCAGCGCGTAGAAAACTGCTTGATGTTAACGCCCGCCGGTGACAAGTCCAGATTCACGATAGGGTCGATAAGGTGCATGTTGCCGTTCACAATGTCAGTTGCATTGAATGACAGCGTTCCACCCTCGCTCTGCCAGTCATTCTGCTTAAACGTGACATTTTGCAGGGCAACATCAAGATCGATAAACGCCCATCCCGGTCCTTCAATGCGGGCATCAATCAAATCAAAGCGGTCAACGGTCACAGAAGGCAGTTCGGTAACGGGCTGCCAGAAGGCCTCCGGCGTTCTTTGCGTTTGCAAACGGACATTGCTGAGTCGCAGGTTACCGATCTGCCAACTGCCGTCTTCTGCGCGGCTGGCATTGCCCGTTAGCTGCCCCTGAGCGACATCCGCGCCGAAATTGCTCAGAATCAGCTGATTGTGGTTGATTTCGCCCTGAACCAATACCTGACTGGCGGGAATATCGTTGAGTTCGAGTGAGCGGGCGCTGAGCTGGAACTGCCCCTGTTTGCCCAGCAGATAGCCTGCCTCGGGCTGCCACGGCATCATGCCGCCGTTAATTTGTTGACCGTTCAGACGCCAATCGCCGTCCTTTGCCTGCAGTGCCATTGTACGCAGCTGTAGCACATCGGCTTCGATAGGGAGTGTGGCGGCCTGTGAGGAAAGGTTTAGCGTACCGCCTTCCAGTTCGAGGCTGGCGAAGTGGCGCGGATTGGTAATTTGACGAGCGCTAAACCCGGCTGAAATTTGCTTTGCCGTGAGTGTCGGTGGCTGATTTTTCTGGCCAAAACTGACATCAGTGAGTTGGATATGATCGGCTGTTGACCAGTCATGATTAATTTTGCCCAGTGACAACTGGTAGTCGGTATTCTGGTTTACCCAATTACTCACCCAGCCTGCTGCCCAACTGGTTTGCAGTAATACATATACGACTACCAGCGCTAAAAAGGCCAGCAGCAGTAGGGTCAGCAATAATTTCCCGATAAATTTCATCGTGTCAGTCCATGCCAATCGTCAGGGAGAACTGTTCTTATGCCGCAATTTCCCTGAAGGCTCAATAGGTAATGCTGTTACAGACAGTAAAAAGCGAGCGGTGTTGCATCACCGCTCGCTTTTACATGAACTGAACTGAAATTATTGCGGGCTGGCGCTATTTTTCTTCGTGTGGGAAGACAATATTCAGCACGATTGCCGTAATCCCGCCAGCGGCGATACCGGAAGACAGTAATGTTTTAATCCAATCCGGTGCGAACTGCAGAATCAGCGGCTGCTGCGATACGCCAAGGCCAACAGCCAGCGACAGCGCAATAATCATGATCGCACGACGATTCAGCGGCTCACGGGACACAATGCGCACACCAGAAGCGGCGATCGTACCAAACATCACGATAGTGGCACCGCCCAGAACCGGCTCTGGAATATGCTGCACAAATCCGCTAACGGCAGGGAACAGCCCCAGTGCGATCAGCATCAGCGAAACCACGAAACCCACATAACGGCTGGCAACGCCGGTAAGCTGGATGACGCCGTTATTCTGGCCGAAGCAAGAGTTGGGGAAGGTGTTGAATACGGCAGAAAGGCAAGAGTTCAGGCCGTTTGCCAGCACGCCGCCTTTTAAGCGTTTCATGTACAGCGGGCCTCTGACCGGCTGCTCTGAAACGTCGGAGGTCGCGGTGATGTCACCGATGGTTTCTAACGAGGTCACCATGAAGACCAGCATCAGCGGAATCAACAGGTTCCAGTCAAAGCCTAGACCGTAATGCAGCGGTGTGGGCACCATAATGACCGTGTCGTTTTGAGCAGGCGCATTTTCCGGCAGCATTCCCATCAACCAGGCGCCGAGATAACCCACCGCCATGGCAATCACCAGCGACGCGACGCGCAGGTAAGGGTTACGCTGGCGGTTAAGCAGAATAATAACCAGCAACACCACACCCGCTAAGAGTAAGTTCTTGGGAGCGCCGAAGGTGTTATTACCCATTGCGGCATAGCCGCCGCCGATGGAGGTCAGGCCGACTTGAATCAGCGACAGCCCAATGATCATCACCACAATGCCGGAAACCAGCGGGGTAATAATGCGGCGGGTTAAATGCAGGAAGCGTGAAAGAATGATTTCGGTGAAGGAAGCGACCATCAGTGTACCGAACAGTGCTGCCATCATCGTGGGAACATCTGCTCCGCCGTTTTTCAGCGCCAGTCCACCCATAATCAGCGGCGTCACGAAGTTAAAGCTGGTGCCCTGAATAGACAGCAGACCAGAACCGACAGGACCCCAGGTTTTAATTTGTAGAATAGAGGCCAGACCGGAAGCGAAAAGCGACATGCTGATGATGCGCTGCGTATCCTCAGCGGGTAAACCTAATGCCTGACAGATCAGTAGCGCGGGGGTAATCACCGCAACAAACATGGCAAGCAAGTGCTGACTGGCGGCGAACAGCGTTTGCGGCAGCGGCGGCCGGTCTTCAAGATGATAGATGAGTTCACTGCGCTGAGGTGCGGCAGCGGCTTCTGTTTGGGACGTTTCCGTGGTGGTAGTCATGATGTAAGTTGGCGTTCCTGAAACGACAAAGAGCGCATTTTAATGATCTCTTTGCTGAAAGCAAACGTTTGCTAACTCATCTTTTCGATATGAATTTTGTCTGATAAGCAAGGCCTTATTATTTAAGGGGATACTTTTAGGAAAAATGCAGAATACATAGCCGCAATCAGGCGTTGGTGTACCGTGCGCGCTCGGGTAGCCAGCGTTCGATTAGTGCAACGGCATGCTCGGGATAGTGCTCATGCAGGTGGCGAGCAACGCGCTGTACCTGTGGAATCAGGTCCTGATCGCGCAGGAGGTCAGCGACTTTAAACTCGGCATTGCCCGTCTGGCGTGTACCGAGTAATTCTCCCGGCCCGCGAATTTCCAGATCGCGCTGCGCGATAACAAAGCCATCGTTGCTATCGCGTAGAACCTGGAGCCGTTTTTGTGCAGTCTTGCTCATTGGCGTTTTGTAGAGCAGCACGCAGTGAGATGCCACCGCACCGCGTCCGACGCGCCCGCGCAACTGGTGCAGTTGCGCTAAGCCCAGGCGCTCTGGGTTCTCAATGATCATCAGGCTGGCATTCGGTACATCCACACCTACCTCGATGACGGTGGTCGCTACCAACAGTTGCAGTTCGCCCTGTTTGAAAGCCTGCATCACCGCCTGCTTTTCCTGCGCTTTCATGCGGCCGTGAACCAATCCAACCTTGAGATTCGGCAGGGCAGCCTTCAGCTCTTCGCTGGTGGCTTCTGCTGCTTGCGCTTCCAGCAGGTCGGATTCTTCGATCAGCGTACACACCCAATAGGCCTGTCGCCCTTCCTGCTGACAGGCATTATTCACGCGCTCGATAATGTCGCTGCGGCGTGAATCCGGTATGGCGACGGTGGTGACGGGGGTTCTGCCCGGCGGCAGTTCATCAATGACGGACGTATCCAGATCGGCATAGGCCGTCATCGCCAGCGTGCGGGGAATCGGTGTCGCGGTCATGATTAATTGATGGGCATGAAAGCCCTGTTCTTCGCCTTTTTCCCATAGCGCAAGGCGTTGATGCACGCCAAAGCGGTGCTGTTCGTCAATGATGACTAATGCCAGCCCGTTGAATTGTACCTGCTGCTGGAAAATAGCGTGCGTCCCGACAACCATGGAAACCTGACCGCTGGCGATAGCATCCTGCTGCGCCTGACGCGCTTTCCCTTTTTGTTTGCCAGCCAGCCAGCCGACTTCAAGCCCTAGTGGTTCAAACCACTGACGGAAATTGTGGGCATGCTGTTCGGCCAATAGCTCTGTGGGTGCCATCAGCGCGACCTGTTTGCCGTTGGCAATGGCGCGTAATGCTGCCAGTGCGGCGACCAGCGTTTTTCCTGAACCCACATCGCCCTGCACCAGACGCATCATCGGGAAATCTTTCGCCATATCCGCTTCAATTTCGGCTACGACACGTTCTTGCGCCTGCGTGGGTTTGAACGGCAGCGCAGCGAGCAACTGTTGCTTCAAACCCTCTTGCGCCTGTAGTGGCGAGGCTTTATGCCGTTGTTCCCCCGCCCGCACCGCGAGCATACTCAGGTTATGCGCCAGCAGTTCTTCCATAATCAACCGCTGCTGTGCCGGGTGTTTCCCGTGCTCAAGCTCGCTGAGCTGCATATCCGGCGGGGGACGATGTAAGGTGCGTAGTGCGTCCGGCAGGCTAATGAGCGAACGGCTTAGAGATTCAGGCAGCAGCTCATCGATGTGGTTGGCATCGAGCAACGCCAGCGCCTGATCGGTCAGTTTGCGGAGCGTGGCCTGACGAACGCCCTCTGTGGAAGGGTAAACCGGCGTGAGCGATTCTTGTAACTCGACCTGCGTACTATCCCCCTGAACTCGATATTCAGGATGGATGATCTCCGCGCCGATTTTGCCACGCTTGATTTCACCATAAGCGGTAACGCGCTGTCCCGGTGCGAGGCTGTTTTTCATCGCGGCGCTGAAATTGAAGAAGCGCATGGTCAGCATGCCGCTGCCGTCGCTGATTTGGCAGGTCAACATGCGACGGCTGCCAAAGGTGATGTCGTTGCGTAGGATTTCACCTTCCACGGTGGCGTACATACCGGGGAGGAGGTCGCCAATCGGGTAAAGATGCGTGCGATCTTCGTAGCGCAGAGGTAAATGCAGGAGGAGATCCTGTACGGTTTCCAGCCCGAGTCGCGCGAGCTTCGCTGCCTGACTTGCACCCACGCCAGTAAGTGTACTCAGCGGTTGGGTGTTCAGCAGGCGGCCTTTCATCAGCACTCCGACGATTGCATCGCGGCCCACCACGGGGTATCCGCTACAATCTGACCCTGATGGTCAATATAAGGGCGAGGTAGTCCTTTACGTTTTGCGACGCGTGCCAGCACCGGGTAGCCCCCTTCGAAAAGCAGGCGCTGCTGCTCTTCTTCATCTAACGGGCTGTCCTCACGCTGGTACATGCCGGCGATCTGGCGCTGGCGCTGCGCTTCATACAGGATCAACGCTGAGGCTACGGACACATTCAGCGACTGCACCATGCCGGTCATTGGAATAATGATGTCCCGATCGGCCAGTTTGAGCGCTTCGGCAGTAATCCCAGTTTTTTCTTGCCCGAGCAGAATACAGGTGGGACGGGTGTAATCAATTTCCCGAAAATCGACCGCGTGTTCAGATAAATTGGTCGCCAGAACCTGCATGCCTTCTGCTTTCAGATGGCCGACTGCATCACCAATATTGCGATGAGTTTTCACCTGTACCCAGCTATTGCTGCCTGCGGCGGAGGAAACCAGCGTTTTCATCCGGCTGGTGGGCCAAATCGCATGGACCTGATGCACGCCGACGGCATCCGCCGTACGGATAACGGCGGAAATATTATGGGGTTTATGCACCTGCTCCATGCAAATCGTCAGATCGGGCTGACGACAGTTGAGCATTTCTTTTATACGTGCATAACGTTGAGGGGTCATGACGATTAATTTCGGTTACGGTTAACTTTGATGACATCCGGCATCACGCGGATTTTACGCATAATATTGGCCAGATGAACGCGATCGAGAGTCGTGAGACGGATAAAGGCACTGTATACGCGGCCGTCCTTCTCTTCCGTATTGATGCTCTGAATATTGGAGTTCGCGGCGTTGATCGCTGCAGTCAGGTTCGCCAGCGCGCCCTGATGGTTGAACATATCGACTTTGATTTCGGCGATGAACTCTTGTTCTGTCACCTTATCCCACTCTACCGCCATGAATTTTTCAGGTTCTTTCTGATAGCCGCGAATATTGCGACAGGATTCATGGTGAATAACCAGTCCTTTACCAGGGCTGACGTGGGCAATAATCGGGTCGCCGGGGATAGGGCGGCAGCATTTGGCAAATGAGATCATGACGCCATCTGCACCTTTGATCGGCAACTTGCGCAGCCCAGTGGTTCCCAGTTCAGATTGTTCGTTCAGCAGATTTTTCGCCACAACGACGCTCATGGCATTACCCATACCAATTTCCGCCATCAGATCGTCCAGCGTAGCGAGCTTCATGCGCTCAAGCTCAAGCTGAATCGACTTTTCAGGGATGTCTGAGAGTTTACGACCATTACCCAATGCGTGGTTCAGCAAACGGCGACCGAGGCTCACGGAATCATCACGCTTGAGGTTTTTCAACATCTGGCGGATTTTGGAGCGTGCTCTGGAGCTCACCACGAAATTAAGCCAGGCGGCGTTTGGTCTGGCACCCGGCGCGGTAATGATTTCAACGGTTTGGCCGCTAGTGAGCGACTGTGACAGCGGGTAAGGCTGGCGGTCGACGCGGGCGCCGACGCAGGCATGCCCGATATCGGTGTGTACCGCGTAGGCGAAATCGACGGGCGTCGCGCCTGCGGGGAGTTCCACAATACGGCCTTCCGGCGTAAAGACGTACATCTCGTCAGGGAAGAGATCGGACTTCACGCTTTCGATAAATTCAAATGAGCTACCGGCACTTTGCTGGAGTTCCAGCAGGCTTTGCATCCAGCGTTGAGCGCGTACCTGTGCGGTAGTGCTGCTTTCGCCTTCTTTATAGGCCCAGTGCGCGGCAACACCCATTTCTGCCATTTGATCCATGTCGTCGGTACGAATTTGTACTTCGACCGGCACGCCGTGTGGGCCAATCAGAGACGTGTGCAGCGATTGATAGCCGTTAGCTTTGGGAATGGCAATGTAGTCTTTTACCCGACCTGGGCGCGGCTTATACAGGCTGTGAACCTGACCGAGTACGCGATAGCAGGTATCCAACTCTTTCACGATGACCCGAAACGCGTAAATATCCATGATGGAATGAAAACGCTGCTCTTTCAGGTGCATTTTGCAGTAGATGGAATACAGGTGTTTTTCGCGGCCGCTAACGCGGCAGGCAATCCCGGCTTCAGTCAAACGCCCTTCGATTTCCGACAAGATTTTCTGAATCATCTCCTTACGGTTACCGCGTGCGGCCTTGACGACCTCTTTAATAACGCGATAGCGGTTCGGATAGAGCGCCTCAAAACCCAGTTCTTCCAGCTCGGTTTTGAGGTGATGGATACCCAGTCGATGTGCCAGCGGGCTATAGATTTCCAGCGTTTCACGAGCAATGCGGCGGCGCTTGTCCGGGCGCAATGAGCCCAGCGTGCGCATGTTATGGGTACGGTCTGCGAGTTTGATCAGGATGACGCGAATATCTTGCACCATCGCCATGATCATTTTGCGAAAGTTTTCAGCCTGCGCTTCTTTCTTATCGCGGAACTTCAACTTGTCCAGCTTGGACACGCCCTCTACCAGTTCAGCAACGCTTTTACCAAAAAGCTGTTCCATGTCCTGATAGGTGGCGGGGGTGTCTTCTATGACATCATGCAGCAGTGCTGCCATCAGCGTTTCGTAATCGAGACGCATCTCCGCCAGAATACAGGCGACGGCAACAGGGTGTGTGATGTAGGGTTCACCGCTGGAGCGAGTCTGCCCCTCGTGAGCATCACGTGCAACTAAGTAAGCCTGCTGTAAACGTTTGATCTGATCTTCTGGCAGATAACGTTGAATCAGCAGATTAAGGCTTTCAAAAATGTACAAGGGCGACTCGTGGTGTGATTAACGACGGCCTTCAGCAATCGCGGTAACCGCCTGAATCTCTGCGGCTTCCTGCTCTTGCTGTTCCTGACGGTCACGAACATCCAGAATCTGGTTGTTGATCAGACCTTCTTCGATTTCACGCAGTGCGATCACGGTGTACTTATCGTTTTCTTCAGGAACCAGCGGATCTTTGCCGCCAGTCTGGATTTGACGGGCGCGACGAGCAGCGACCAACACCAGGTCAAAACGGTTACCAATTTTCTCTACAGCGTCTTGAACAGTTACGCGTGCCATAATGTGCTACTCCACAGGAAATAAAATGACTGCGCATCATACTGAAAGAGGCGTCAGTCTGCCAATAGTTTGGTGATTAATGCATCATGCCGAACCTGTTGTCTGCTCAAACGCAGACGTTCGGCGCGAATAATGGTTTTTAGATCGAGCAGCGCCAGATCGAAATCATCATTCACAATCAGGTAATCATACTCGCCGTAGTGCGTCATTTCAGCCACTGCCTGAGACATACGACGCGCAATGACTTCATCGCTGTCTTGTCCACGGCCACGCAGGCGGCGAGCCAACTCTTCTTTTGACGGCGGCAGAATGAAAATACTGCGCGCGTGCGGCATCTGGGCACGAATTTGCTTGGCTCCTTGCCAATCGATATCCAGAAAAACATCAACGCCAGTCGCTAATACCTGTTCAATTGCCGGCCGGGATGTACCGTAGTAATTGCCAAAGACTTCAGCGTGTTCCAGAAACTCGTTATCCTGAATCATACGCTTAAATTCATCGACTTCGACGAAGAAATAGTGTTCGCCGTGGTTTTCTCCCGGTCGTTTCGCTCGCGTGGTATGCGAAATCGATACCTGAGTGTCGTAAAGCGGCTGAGTTTTTAATAACGCCTGAATCAGGCTGGATTTCCCAGCTCCACTGGGAGCAGAAACGATATATAACGTGCCTTGAGCCATAATGAAGTTTTATTAACGGTTACGATGGTGAATGGTGATATGCAGCAGAAAAATGCGCATTTCTCTGCATTATACACGCCTATATGTCATCAGTCGCGCTGCGATAAATTCTCCTCTGACTGTTTTTTCGTTATGCCATCGGGAAAATTTTTTGCCAACGTTTCTTTTTTAGATTGCGAAGCGCGTTCCCGTCTTTTTTATCGCTGCTGTAAACAATGAATCATCTTGCGGCGCGTTTGGCATTTCTCCTTTTTTTGCCTCGTATTTTCCTCTCCGTTGCTATGTACTGCGGCCCTTCGCTAATGGATGGCAGGAGGGGTTATGTGGCTCAGGATTCATACATTTTTAATCATCATCGCCATGGGGGGCATCAGCAATTTCCCTGCCATGGCTGCGGTGTGCCCCGATTGGGATAGCACGCGTTCCGGCAAGGAAATTGATGCATTGCGTCACCAGCTAGAACAGTGGGATGACGTGTATTACACCGAAGGGAAAAGCCCGATAGAAGATGACGTTTACGATCAACTGCGGGACCAGTTAAACCAGTGGTTAGGCTGTTTTCAGCCTCAAAACGCTATTCCTGCTCGGTTGCCCGATAATGGCAAGCAGCCTCACCCCGTTGCCCATACGGGACTGAAAAAATTGTCCGACCGTCGACAACTGGTGCAATGGATCGCATCGCATGAGGATTTATGGATTCAGCCAAAAGTTGATGGTGTGGCTGTTACGTTGGTCTATCAGCACGGCAAGTTCGTGTCCGCAGTTAGCCGGGGTAACGGCCTGCAAGGTGAAGACTGGACGGAAAAAGTGCGCCTGATTCTGGGAATTCCTCATTTATTAACCGATGCGCCTTCCTCATTGGTACTACAAGGGGAGCTTTTCCTGAAGATGACCGATCATCGACAGCGTACCCAGGGCGGCGTTAATGCCCGCTCGGTCGTGGCCGGTGAGATGCGTCGTCATCAGCCATCTCCCGTGTTGTCGCAGATTGGTCTGTTTGTCTGGGAATGGCCGGATGGCCCAAAGACGATGCCCGAGCGTCTGGAGAAATTGAAGGAAATGGGGTTTGCGATGACGGCGGACTATACCCATGCCATTGGGTCATTCGCCGATGCGGAGAAATGGCGTCATCATTGGTATCACAGTCCGCTACCCTTCGTGACAGATGGCGTGGTGATTCGCCAGACTAAAGAGCCGCAGGGGCGCTATTGGCGTAATACATCAGCCGACTGGGCGATCGCATGGAAATATCCACCTGTTCATCAGGTTGCGGAAGTGGCTGATGTGGCATTTTCTGTCGGACGGACGGGTAAAGTCGCCGTCGTACTGAAGCTTAATCCTTTGAAATTGGATGACAAATCGGTCAGCCGGGTGAATGTGGGCTCGCTGTCGCGTTGGAAACAGTGGGATGTGTTACCCGGCGATCGGGTGAGTGTCAGTCTGGCAGGGCAGGGGATTCCACGTCTGGATAATGTGGTATGGCGTGGTACTGAGCGGCCTGCCATCGTTTCCCCTAATGAACATGATTTCCATGCTCTTAGCTGTTTTCGGTATAGCGTGGCTTGTCAGCAGCAATTTCTGGCGCGCTTAGTCTGGTTGAGTGGAGAGCATGGTTTAAATCTGACAGGAGTGCGTGAAGGGATGTGGCAGCGTCTGATACAACATGATTTACTGGAGGATGTGCTGTCATGGCTATCTCTGACGGAGGCACAGCTTAATGCGGTCAATGGCATGGGCGATAAGCGGGCGCGAGATATTTATACAAGCTTGCAGTCTGCACGGCAGATGCCATCATCCCGCTGGCTGCTTGCGCTGGGTATTCCTGTGCCTCGTTCCGCCAGTAGCGCATTGGATAATGTGGGTTGGCTGGCGTTACAGCAATGGACAGCGCAACAGTGGCGACAGTTCTCCGGTATTGGGGAGCGACGTGCGGAAGAGATTATGGCGTTCCTGAAGCACCCTATCGTGGTGGAATTAATTGCCCGATTAGGTCGTGAAGGCGTACATAGATAAGCAGTGGTAATTTTTCATAACAGATTGGGAGCGTGCCTTTTATTTTTTCATGGATTCATTCACATAAAAGGACAATTTTTTTCTGTTCTCCCTACTTAATCATAAGTAAAATTTACGAATTAAAGATCTACGCCTATTTGCTGTTTTGCGATATAGAAATGCCTGTGAGTCTGATTATTTCCGTTGAACTCAGGCATACGGATGTTGTCGTATAACTTCAGATAATAAGAAAGGTTTGTTGGAGCACTTGTCATAATGAAGTTTGTAGCATCTTTTTCGCAACCCAAATTATCGTTTGTCCTGGCAGTCTATATTGGTCTTTTTCTCAATATCTCAGTGTATTATCGCCGGTTTGATTATTTTTCACTCTCTGCTGGTAGCCAGGTTCCAACGTTTATTCCTGCTCTTGTCGAATTGACCGCGAGTATCTTATTTACCTTTTTCCTGATGAGGATTATTTCACTCGGGGGACGCCGTTTTTATCGGATAATTGCTTCTCTCTTGGTGCTGATCTCCGTTGCTGCCAGCTATTACATGACGTTTTTTAATGTTGTGATTGGCTATGGCATTATTGCTGCGGTCATGACCACGGATATTGATCTTTCTAAAGAAGTGATTGGTTTTCGTTTTTTCCTGTGGATGCTGGTGGTAAGTGCACTGCCGCTGTTTTTGATCTGGAAGAACTCGCTACGTCATACGCTGATCGAACAGCTTAAATCACCGGGAAAGCGGCTGATTCCTCTTCTGGTTCTTATCGCCGTTGTTGCGCTGGTTTGGATGCCGCTTCGCTATATGGACAACGTTCAGTCAGTGTCCGAGCGAGAATCCAATGTGGATTTGCCCAGCTATGGTGGCGTGGTGGCTCACTCGTATCTTCCTTCTAACTGGTTGTCTGCGTTAGGGTTATTTGCGTACACCAAGTATGACGAGAGCCAGGATTCTTCTAATCTTTTCGATCCGGCTCAGCATTTTACCTATGTCCCGCCGAAAGGCATTGACGATACCTACGTCGTTTTTATTATCGGTGAAACCACCCGTTGGGATCATATGGGGCTGTTAGGCTACGAGCGAGATACGACGCCGAAGCTATCAAAAGAAAAAAACCTGGTCGCATTCCGTGGTCAGTCGTGTGATACCTCAACCAAGCTTTCCATGCGCTGTATGTTTGTGCGAGAAGGCGGTACGGAAGACAACCCGCAGCGAACCCTGAAAGAGCAGAACATCTTTGCTGTGCTGAAAGAGCTGGGCTTTACCTCTGAGCTGTTTGCTATGCAAAGCGAGGTCTGGTTTTACAATAGTATCGAGGCAAACAACTATTCTTTCCGTGAAATGATTGCGTCAGAGAAACACAATGACGGCAAGTCGGTGCAAGATATGTTGCTGGTCGATGAGGTCAAGGAATCGCTGGCACGCTACCCCAAAGGTAAGCACCTGATTGTGCTGCATACCAAAGGTTCCCACTATTTGTATTCCATGCGCTATCCTCGCAGCTATGCGCGCTATCAGCCAGAATGTATGGGCGTTGATGCCTCTTGCACGCGTGAGCAGTTGATTAATGCTTTCGATAATAGCGTGCTCTATACCGATAGCTTTATTGATAGCGTGATCGATCAGGTGCGGGATAAGAAAGCGATTGTGTTTTATGCCTCCGATCACGGTGAATCCATCGATGATAACTATCATTTGCACGGCACGCCGCGTCAGATGGCACCGCCTGAACAGTTCCGTTCACCGATGATGGTGTGGACATCGGATAAGTTTCTGGCTGATCCCGATAACCAGCATGCGTTTGAGCAGTTGAAGGCTCAGCAGCGCGTTGGCAAAACACATCGCCATGAAGAGCTGTTTGATACGATTCTTGGATGTGTGGGATACACATCGCCTGACGGCGGTATTAACCCTAAAAATAACTGGTGCCACAAACCCGCAAATTGACATGAATCACGGACAAGGACGTCGGTTTCAGGCTGTAAATACAAGAGATGGATACTTTAACGACAGCCGGAATCCTTTTGCTAAAAAGGTATTGACGCTCTAATAAGGTAGCAGTAATATGCGCCCGCATTCGGCGAGTAGCGCAGCTTGGTAGCGCAACTGGTTTGGGACCAGTGGGTCGGAGGTTCGAATCCTCTCTCGCCGACCAACTTTCTTCCTCAGTAAGCCATTCTCAAGTAAGTCATCCTCAATTTTTCTCCTGTTTCGAATCATCGTCTACTCATACTATCGGTTTAAAAATAATCTCGTTTTAAGAACGTTTTTGTTTAAAAAATAGTCGTTTTGAAACGTTTCCCTTTATGAGTGTAGGGTTTTACCTCCGTATTCTTTGGCGTCGAAAATTTCCATATTTCCTCGGTCTTCAGTTCAGAATGTTCCCAAAAATAGTGTTGAAACTCGCACGTTAATTACCATGAATAATATATATCTTTTTGTTTTTTAATGATTTAAATAAATTTCAATTCGATTGTTTAAAAATAAGTCTGACTTTACCTCTTCGTATTTAAATGTAAGTTTATGTGCGGACAACATTCGCGATACTTATATATTCGCTTTGTTGAAACCGTCTTTTTATTCAAATATGGAAGATGTTTCGATCATGAAAAAAACAACACTGCTACTCTCCACTTTGATTGCTTGTGCCATGGGAATGTCTGCTGCTCAGGCGACACAAACGGTGTCTTTGGGTTATGCTCAGGCGAAAGTCGATGACTTTAAAGATGCAAAAGGGATTACCGCTAAATATCATTATCAGGGCGATTCTGCGCTCGGTATTATCGGCTCTTTCACTTATCTGGGGGCAAAAGAAGATTATTATGATCGTGACTTCAACTCCAATGATACGACTAAAATTAAATACTACTCCTTGATGGCGGGGCCATCTTACCGTTTTAATGATGTCGTCAGTGTTTATGGCCTGGCGGGCGTTGGTCATGGCAAAGCGGATTGGAAATACGATTACGGTGCTTTTGCTGATTCCGGTAGTGAGAAGGAAACGCGCTTTGCTTATGGTGCCGGTATCCAAATCACGCCAGTAGCAAACTGGGCGATTGATATTGGCTACGAAGGCACGAAGATTTATGAAACACGCATCGATAGCTTTAATATTGGCGTCGGTTACCGTTTCTGATTTTCCTATTATTGAATGCCGGTGGACAGCCTTCCGCCGGTTATTACTGCTTTTCCCCTTCTTTGTTTTTATTCATAAAGCTCTCAATCGATTTATTGCCATTATAGTGAAGCCAGACCAGCAACGATTCATTGTCCATTGGCTTGGCATAAAGGAATCCCTGTATATATTTGACGCCGCGTCGTTGTAAATACAGGAGCTGTTGTTCGGTTTCCACGCCTTCCGCTACGGATTGAAGCTTGATGCGATGGCTCAACGTAATAATGGCATCAAGAATAGGGGCTTCTTCATCCGGTGATGAAACCGCGCCAACAAATCCCTGGTCTATTTTCAGGCAATCCAGCGGAAAATTTTGCAGGTAAGAGAGTGAACAGTGGCCAGTGCCGAAGTCATCAATGGCAATCATAAAGCCATCTTCACGCAGCTGATGCAGGCGCTGTATGATTTCAGGGCCGTTGCTAATGAGGTTACGTTCTGTCAGTTCCAGCGTAATGTTTAATGAATGAGCGGCGACTTTCTCTGCGAAGCGGTGTACGTCTGATACGAAACTTGGGTGATGCAAATGCTCTGCTGCAACGTTGAGCCCCAGATGGAACCCCGGTTTTACCTGCCAACTAGCAATATCTGACGCTACCAGCTCAAATAAATGTCGTGTGATGGGAATGATCATACTTTCTGCTTCGGCGGCAGAAATAAATATATCGGGTCTAATCCACTGCCCGTCGCTGCGTCGCCAGCGCAGTAGCGTTTCTACTCCAGTACAGGCTCGTGATTCCGTGTCATAGATAGGCTGGTAATAGACGGAAAATTCGCCGTTAGCGATACCCTTACGGATTTCTTCGCGGAAGAATAATTTACGTTTTTGCCAGTACCACATTGCCGTAGTGAAAAGCAGAGAGAGGATAATAGCCAGTGGCAGAAACGTGAAAAATGCCTGCTTCCAGTTGGTGATTTCCTGGGTGGCAGGGGCGGTAACATTGAGGGTAATCGGAAAGCGGCTCGACTTGATTTCAAGCGCAGAGGTAGAAAATAGGCTTCTGTGCGGCGTAATGGTTGGGCCCGTTTGAATCGGGTGACCGTTATCCATTTGCAGGATGAGTTGATAGCCGCGAATCTTGCTAATCGCAGTCATGAGGTCGATCAGATATTGCGCATCGACCATGGCATAAGCGCCGTAACCCGTAGGAGGCATCTGGACGAAGATCAGCGCCGGGCGTTCTTTCACGTTATCTGAACCGGCAATCGACAGGCTCCAGCGTTCAGAATAGGTCTCCGGTAGCGGCTGTTGAATGACGCGGCTTATGGGTGTCAGCGTGCTGCCAAACGTTGAAGAGCAATAGACGTCGGTATTATGGATAACGCCGATAGCGCGGAAGTAAGAAAAGACCGAGCCAAGACGTTGCAGTTCATCGCCGATGACGTCGCAGGGCTGACCATGAAAGCGCTGGAGGCGATCCACCATCTGCCATGCCTGTGTCGAAATATTCTCAGCATGATTCATTGCGATTTGCGCGGTGGATTCCAAATCGCGTTTTACCATTAATCTGGACTCAACAAACGTGAACAATAAACCAAGCAGCAGTGGCAGCATGCCTGCAACCAGCAACTGCAATATGTTGATTTTAGGTTTACTACGTCTAGGGCTCATCCACATCTCCTTTCTGGCAGCAGAGGCCTATGTAGAGACGTCCTTTTCTCCGTGAATCAAAGGAGAGTGCTGAATAGAGATTATTATAGTGCCTATTTGCTAAAAGGCAGTGCCTGCGCGCACGCCCATGCTGAGCTCCACGCCCATTGGAAGTTATAGCCGCCGAGCCAGCCGGTCACATCGACCACTTCGCCGATGAAATACAGCCCCGGCACCGCGCTGGCTTCCATGGTTTTTGAGGATAGCGCGCGGGTGTCAACGCCGCCGATGGTGACTTCGGCTGTGCGATAACCTTCCGTACCGTTTGGCTGCACGCGCCACTGTTGCAGGCTCTGTTCAATCTGCGTTTGCTGTGTGCTGTTGAGCTGTTTCAGTGTGACGTCCGGCAGTTGTCCTAACTCCTGTAGGCATTCAACCAGTCGTTTAGGTAGCCACTGTGCCAGCGTGTTTTTCAGGCTTTGGTTCGGGTGAGCGGCGCGCTCGTCATTAATAAGTTGGGTGAGATCGCGATCGGGCAGCAGATTGATGGTGACGAATTCACCCGCTTGCCAGTAGCTGGAGATCTGCAAAATAGCGGGGCCAGAAAGCCCACGGTGTGTAAACAGGATATTTTCACGGAACGTCACGCCGTTTTCTGCGGTGACGACGGTCGGCACGGAGACGCCGGAGAGCGTTTGCAGCTGTTCGAGCAGCGGCTTGTGTAGCGTAAAGGGTACCAGTGCAGCACGAGTTGGGAGCACGTTGATACCGAACTGTGCGGCAAGCTGGTAGCCAAACGGCGTCGCGCCCAGGCCGGGCATCGACAGGCCGCCGCAGGCAACGACCAGCGATGCACTCTGGAATGATGTGCCGTTGCTTAGCTGGACGGTGAACCGATCGTCTGATTTCTCCACCGAGGTCACTTCACTGCGCAGACGGAGGGTGACATTCGCCCGCTCACATTCTGTTACCAGCATGTCCACGATTTGCTGTGCGGAATCATCGCAGAATAGCTGACCGAGCGTTTTCTCGTGATAAGCGATGCGGTGGCTGTTGACCAGGCTGATGAAATCCCATTGGGTATAACGCGCCAGCGCTGATTTACAAAAGTGAGGATTGTGAGACAGATAGGCCGCCGGCTCTGCATACATATTGGTAAAGTTGCAGCGCCCGCCGCCGGACATCAATATTTTCCGGCCAGCCTTCTTGCCGTTATCGAGCAGTAGAACACGCAGTCCGCGTTGTCCTGCCTGTGCCGCACAAAACATGCCTGCTGCACCGGCACCGATGATGACAGCGTCAAACTGTTCCACAATGCATTTCTCCGATGAGTGATTTTATCTTCTTGGATTGCCACAGGCCGATAAGCCATAGGGCGGCAAATTGTAGTGTTGGTTTTTGTTCGATACCAGCGTAACAATTTGCATATTTTAGTAAAAATATATAATTATTTGATTTTTATTGATTAAGTGATTTATCCACCGATCGTCGTCACATATTAAGTCAAAAAAATGTCATATTTCGCTTTTCCCGACCCCTGCTTGTCGCCGATAATGCGCCGCGTTCATGACCACTAAATGGCCTAACGTTTATGCTACATTTATTTGCCGGTTTGGATTACTACACTGGCCTGATGTTGATATTGGCTTTGTTGTTTGTACTGATGTATGAAGCCATCAACGGTTTTCACGATACTGCGAACGCCGTTGCCACTGTTATTTATACCCGCGCCATGCGTGCCGAGTTTGCTGTTGTTATGGCGGGTGTCTTTAATTTCTTCGGTGTACTGCTGGGCGGCCTGAGCGTGGCCTATGCAATTGTTCACCTTCTCCCCACGGATTTATTGCTGAACGTGAGTTCGGCGCACGGTCTGGCGATGGTCTTTTCCATGCTGCTGGCCGCCATTATCTGGAACCTGGGTACCTGGTACTTCGGTATTCCTGCCTCCAGTTCTCACACGCTGATCGGCTCCATTATTGGTATTGGTTTAACCAACGCGCTGTTGACGGATACCTCCGTTGTGGATGCGTTGAACGTGCCGAAAATGATCAGCATTTTCCTGTCGTTGCTGCTCTCGCCGATTGTGGGGATGGTGGTTGCAGGCCTGCTGGTGCTGGTGCTGCGTCGATTCTGGAACAACAGCAAAAAACGCAAGCGCGTGCATCTGACGCCTGTCGATCGCGAAAAGCAGGACGGCAAACGTAAGCCGCCGTTCTGGACGCGTACCGCGCTGATTTTATCGGCGATTGGGGTGAGCTTCTCTCACGGTGCAAACGACGGTCAGAAAGGTATCGGCTTGATTATGCTGGTGCTGATTGGCGTCGCGCCAGCCGGGTTTATTGTCAACATGAACGCGTCTGGCTATGACATCAGCCGTACCCGTGATGCCGTTGTCAATTTGCAGGAATACTACAAGCAGCACGGCGACGCGCTGACGCACGTTATCGACCTGTCTCCGCCAGTCATTCCTACGCCAGAAAGCACGATTCCCGGCAACGGTCAGAAAGAGTTTCACTGTGACAGTTCACGCGTGATGATTGCGATTGACCGTACACAGGGTCTGCTGAATAACCTGAAAAGTTACGACCAGCTGAACCCTGACGATCGCAGCAGAGTGCGTCGTTTGCTGATGTGTATCTCTGACACAATGGATCGGGTGATCAAGCTGCCAGAAACGTCGGGCGAAGATAAGCGCTACCTGAGTAATCTGCGCAAAGACATGCTGCAGACGATTGAGTATGCCCCTCTTTGGATTATCGTCGCTGTCGCATTGGCGCTGTCTCTGGGCACCATGGTGGGCTGGAAACGCGTTGCAGTGACTATCGGTGAGAAGATTGGTAAGAAAGGCATGACGTACGCACAGGGCGTTTCGGCGCAGGTGACGGCGGCCCTGTCGATTGGTGTCGCCAGCTATACCGGTATGCCAGTTTCCACCACGCACGTATTGTCCTCGGCGGTTGCCGGGACGATGATTGCGGACGGTGGTGGCGTACAGGGCAAAACGATAAGAAGTATTCTGCTTGCCTGGGTGTTGACGCTGCCTGTCTCAATGCTGATGTCCGGTACGCTGTACTGGCTGGCGTTGAAGCTGATCTAATTGCGGTAATTCATCACGCATAAATAAAAAAGGCGATTCTGTGGGGAATCGCCTTTTTACTTTTTATCGACGTTCATGGTGTTAATACCAGAGAGTGTAAGTACCAATAATTATATAAGTACGATGTTTTAATACCATATCATCATGGCAATCAGGCTGATGACAATGAGGCCACACAAGGCGGTCGTGAGCAGGAATTGTCCCCGCACCCGCTCGCAGCGGCGAATAAACTCAGGGTCGTGATGATCAAGATAGCGTTGTGCGTAGATATAGCCTACCAGCCTGATTTGCTTGCTTGGCTGGCCGTGCGAGGTAAAGAATCCCCCTCCGTCAACGTATTGGTAAAGCAGCGGGTCACAGTCACGCAAAACCAGCAGTAACACGCGCAATGAAGAGTAGTACCTCGCCATATTGATGATGCAGACGATACATAAAGCCCAGAAAAGCGCAAATGTACTAATCATGCTTCCCTCCCGGTCGTTCTATTCGTCAGATTCGATGGCCATACCTTCCCGTTGTCCACCTGTCACCGATGACAAGCGCTACTCTTTATCCGCGACGCTTATCTACGACGTTTGTCTGTGACATTTTTCTACGAATAGTTATGCCACGCGCTTGCGCACGATTTTATTGTCATTTTGGATAGCCAACGGCATCACGGCTAGCCCCATTCTCGTTTTCCATCCCAGGGTGCAGCGGACAGGCTCACCGCTCCCTACTTGTAGTGTAGAAGAAGAATGTTCGTTTGTGCCAGAGAGGCAGGTGCAATCGGCATGAAGGACGATTTTCGACGAGATAATGCCCTTTCTGAAAGGAGAAGCTACGCGATTTGACTGTGAAAAGGAGGGGTTTCTACTACACTTATCAATAGAATTAACAGGTTTGAAAACGGGTTGTGATCGACTGAACAGTCCGATAGCGTGGACGAGTGCTATCCTATAATCCGCTGGTAAGTATCAGATTGGCAGGAGAAATATCTGCTAACCCTTAATTAGTCTTTACGGAAGGAGTCTTATTATGGCTTACAAACACATCCTTATTGCTGTTGACCTTTCTCCAGAAAGCAAAGTGTTAGTGGAAAAAGCGGTTTCAATGGCAAGACCGTACAATGCGAAAGTGTCGTTAATCCACGTCGATGTGAACTACTCCGATCTCTATACTGGGCTTATTGACGTCAATCTGGGTGACATGCAACAGCGTATCTCCGAAGAAACCCAGAATGCGTTGGCTGAGCTGTCCCAGAACGCGGGCTACCCTATCAGCGAGACGCTGAGCGGCAGCGGCGATTTAGGGCAGGTGCTGGTTGATGCGATTAAGAAATACGATGTCGACCTCGTGCTGTGCGGTCACCATCAGGACTTCTGGAGCAAACTGATGTCTTCTGCTCGTCAGCTGATTAATACCGTACATGTCGACATGCTCATCGTGCCGTTGCGTGATGATGAAGACGAATAAAAATTAGCTTTTTTTGCATTTTTTTTCAGTGATGAAAGGCACGGCTTCTTAGCTGTGCCTTTTGTTATATAACAAAAACTTATGGCAAATTTTTCTTCTCAAAACGCCAAAAAACCCTTCCTATCCCATTGGATTATAACGTTTATCTGAAAAGAAAACGCTTGCTTAAATATCCATCGCCAGTGTTATAGTCCAGAGGACACAACATCATTTTCACCGATCCCACAAGCTTCTGCGTGTCTAAAAATAAAGAAGCAGACGGGGACTTATTCGTTCAATCAGGAGCTGTTCATGGCACAAATCGTATCTCTGGCAAGTTTTCTTGATTCTGTTCAACAACGCGATCCGCATCAGCCTGAGTTTCTACAGGCCGTTAATGAAGTCCTTTCCACTCTGTGGCCTTTTCTGGAGCAGAACCCTCACTATGCGGATTACAGCCTGCTGGAACGATTGGTAGAACCGGAACGCGTGATTCAGTTCCGCGTCGCATGGACGGACGACAAAGGTCAGGTACAGGTGAACCGCGCCTGGCGTGTCCAGTTCAGCTCCGCGATTGGTCCGTACAAAGGCGGCATGCGTTTCCACCCGTCCGTTAACCTGTCGATTCTGAAATTCCTCGGATTCGAGCAGACCTTCAAAAATGCGCTGACGACGCTGCCAATGGGCGGCGGCAAGGGCGGCTCGGACTTTAACCCGAAAGGGAAAAGCCAGGGCGAAGTCATGCGCTTCTGTCAGGCGCTGATGACGGAGCTGTATCGTCATCTGGGCGCGGATACGGACGTTCCGGCAGGCGACATCGGCGTGGGCGGCCGTGAAGTCGGTTTCATGACCGGCATGATGAAGAAACTGACCAACAACACGGCGTGCGTCTTCACGGGTAAAGGATTGTCGTTCGGCGGCAGTCTGATCCGTCCTGAAGCGACGGGCTACGGCCTGATCTACTTCACGGAAGCGATGCTGAAACGCCACGGTCTTGGCTTTGAAGGCATGCGTGTCGCGGTATCCGGTTCTGGTAACGTGGCGCAGTACGCGATTGAAAAAGCGATGGAACTGGGTGCACGCGTGGTTACGGCATCGGATTCTAACGGCACGGTGGTGGATGAGAGCGGATTTACCCCAGAGAAACTGGCGCTGCTGGAAGAGATTAAAAACAAACGCTATGGCCGCGTGGAAGATTACGCGCGCGAAGCGAAGCTGACCTACCTCGCAGGTAAAACGCCGTGGGAAGTACCGGTAGACATCGCGCTGCCGTGTGCGACGCAGAATGAGCTGGATCTGCCTGCGGCGCAGACGCTGATTGCTAACGGTGTGAAAGCCGTGGCAGAAGGTGCCAACATGCCAACCACGATCCCAGCGACCGACGCGTTCTTGGATGCAGGCGTACTGTTTGCGCCGGGCAAAGCGGCCAACGCCGGCGGCGTGGCGACATCCGGTCTGGAAATGGCGCAGAACGCAGCACGTTTGGGCTGGAAAGCCGAGAAGGTGGATGCGCGTCTGCACCACATCATGCTGGATATTCACAATGCCTGTGTGCAGTACGGCGGTGAAAACAGCCAGACTAACTACGTGCGCGGTGCTAACGTGGCGGGCTTTGTAAAAGTGGCCGACGCGATGCTGGCGCAGGGCGTCGTGTAACGCTTTAGTCCTTCTGAGCGCCTGTATTCGCAGGCGCTTTGACTTTTCACCTATTTATCTAAGTGTTAGCGACATTTCTTGCTGGACACCGCTTCCTGCCTTTCTTTATCTTAATCAGCATTGCGTATCGTCAGTCTTCTGGTACAACCCGTTCTCTTCAAGGCTTACACCATTGTGAAAATCAAACATCTTCCTTTCGATCAGAATCGTAATGGCTGGTCGGCAGATCTTATCGATAAACCGAATTATCCGCAGCAGCGTGGAAAAACAACGGCGGACTGGCTGGTGATCGGCGCGGGCTATGCGGGGATTGCCTTTGCACAGCGTCTGGCTGAGCAGCGCCCGGATAAACACATTATCCTGCTGGATGCGGGTGAGATTGGCGACAATGCCTCTGGGCGTAACTCCGGTTTCGTGATCGATTTGCCGCATAACATCGGCAGTTCGACGGCCGAACTGGAAAAAGCGGCGGCGTATCGTCGCCTGTTGCAGTCCGGCGTCGCGCATCTGAAAGAGAAGGTGGATCGCCATGCGATTGCGTGCGACTGGAGCGTGGCGGGGAAATATCACTGCGCTGTCAGTTCGACGTTTGACGGCCTGATCGATACCTATGTCCGTGAATTGGACGATTTGGGTGAATCCTATCAGGTGGTGGAAAAAGACGAGCTTGCTCGCCGCCTCGGCACATCTTTCTATCATCGTGCGGTGTACACCCCCAATTGCATTTTGCTAAACCCGGCGGCGCTGGTGGTCGGGCTGGTGGCGAACCTACCGAAGAACGTGACGGTCTACGCCCATTCTCCGGCGTTGAATATCGAAACGGGATCGCGCATTCGCGTGGAAACGCCGTACGGCGAGATTCAGGCAGATAAGCTGATGATGGCGATTAACGGCGCGGCGCGCGGCCTGCCGCTGTTCAATGGTCGGGTGTTTGCCGTGGCGACCTTCGCGACGCTGACGGAACCGCTAAATGCGGAACAGCTAGCACGTATGGGCGATATGCCGGACTGGGGGCTGACGCCGGTCAATGCGCTGGCCAGCGCGACGCTGCGCTATACGCGTGACCATCGTTTCCTGATTCGGGAGCATGTGAAATTTACCCCGGAGCTGGTCAATAGCGCGGTAGAAACCGGACGCCACGCGCGTCGTCACGCGGCTATTTTTGCCCGGATGTTCCCGCAGTTGAGCGATGTGAAGATGGCGCATACCTGGTCAGGCTTGATTAGCGTCACGCGCAACGGCGCGCCAATTTGGGGGCAGTTAAGCGACAATGTATACGCGTCAGCGGGCTGTAACGGGGCGGGGCTGTCGAAGCAAACCGCTGCCGGGCATATTCTGGCGGATTTGGCGCTATGTGAAGACAACCCGCTGATTAGCGATATGCAATCGCTCGGACAGGCAAATTACTTGCCGCCACGCCCTTTCCTGGATGTGGGCGTGAACGGCTACCTGACGAGCGAACGCTGGAAAGCCCGCAGCGAGAGATAATACAGCCTGCCAATGGCAGGCTGTGCAGCCTCTTTACGATCTATCCATTATCACCGCTCGACGCACATCGTCAGCGATCTTGGATTCCCGCTGAAGCGTCGGTTAGTTAATGGCCGCGATAATAGTCAGTTGATCGTTCAACCGCTGTTTGGTCAATGCGTTGGTGGCGCTGTCGCGCTGTTGCGTCAATTCCGCTACGCGTTTCTCCTTCTGCGCGGTATCCGGCAGTAGCAGCGATTTCACGTTGATGGATTGCACGTTGCTGTAGCGACCGTCGTCTGAGGTTGGCACGCTGATTTTCCCGCTGTTGAGCAGCGATTCGATAATGCGGCGTTCGCGCTCATAGCCCTGCAATCCTGCCAGCTTCCAGCGCTGCGGCACCGTACCCTCGTATTGGCCTTTTTTCACCTCGGTCAGATAGCGGATAGTCAGGTTACGAATTGTGCCTGCCTCTTCGCCATATTCCGCTTTGGTGTCCGACAGTACCGGGAACTGCATGCCTTCCAGCACGCCGCCTTTCTGCGTCAGGTGGCCCATGCGGTAGCTGTTCATGCCCAGACGAATCGGCATGTCGTCGGTAACCGGCGTGCCGTTATTCATTTTCAGGTCGGTAATGCGCTGCCCAGCGGGTTTTGTCAGGTCGATGGTGTACGTCACGCCGTCGAAGAAATCATTGGTGGAATACTTGGACGCGCGGCGCTGCGGATTGAAGCTGTAAGTCACATCGCCGTCCTGCAACTGGTTGAAGTAACCCGCAGACCATTCCATGTATTTCTTCAGTTCTTTACCGGTGAGCTGATAAACCGTGATCTCACCGCCAGCGTATTGATAGTTAAAGGCAATGTCCTTCGCGGCGATGGTGCCGACGTTCAGCTTGGGCCGATCGTTATCAATTTGCAGCGCGATGACCTGCGCTTTAGGGGCGTAATGGCGGCTGGCTTCCTGGAACAGGGCGCTGATACCGGTGTCCTGCACGTGTACCTGAGGAATGCCTTTCACGGCATCTTGCGGCACCAGATCGTGCCCAAGAAGCTGCGCAATCGGGCGATTAGCGTTGGCGCGCAGGGTATTGTGATAAGGCTCGTAGATGTCTTCCATCTTGCGGTCAGAATCCACGTCCTTGATCGAATAGGTATAGCTGTCTTTGTTGATCAGCACGTATTTGCCATTCTGCTGTTCAAACTGCAAATCGATGCGCGACAGTGCACGACCATATCTGTCCGGTTCGGTGACAATCACGCCATTAATCACCTCTTTGTCCACTTTTACGTGCATATGGCCCGCGACGATGGCGGCTAATTCAGGGTTGGCGCGAGCGATATCACCGACGCCAGTGCCCGGCCGTTGGTTCTCGTTATCGATGCCCATATGGGCGACCAGTACGATGGCATCCACTTTACCGTGGATTTGCTGGATAACGGTTTTTACCGCCCCGACAGGATCGGTAAAGTTCAGCCCTTTCACGCGGTCAGTGCCTTTGGCGAATTCCGCGGTCATCGGCGTATCCATGCCGATGATGCCAATCTTCACGCCCTGCCGTTCGACAATTTTATAGGCGGGTAAGTAAGGCTTACCGCTCTCCCAAAAAATGTTGCCCGCCAGCGCGGTGCCTTTGAACTGGTCAAGCGAGGTGGAAAGCACGTTCAGCCCGAAATCGAACTCATGGTTGCCCAGCACCCAGACGTCATAATTCAGGGCATTAAAACCGAGGATCATCGGGCTGGTTTTGTCATTTTTGAAGGTTTCGACAAAGTTACCCTGAATGGTATCGCCCGCATCAACCAGAATCACATTCGGCTGCTGCGCACGAACCTTATGCACCTGCGTGGCGATCTGGCTCAGGCTGCCAGCCATGTTGGCGGTGTCTGTGGCGTAATCCCAGGGAACAAAGGTGCCATGCAGATCGGATGTCCCCAGAATCGTAATATTGACGGGTTCTTGAGCGGCCATAGCAGAAGTACTCAAACAAAGCAGAAGTGACAGAAGCGTTTTTTTCATTATGTCATCTTAGTGTCATAAAAGGGGATAGCGCGGAATTATGCGATTTGCTTCTCATTAGTGCCACAGACTTTGCAAAAGCAGCGTAGGAAATGCGAAGCAGGCTAAGTTTTTAGTCGCCGATACGCTTAGCGTCGCGGCGATGAGATTGTTCAGACGGGAAGATAGAAATCGAAGCGGTGGCTTTTGGTTTCCAGCATAGACTGTGCCGGTACGCCAGCCAGCGGCGGTGCATAGTCTGGCCGCTTCACCACGACGCGTTTTTTCGCCAGCGCGCGGGCGGGTTCCAGCAGCGCATCGGCATCGTCATCCGCACCCACCAGCGACTGAAACACCCGCATTTCTTTCTTCACCAGCGCGCTCTTTTGTTTATGCGGGAACATCGGATCGAGATAAACCACATCCGGCGGCGGTGTGATATCGCGCAGCGCGGTCATGCTCGACGCGTGCAGCAACGTCAGCCGCTCCCGTAGCCATGGGCCAATTTCTGCGTCCCGATAGCCACGCTGCAATCCGTCGTCCAGCAGCGCTGCAACTACTGGATTACGCTCCACCATGCGTACGTGGCAGCCTAATGCGGCCAACACGAAGGCATCGCGCCCCAGCCCGGCCGTCGCATCCACGACATCCGGCAGGTAATCTTTTTTGATACCCACGGCTTTGGCTACAGCCTCACCGCGTCCACCGCCAAAGCGGCGACGGTGCGCCATCGCCCCACCAACGAAATCCACGAAAATAGCGCCAAGCTTTGGTTCGTCCTGCTTACGCAGCTCCAAACGTTCGGCAGTCAGCACCAGCGCCATAACCGCATCGGGATCGGAAACCAGCCCCCAGCGTGCGGCCAGAGAAGATAAGGCGCCACTATCGGCGCCTTCCTCTGCGATTAAGCAGATACTCATCCTTTGATGCCGTAATGCGCGAGCATGGCGTCCAACTGCGGTTCACGGCCACGGAAGCGTTTGAACAGCTCCATCGGCTCTTCGGAACCGCCGCGGGTCAGGATGTTGTCCAGGAATGACTGACCGGTTTCACGATTGAAGATGCCTTCTTCCTCGAAGCGGGAATAGGCATCCGCTGCCAGCACGTCGGCCCACAGATAGCTGTAATAGCCAGCGGCATAGCCGCCCGCGAAGATGTGGCTGAACGCGTGCGGGAAGCGGCCCCAGCTTGGGCTCGGCACCACGGCCACCTGCGCTTTGATTTCGGCCAGCGTCGGCAGAATCTGTGCGCCTTTCGCAGGATCAAACTCGGCATGCAGGCGGAAATCGAACAGGCCGAATTCCAGCTGACGCAGAATGAACAGCGCGGCCTGATAGTTCTTCGCCGCCAGCATTTTATCCAGCAGTTCCTGCGGCAGCGGTTCACCTGTTTCGTGGTGGCCGGAGATAAAGGCCAGCGCTTCCGGTTCCCAGCACCAGTTTTCCATGAACTGACTCGGCAGTTCGACCGCATCCCATGGTACGCCGTTGATGCCCGCGACACCGGCGGTATCGATCTGGGTCAGCATGTGGTGCAGGCCGTGACCAAATTCGTGGAACAGCGTGGTGACTTCGTCGTGAGTAAACAGCGCGGGTTTGCCGTTGACCGGACGGTTGAAGTTACAGACCAGATAGGCGACCGGTTTTTGCAGTTCGCCGTTGCCTTTACGCAGTTTACCCGCGCAGTCATCCATCCAGGCTCCGCCGCGCTTGTGTTCACGGGCGTACAAATCGAGATAGAAGCTGCCGCGCAGTTCACCGCTTTCATCGAACAGATCGAAGAAGCGAACGTCTGGGTGCCAGACATCGACGTCTTTACGCTCTTTGGCGGTGATGCCGTAGATGCGTTTAACCACTTCGAACAGGCCGTTCACCGCGCGTTCTTCCGGGAAGTACGGACGAAGCTGCTCGTCGCTGATGGAATATCGGTGTTGCTTCTGCTGTTCGCTGTAGTAGGTGATATCCCAGGCCTGCAATTCTTCTACGCCGTAGTGTTCTTTGGCGAAGGCACGCAGCTGCGCGAGTTCTTCTTCCGCCTGTGGACGGGCGCGTTTCGCTAGGTCGGTCAGGAAATCGAGTACCTGCTGCGGGTTTTCCGCCATTTTGGTCGCCAGCGACTTGTGCGCATAGCTGTCGAAGCCCAGCAGCTGTGCCAGCTCGTGACGCAGTGCCAGCTCTTCTGCCATCACCTCACTGTTGTCCCACTTGCCCGCGTTCGGCCCCTGATCGGAGGCGCGCGTGCCGTAGGCACGATACATCTCTTCGCGCAGCGCCTGATTGGTGCAGTAGGTCATCACCGGCAGATAGCTTGGGATATCCAACGTCAGCAGCCAGCCGTCTTGTTCTTTGGCTTCAGCCTGCGCTTTGGCCGCTGCCAGCGCGCTTTCCGGCATGCCATCCAGCTCGGCGACGTCGGTAATCAGCTTGCTCCAGCCCATCGTGGCATCCAGCACGTTGTTGCTGTACTGCGAGCCAAGTTCGGACAGGCGAGCGGAAATTTCACCATAGCGTTTCTGTTTTTCTGGCGACAGACCGATACCAGACAGCTCAAAATCGCGCAGCGCGTTATCAACGGATTTCTTCTGCGCCAGGCTCAGTGCGGTGTAGTGCTCGCCGTCGCGCAGGCTGCGATAGGCCTGATAGAGTCCGGCATGTTGGCCGACCCAGGTGCTGTGTTCGGACAGCAGCGGCAGACATTCTTCATAAACCGCACGCAGCTCCGGGCTGTTCTTCACTGCGTTCAGGTGGCTGATAGGGGAGAAGATGCGACCAAGACGATCGTCGCTGTCTGCCAGCGGCTGGCACAGATTATCCCATGTAAACGGCCCCGCTTGCGCTACCACACGCTCTACCGTCTCGCGGCATTCATCCAGTGCGGACTTCACCGCTGGGACAATATCTTCCGTTTTGATACTGGAGAACGGGGGCAGGGTAAATGAGGTCAGTAATGGATTCGTCATGGTGCCGTCCTGATAATTGTGGGTGATCTCGTTGCCGGTAAGTGGAATCTGTTGAATAAAGGCCGGCAAGGCGGATATCTACTGCGGATTAATCACTAAGATGAGGTCAAGCGCCGTGAAAATCAATGGCAGAGGGATTATCGCTCGTGACCAAAGGTGCGTTTTGTGGCCTTGGATAAGCCCTGGTTGTCACCTGAACACGGCGGCGAATGACGTGTTGAATACATTTTCCTGAAATTTTTTGCACTTTCCCTGCCCGATTTTGTTTTTCGCGTGACCTACCTGATGTGTCTTTTTTTTCAATACTTCAGGGGAATGACAATGGCGATAAACAATCATAAGGGCGGGCGCATCGCGCACAAACCCGCCTTGACGGTGGCGCGGGCAGTGCATCTGGCGCTGTCCGGCGTGTTGATCTTGAGTGCCGGAACGGTCAGTTCGACGCTGGCGGCGGAAACGATGACTGCTGCCGCAGCACCGACAGTGGCGTTTTCCATTCCGGCAGGGCCGCTCGGATCTACGCTGCAGGCTATTGCCAGCCGCGCCAATGTCATTCTCACGTTTTCTCCCGATCAAACACAGAATAAAACCAGCGGGAGCGTTCAGGGAAGCTACACCGTTCAGGAAGCTTTTGCCGCTGCGCTGGCGGGAACGGGACTGAGTGCGGTACAGACGGCCACGGGCTATCGGCTGGAATCCGCGCTTGCCGCTGAAGGAAGCGACGGCAGCCTGATGATCCCGACGCTTTCGGTTGTTGGTGGCACATCGGACAGCGCCGCCGCCGGACGTTCCGTGCTACGTCAGGCCGATGTTGACCGCGTGCAGGCCGATAATATTGCCAGCCTGCTCGATAAGCTCCCCGGCGTGTCGATGGCAGGGTCACCCCGTCCGGGTGGGCAAAGCCTGAATATCTGGGGCATGGGCGATATGGAAGACGTCAAAGTCGTGCTGGACGGCGCGCCAAAAGGCTTTGAGAAATACCGTCAGGGCTCGGTGTTTATTGAGCCTGAGCTGATTAAACGGATCGACGTCGATAAAGGGCCACATGATATTCGCAGCGGCAACGGCGGCTTCGGCGGTACCATTCACGTTGATACCAAAGACGCTGGCGATCTGTTGCTGCCGGGAGAAAATTTCGGCGGGATGGCCAAATACAGCTATCACACCAACGATCGGCAAAATATCTACAGCGGTGCGCTGTATGGCCGCACGGAAGACGGAATGGCTGACGGCCTGCTCTACATGAGCAAGCGCGATGGCGACAACATCGAACGCCCTGACGGCACGCGCTTTGTCTATTCGACCAGCGATATGGCGTCCTATTTACTGAAGACTAACATCTATCTGACGGATGCCCAGACGCTGACGCTTTCCGCCATGCGTTCCGAATCTGACGGCTGGCAGCCGTTTGCCGCGAAGCGTGACGATATGGCGTCACCCACACAAAGGGAAGTTGATCTCTACGGTTGGGAAGAGGCGTGGCGGCGTAAACTGGTTTACCGCGATCAGGTCGATAAAAACTACTCGCTGAAATGGAATATCGCGCCAGCGGATCAACCGTGGCTGAATCTGACGGCGTCATTTGCCACCTCAAAAACCGAACAGCATGACCGACGCCCTGACTCAGCTTCACAGAGTAGCTATCTGGGTACGCTTGGGAATGAAAGCTGGGTGAGCTATAAAGATCAGCTGGCGGAGGTTAGTAACGAAAGTCAGTTCACCACTGGCCCGCTCGACCATAAGCTGCTGGTGGGTATGCGCTGGCATCAGCATAAGCGCGACACGCTGATCTACTATCCATCCGGTAAGAATAACGCCGAGTATAACTACGGCTATTTCCAGCCTTACTACATGCCGGCTGGGGAACAGGAAACCCGCAGCCTGTATGTACAGGATGCGGTGACGCTGGGGAGCGTGACGATCACGCCGGGCGTGCGTTATGACCATGTGACGAATACAGGGAAACCTAACCTCGCGCCACGTTATAACAGCAGTATTCCGGCCGCAGGACATGACTACAGTAGCGTGACCTATACCGGCTGGTCGCCGCGCATTGGTGCGTTGTGGAAGGCGACGGACAATCTGTCGCTGTTTGCCGATGCCAGCCGTACCTGGCGCGCACCTGTCGTCGATGAACAGTATGAGGTGCAGTCTGCCGCGTCCAGCGTGCCGGGAACCAGCCGTAATCTGCAAGTAGAAAGCATCAAAGCATTTCGTCTGGGCGCGATTCTGGACTTCAACAACCTGATGCTGGAAGAAGACAGTCTGCAAATTCGCACCACGCTGTTCCGTAACCGCGGTAAAAACGAAATTTTCTACCGCCGCGGTATCTTGTGTGAAGCACAGACGCAGAGTGGGACGTCATCATCTTGTGGGCAGCCGCTCTCTAACTACCGTAATTTGCCGGGCTATACGATTGAAGGGGTAGAGATTGAATCCTTCTACGACAGCCGCTGGCTGTTTGGCAGCCTGTCCTTCTCCTCAATTCGCGGTGAGCGCGATGCGTCACCGCGTAATCCGTGGGGCAATAAAACCTGGATCGCCGAAATACCACCGACGACAGCACACGCCACGCTGGGCACCAAAATCCCAAGCCTGGATATGGCGGTAGGCTGGACGGGCGATTTTGTGCGTAAGCAGGATCGTTCACCTGCTGATGGCGATCCACAGGCCGATATTTGGGCGTTACCGAAGAGTAAGGGATACGTGCTGCATGGTCTGTTTGCTAGCTGGCAACCGCAGGCAATAAAAGGATTTGAAGCGCGTGTGACGGTTGATAACCTGCTGAATACCGATTATTACCCGTATCTGGGCGAATCCGTATCCGGCGTAGGACGTAACGTAAAAATCAGTGTGTTACAGCGTTTCTGATTGCGGTGCTTGGGGCGGCTAGGAACGCCGCCCCGTTAGCGGATGATGTTGCATGGGCGTAATGCAAATTCAGCAAATTTGAATAATTTTCGTTTCGGAACTTGACAGTCAGAGGGAAAAAACATAAATAAGAACGATTATCATTCTTATGTTTAAATAGTGCTCTGGGGTAAAGTTCGATGGTGAGGAAAGCGACGGCCAGCGTTAATGACTTTGCCCAGCAGCTCTATTTCGATCACCACCGCTGGTTGTGTAACTGGCTGCGCCATAAACTGGACTGCGCTCAGCATGCGGAAGATCTGGCACAGGACACGTTCCTGAGCGTGCTGATGAACCCAGAACTGCTCACGATTCGCCAGCCGCGCCCGTTTCTGGCTACCGTGGCTCGCCGTTTGGTCGCCAACCATTACCGCCGTAAAAAGATTGAAGATGCCTATCTGGATGTGTTGAGCACGCAGCCGGATGCCTGTATGCCCTCCCCAGAAACGCGTCTGCTTACCCTCGAAATTCTTGAACAGCTTGATGCCGCATTGGACGGCCTGCCAGCACCGGTCAGAGAGGCGTTTCTGCTGGCGCACCTCCACGGTATGCGCTATAGCGACATCGCCGAGCGCTTGCGGGTTTCCAGCAGTTCGGTGAAACAGTATCTGCAACGCGCCAACCTCCAGTGTTTCTTTGCGCTGCCGCTATGAACGATCGCACTTTTTATCGCGACAGACAGGGTCAGCCAATTCAGCCGGACAGCGCGCGTGAAGCGGTGACGTGGCTGACGCAGCTGATGTCCGACAGCGTCACGGAACAGGATCGCCGCGAGTGGCAGCGTTGGCGGGAAGCCTCGCCGGATAACGAACAGGCGTGGCAGCATATCGAATCCGTGTGTGCCAATCTCGGTCAGCTTAACGCTCGGGCAGCACACCAGAGCCTGTCGACGCTTAACGGTATGCAGCGTCGCAGCGTACTCAAAGCGCTGGCGATTCTCTGTCTGACCGGCGGCGCTGGCGTGGCGGGATCGCGCACCGACCTCTGGCAGTCGTTGACGGCGGATTACCAGACGCAGGTCGGTGAACAGCGCCATGCGGCATTGGATGATGGCACGACGCTGCTGCTGAATACGCAGACGGCGCTGAATGTGGCCTACGGTGACGACCTACGCCAGCTTACGCTGATTCGCGGTGAAGTCATGATCGAAACCGGTCAGGCGGAGAAGGCCGCGTTGTATCCGCGTCCTTTCATTGTGAGGACGGCACAGGGAAAAGTGCAGGCGCTGGGGACGCGTTTCAGCCTTCGGGTGCAGGGTGAACACACGCAGGTGGCGGTGTATGACGGCGCGGTAAGGCTTCATCCGCAGCAGAACGGTCAGGATATACAGGTGGTGAAAAGCGGACAGACGGCGACGTTCACCACGCAGCGCTGTGGCCAGATAGCGGCGGCGAAGGCAGAGCCTGCCTGGGTGAAAGGACAACTGCTGGCGGATAATCAGCGTCTGGTGGATTTTGTTGATGAACTGAGTCGCTATCGCAGCGGTATCATTCGTTGCCAGCCGGAGGTGGAGAGCCTGCGGTTTTCCGGCGTCTTCCCGCTGTCAGACACCGATAATATTTTAGCGGCGCTGGTGGAGGCGCTTCCTGTACAGGTGCGTTATTTCTCACGCTACTGGGTTCAGATTGCTGCGCGATAAAATATCCTGCTAAAACGTAATAACATTACTTTTTATGCTGTTTTCACTTTTTTTCTGCCCGATCCCCGTAGCTGAACGACCTACTATTATCTGCTGTCCGTTTTATACCTAACGATTTGATAAAGAACGCATGATGACCTCCTCAGAGCCACATTCATTGACCCCTGTCTCCACGGCGAGGGGCAGTAGGCTAATGGCTGCACAGACGCTGCAATACAATACGGTGCGGCCCGCCACGACGGTTCGTTGGGGGAGCGGCTGGCTGCTGGCATTGGCGCTACACGCAGGGCTGATTGTCTGGATTAGCTACCATGCGCTTGATTCCTCCATTGAAGCGCCGCCGCCCGCCATGATGTTGATGGTGGCGGATAGCGTGCAATCAACTCCCAGCCCTCAGGATGCGCCAGTCGGCCCGCAGCAGACGCTGTCCACGCCGCAAGAAGCGGCGACTCAGCCGGAAAAAATGACGCAGGATGTGCCGCTGCTTGCGCCAGCACCGAAGCCGGTGATAGCGGCGGCACAAAAGGAAAAGCCGCAGCCGCAGAAAAAAGTGCAGAAAAAAATGGAAAAGCCGGTGCAGGAGACCACGCCACAGGAAGAGATTGCGCCATCGGAAAAACCGCCCGCACCCGTCACCAGCGCGCCGCTGCCGGGCAGCAGCCAGCAAGTTGCTGCGCCATATAACAGCGATGCCGCGCAGATGCGCAAAGGGGTAGCGGACTGGAGCAGCCAGCTGTTGGCACACCTGAGCCGCTATAAGCGTTATCCGGCGCAGGCGGTGCGGCAGCGATTGCAGGGCGTCGCCCAGATTCGCGTGACGTTGGATCGGGCGGGGAACGTGCTGGCCGTTTCGTTAGCCAGCAGCAGCGGCATCACGCCGCTCGATAAGGAATCTGTCACTTTGCCGCAGCGTGCTCAGCCGCTTCCGGCTCCGCCAGCAGAGGTGATAGGGGATAATGCGCAGCTCACCATCACCATCCCCATTAGCTTTGATTTACGGGAAGCGCGCCGCTAACTGGCATCCACTAGCGCGGCGTGTGCGCATCGTAGCCTGCATAAAAAAACCGAATCGCGTACGGGTTGCCTTGTTCGGTAAAGAACTCTGCGACTCTCTCCCGTTCCAGCCCGTAGCGGCGTGACAACAACCCTGCCTCGAAGGCGGCCTGCTGGCGGTCGCCTTTGGTTTCAGCCAGATTGTGAGCATAGCCACAGATATAGCCGCGCCGATAGTCGTAGCAGCAGGGATTAATGTCGTTGGTGGATTTTGGGTTGGCCGATCTCAGCCCCGCGAGGACGCCCCGCTCAAAATGGTTTCCCATGATAATGCTCCGTGAATGATCGTTATATAGTAAATGATATAACGCTTATTTATCACTCACCAGATCTGTTGAAAAATATTCCTGAATCCCTCGTGCGCGGTCTTTTCCCGATCAAGATGTATATACTGTTGCCCTGCTCGCCGAACGGGCTACTGATCTGCGCCTGATGGGCACTCTGGGAATAGGTAGTGTACGGAATGGTTAAATAAGGAATAACAGCATGACACACCCGCAAGACGCTTCTCTGGCGATTGGTATCGATCTGGGCACGACGAACAGCCTGATTAGCGTTTGGCAAAATGGCGAGGCCCGCCTGATACCGAATGCGCTGAATGATAACTTCACGCCCTCGGCTGTCAGTATTGATGAAGACGGTAGCATTCTGGTCGGTAAACCCGCGATTTCCCGTTTGACTACGCACCCGCAGGTGTCGGCGTCGCTGTTTAAACGCTACATGGGGAGCAAGAAAGCCTTCCGGCTCGGGGATAAAACGTTCTCTCCCGCCGAACTGTCGGCCATGGTGTTGAAATCGCTCAAAGCCGATGCGGAAAGTTACCTCGGGCACCCCATCAAGGATGTGGTGATCTCCGTGCCAGCCTACTTCAGCGATGAACAGCGTAAGCAGACGCGTTTTGCGGCAGAACTGGCCGATCTGAATGCGGTTCGCTTAATCAATGAACCCACCGCTGCTTCTATGGCCTATGGCTTACACACGCAGGAGCTAGGGCGTACGCTGGTCTTCGATTTAGGCGGCGGCACTTTTGACGTCAGCGTGTTGGAATACGCGTTTCCGCTAATCGAAGTACACAGCTCGGCGGGCGACAACTATCTGGGTGGAGAAGACTTCACGCAGGCGATGGTGAAAACCTGTCTGAAAGCGTGGGAGCTTGAGGACGCGGAGATTCCTGCGACGGATTTGGCCCGTCTTTACAGCCATGCGGAAGCGCTGAAATGTCAGCCTGGCTTTCCTTCTCAATCGAATGAACTGGTATGGCACTGGCGCGAGGAAGAATGGCGCATCGTACTGGATGATGAAGAAATCGAAGCCGCCTGGCTGCCGTTGATGAACCGCATTCGTGCGCCGATAGAACAGGCGCTGCACGATGCCCGCCTGAAACCTGAGCAGCTAGACCATGTGGTGCTGGTCGGTGGAGCATCAAAGATGTCGGTTATCCAGAAGCTGGTGGTCAGGCTGTTTGGCAAATTACCTTATCAGCATCTGGATGCAGATACCGTGGTCGCCAAAGGCGCGGCGGTGCAGGCCGCCTGTCGGTTGCGTGAGCAGGATATCGAAGAAGTGATCCTGACGGACGTTTGTCCGTACACTCTCGGAATCCGAGTCTCTAATGATAAGCAAAGCGGTCTGTTTTCCCCGATACTGGAGCGCAATACGGTGGTGCCGACCTCGCGGGTCGAGACGTTTTCCACGGGCTCCGCCGGACAAGACAATATCTGCATCGCGATCTATCAGGGGGAAAGCCCTTACGTCGATAACAACGTGTTTATCGATGAATTCACCATGCCGATAAAAGCGAAATCGTATAAGCAATCCATTGAAGTACGTTTCAGTTATGACATCAATGGGCTGCTGGAAGTGGATGTTAATCTGCCGGACAGCGGCGATAACCTCACGAAAGTGATCGATCGCAGTCCGACCGGCCTGAGTGCCGAGCAGCAGCAGAAAAGCCATCAGAAGCTGCAAGCGCTGAAGATCCACCCCAGAGATAATCTGATGAACCGCAACCTGCTGGCGCGGCTGGAAAAAGCCTGGGCGCAGACGCGTCTGGAAGAGCGGGAACAGATCGGCTTCTGGCTGCGGGATTTTGAACAGGTGCTGGCGGGGCAATACGCTCCGGCGATTGACGAAACGCGGCAGCGTATTGAGCAGTTTCTGGATGAGGTATCTCGGTGATATTTGGGCGGCGTATCATTGCTACGCCGCCCGATTCGCTGCCGTCAGCTAGGCAGGGTGTCCGTTTCGGTTTTCTTGCCAGCCGGCGGCGGCCCGAATTGGTTCCAGCGGTTAAGGCTCGGTGTCAGCAAGGGGAGCAGGAGAAACAGCGGTATGAGTAGAGTGAGAAAACTCATCACCCACGGCATATTGGAACCGATATCGTTATAGCGTCGACGCGTCGCACTCAGCAGATTGAGTACGATGAGCACCATCAGCAGCCCTTCAATAAACGCCGGTGGCGACCCGATCCAGTCACTCGCGCGATAGAGAAAATAGCTTCCCAACCCAGCCTGCATTAGAAAACCGAGACGGCCGATGCGAGCGTTCGTGCGCCACAGTTGCCACCAGTAGCTCTTTTTAGCCTGTGATGTCTGGAACTGACGTTCGCGCCGATCGGCACATTGCAGCAGCACTTTCGACACCAATCTCAGCGTAACGTCTTCGTGCGGATAGGACAGATGCTCGGTTAGAAATTCCTGATCGCTGTTATCGAATAAGGACGTGTCATCCTTCGCACAGTTCTGAATCAGCTTGCCGATGAGCGTGACCCGTTTGTCGTCGGAGAGCTGTTTTAGCTGTTTCTCCAGTTCATCCGACCCTTCGGTAAAGGCGGTGCGGATCGCATCTTCCTGTTCCCTTTCTACGGGAATAGCGGCCAGCCGCTCAAGGTGTTGCCCGGCCTGTTCTTCCTCTCCCATAAGGGCATAAAACGCGTGGAAAAAGATCTGGTAGATGATGGGCGATTTTGCCAGTTCCGTCTGCCAATGCTCATCGGTAAGATAAAAATGGCTTGCAGCGGACTCGCTGTAAGTCTCCCTGCTGCTGAGATATTCCTCAATAGACGCGGGGAAGTTCATCCAGCAGTGATAGTGCAGCGGATCGGTGAGTTCCAGCTGTTTTTTCAACGGCGTTACCGCATCACCATCGTGGCATTCCGCCTTGCGGAAGAGTCGAGAGAGCGAATGTGCAGGGTGGGTTAAGGCCAGTTCGGGCAGCACCGATTGACGCGGTAAACCCAGACAAGAGGTTGGATCGGTCATCATTAATGCGATCAGAATAGCCTGTCTCAGTTCCTCTTTAGCGCTGAGATCCTGCGGTGTCTCCGCCCCTTGCGGCACCAGAGACACATCGCACTGGTAGCGTGCGGACAGCTCGACCAGACAATCGTTGATCGGGTCGATTTCTTCCGTATGGATGCCGCTGCTGTACAGCTTATTCAACTGATTCAGCGACAGCGGACGCCATTGCCGCAGCCAGGTTTGCGCTTGTAGCCAGGCGGACGATTTCTGGTTAGTGAACACGCTGGGCAACGTGTCTTCTGACGGCGAATACAGCCATTCCGTGAAGGCATGAATCGCGCCGGAGGTGTCCAGCCAGGATAGACGCTGTGCCGCCTGAAACTGTAATCCCTGTAAAATCAACGCATACAGCGGTTCCTCGGGCAACGGCTGCGCCAGAATGTCCTGCAACAGGCGTTCATTACCCACGGTTAACATGCTGGCGTGCCAATACAGGCGATCCTGAATCGCCTCCCCGCTGTGTAGCAACAGATGTCGGTAGATGCCCTGCAAATCCTGTTTGCCCAGCTTCCAACGGGCATAGCTTTCTGCCATAGGCGACAGCGACAGTTTCAGCGCTTCTCCCCAACGTATCAGCATCTGGGTATTGTGCTGAGAAATGAAGAAACGCTGGCGCGGATCGTCCAGCGCTAACCCTGTCAGGTCTGGCGCTGGCGTATAGTTGAACGACTGAATCAGTAAGGGAAGCGCATCCGGCTGATGCTGTTTACACCAGTTAATCAGCCATTGTTCCGCCTGTGCATGGCGGGTTTGCTGATAAAGCGTCAGCCACAGCGTAAATGCCTGCTCGTTTTCTTCGGTAAGCGAACAGAGGCTGGCGCTGAGTTCGAGCCATTCCGCGTCGTTCGGGGTCGCATCCAACTGTTGCAGGCAGTAATCGCGCAGGATGGCGTTGGGTACACCGGCGTGGCTGTGCCAGCGCACGAGCTTTTGCATCAGCGACGGGCTGTCGGGCCAATAAATTGCGGTCGGGGTGCGCAGCAGCGTGGCCAACATAAATGCCGGCCGATTCCAGTACATGCCGTTGGCCTGCTGGAAATAGAAGATAGTTTCCAACTGTGCGGGCAGGTTCAGGTGCGATAGCAGGGAAAAATCGAACAGATCCTCATAGCCGAGCGAGTCGAGGAAGTGGCGGACATCTTCCACCCCGTCGCCGGACAGCTCCCCTTGCCGCTGCTGCCAGCGCAGGCGTTCGGCCAGCACGCGGACACAGAGGATTGAGATGCAAGACTCACTCATCAGGCGCTGAAGCAGCGGCCAGCGAATGCGATCGATCACCTCGAAATCCTGTTGATTCAACAGCTGAATGTAGCGCTCCCAGTGCAGCGGAACAAAACGTTCGGCTGGGTTGCTTAACAACAGCTCAAACGCGTTAACCAGCGCTTCGGCCTGCCCGGAGGAGGCCCTCTCGGTTGCTGAGGAGGCGTTTTGTGATTCGGCGGAGGTCTGCTCTTCTTCATCCGACTGTACGGGATTCTTCGCCAGCTTACAGGCGGTGTCGTACGCATCGCGCAGCTGTTTAAAGCCCTCGGGGTCGGTTTCCGGGTGAAACTGCGGTACTTTCTGACGATAAGCCTGACGGATAACATCCAGATCCTGAGTCGGCTCAATGCCTAATCGCTGCCAGCATTGTGTGTCCATTATATTTCCGCTTCTGGTAAGGACTCGGGCTTATCCATTTCTATCGGATCAACATCCCAGTCGAGGTCATGAATCGGGCAGTCCGGGTGAGTATAGAGCGTGCCGATCTGGTCAATGTAGTCAGGATTCTGGCTAGCGTTGCTGAAAATGTAGCGCTGGCACTCAGGGTCTTCTTCATCCAGAGTGAGCCAGTAAGTGCGGCCGATTAAGAACGCCGCGTAATAATTTTCCCAACTGCGGTAATAGTAACGCGCCCTGTCGGCTAGCCGGGTGTGAATCCACAGGTTCTCTTTTTCGCTAATCCAGCCGTTGAGTAATCCGATACGGCTCAGGAAACTCATGCGCCCCAGATCCCAGGCGCGGATCCCGCCTTCACCGCATAGCGCGGTCGTTTCGCTCACCAGCACGAGTGCGCCCTGTACGTCTTCAGATTGATTGGTGCAGTAGTGCTGCCATTCGGATGCCGTCAGGTGGTGCCGAAGGTGATAGTAATACGCCAGACGCTCGGCGTGGCCGCCGTCTGTCATATCGTTAATCATTGAGATCAGGCCTTCGCGGGAGGTGATGCCCCAGCTGTTGCTCAGACTGACGGGTTCACCGGGCTCATAGAAGGTCGGCTCGCAGAAGCGGGCACCGTACTTGATGTTGAGTGCGACCATCGGGGCGGAAAGCGCCATCAGCCAGCGCTGATATTCAGGTTCCATCAGAATAACGTCCAATTCCATCATGGTTAGCGTGCGATCGTACTTTATCTGCCTGAATATCGGTAGTTTTCAATCGAATGAAAAACGGCCATGTTTCTCAATTTACTGATTTAAGACGATAAAAATGGCTGGTTTGCGGGGCGGCTCGCAGAGGGGAGCGTTTGACGGGATATTTTCCGTCGCAGGCGGTTATACTGTCGGTTAATCGACGTTATTTATAAAAACTTCACCGGAAAGCAAGCATGCTAAGTTACCGCCACAGTTTCCATGCCGGCAATCACGCCGACGTGCTGAAACACACCGTTCAGAGCCTGATCATCACTGCCCTGAAAGAGAAAGAGAAACCTTTCCTGTATCTGGATACCCACGCGGGTGCCGGTCGCTATCAGCTCAGCGGCGAACACGCCGAGCGCACAGGCGAGTATCTGGATGGCATCGCGAAAATCTGGCAGCGTGACGACATTCCGGCTGAACTTGAACCTTACATGCAGGCCGTACGCACCTATAACCACAACGGCCAGCTGCGCTATTACCCGGGCTCCCCGCTGATTGCCCGCCAGCTGCTGCGCGAACAGGACAAGCTCCACCTGACCGAACTGCACCCCAGCGATTTCCCATTGCTGCGCAATGAATTCCAGAAGGATTCGCGTACCAAAGTGCTGCGTGACGATGGCTATCAGCAGCTGAAATCCCAGTTGCCGCCGCTTTCTCGTCGCGGTTTCGTACTGATCGACCCACCGTATGAGCTGAAAACGGACTATCAGGCCGTGGTGAAAGGCATTCAGGAAGGGCATAAACGTTTTGCGACCGGCGTCTTTGCGCTGTGGTATCCAGTGGTGCTGCGCCAGCACATCAAACGTATGCTGAAAGAGCTGGAAGCTACGGGCATTCGCAACATTTTGCAAATTGAGCTGGCGGTGCGGCCGGACAGCGATCGCTATGGCATGACGGCGTCTGGCATGATTGTAATTAACCCGCCGTGGAAGCTGGCATCTCAGATGAAGAGCGTGCTGCCGTGGCTGCATAGCGTATTGGTACCAGAAGGCACCGGACATACGCTGGTGGAGCAAATCGTACCGGAGTAATGCGCACCGTTGCGATGGGTGACGCGGTTGGTTTTTCCTATCGCAACCATAGGCATAACCTTTATTCGGCGTATGGCTCTGGCGTTACACTCTAGGCAAATTTTATTCACTTAAGCATGGATACACTGATGACCAAACACTATGACTACCTTGCTATTGGCGGCGGCAGCGGCGGTATCGCGTCTATCAACCGCGCGGCGATGTATGGACAAAAATGTGCGTTGATCGAAGCAAAATATCTGGGCGGCACCTGCGTCAACGTCGGCTGCGTGCCGAAGAAAGTGATGTGGCATGCGGCGCAGATTGCCGAAGCGATCCATCAGTACGGCCCGGATTACGGATTCGATACCACGGTAAACCAGTTTAACTGGGGCACGCTGGTTAAGAACCGTAGTGCCTATATCGATCGTATCCACCAGTCGTACGATAACGTGCTGGGCAAGAATAAGGTCGATGTCATCCACGGTTTTGCCCGCTTTGTCGATGCGCACACGGTGGAAGTGAACGGCGAAAAAATTACGGCTGACCATATCCTGATCGCGACCGGCGGTCGTCCGGTTCACCCTGCTATTCCCGGTGCGGAATACGGTATCGATTCTGACGGCTTCTTTGAACTGGATGCGTTGCCGAAGCGTACTGCTATCGTTGGTGCTGGCTATATCGCGGTAGAGATTGCCGGGGTGCTGAACGGATTGGGCTCTGAAACCCACCTGTTTGTACGCAAACACGCGCCGCTGCGTAGCTTCGATCCGCTGATTGTCGATACGCTGGTGGAAGTGATGAAGACCGAAGGGCCGACGCTGCATACCGAATCGATCCCGAAAGCGATTGTGAAGAATGCCGATGGCAGCCTGACGCTGGAGCTGGAAAACGGTCAGTCACAAACTGTCGATTGCCTGATTTGGGCGATTGGTCGCGAACCCGCGACGGATAACCTGAATCTGAGCGTCACCGGTGTAGAGCTGAACGACAAAGGTTACATCAACGTCGATAAATTCCAGAACACCAACGTTCCTGGCATTTATGCCGTAGGTGATAACACTGGTGCCGTTGAGCTAACGCCGGTTGCTGTCGCCGCAGGGCGTCGTTTGTCCGAACGTCTGTTTAATAACAAGCCGGACGAGCATCTGGATTACAGCAACATCCCGACCGTCGTCTTCAGCCACCCGCCGATTGGCACTGTCGGGTTGACCGAACCGCAGGCGCGTGAGCAGTACGGCGACGATCAGGTGAAAGTCTATAAGTCTGCCTTCACCGCGATGTACACCGCCGTCACGCAGCACCGCCAGCCGTGCCGTATGAAGCTGGTCTGCGTGGGCAAAGAAGAAAAAATCGTCGGCATCCACGGCATCGGTTTTGGTATGGACGAAATGCTGCAAGGCTTTGCGGTTGCGGTCAAAATGGGCGCAACCAAGAAAGACTTCGACAACACCGTTGCTATCCACCCGACTGCGTCAGAAGAGTTTGTGACGATGCGATAATGGAGTAGGAATCCCATCTAGACGCGTTCGTGTTGTAGAAAAACTGAGAGGCCAGAGCATCGTTCCCTGGCCTTTATTGACTCATCGATACTAAAACGTTTATTGCACTCAAGCTCGCTAGTTCAAAACTCCTTGCAAAATGTGTGGCCGACTTAGTTGACCAAATTTTAGTAATGCCACAAAGTGACTACATAAATAGTGGCGATTGATAGTCGCTAAGGGACGCTAAATAGGGATATAAAGATGTGGTCTGATAAAGAATCAAATATTGATTTTCTGAATTTCAATGAAACTGCCGAATCTATCAAAGATCTAATTACTGAAAAAAATCTTATGCCAATAAGTGTTGGTGTGTTTGGGGATTGGGGAGCTGGGAAATCCACAATTTTAGAACTAACAAAGTCTGCACTTGCAAGCGGCAAGGACGATTATATCCAAGTAAGTTTCGATGCTTGGATGTTCCAAGGTTACGACGATGCCAAAGCCGCATTATTAGAGACAATCGCGGAAACGCTCGTCAAACAAGCCAAAGCTGATGAAAGCTTGATCGAAAAGGCCAAAGATTTTGCTGGGCGTGTAAACAAGATCAGACTTATGGGGCTTCTGATGGATGCAGGTAGTCTCGCAGCAGGTGTCCCCACATTTGGTGGGTTCCAAAAGCTGTTCGGAATGTTCAGTGGCGGAGAAGACGGTGAATATGATTTCGGTGATGTTAAGGATGGAGTCGAAGGTGCTAAAGAGATTGCTAACAGAAACAAAGACCTTCTGAGCAAGAAAAAGGATTTCTCTCCACCCAAAGAAATCAAAGAGTTCAGACAAGCATACTCAGATCTTCTTGCCGAGTTTGGTAAGCCATTAATTGTCTACGTTGATAATTTAGACCGTTGCTCGCCTTACAACGCGATTTCAACGCTAGAAGCCATTCGCCTTTTCTTGTTTCTGCCCAACACAGCATTTGTAATAGCAGCCGATGAAGACATGATCCGTCTTGCAGTCAGTGAATACCACAAGGGTTCATCTCAACGGCATCAAACTGACTATTTGGACAAACTGATTCAAATACCTATACATGTCCCACGCCCCGGCGTTTTAGAAATTAGAGCCTATCTGTTAATGCTGGTTGCACTTGATCATGGTGTTAAAGGTGATGAATTAGAGGCACTACGACATGCCCTTGAAATAAATTTGAAAATGTCTTGGAAAGAGGAAGCAATAACCATAGATGATTTGCTTGATGGGAAAAATATTCTGGAGACTCCTGAGTTGAGGAATAAGTTCGTCGTCGCAGAACAACTCGCACCTCTATTAGCTGAATCATCCAACATAAATGGTAATCCGCGAATAGTTAAACGCCTTCTTAATCAAGTGAGAATCAGAAGGAAGACGGCGCTCCGGCGCGGTATGCAATTAGATGAGAAAACGATAACCAAACTGGTTATATTTGAACGTTGTCTTGGAACAAGAGCCACTAACAAGCTTTACCAAATGATTGATAGCGAAAACGGAAAACCAAAGGTTTTAGCTGAACTTGAAGCTGCCGGAGCCAACATCGAGGACATAAAACTGCCTGAAGAGTGGCAGTCAGAGAAAAAGTTTCTGGCTAAATGGGCAAAACTGCCGCCTAAATTTTCTGATATTGATCTGACCCCAGCTCTTTACCTGAGTAAAGAAAATGTTCCTATGGGAGCTTTTGGAACAGTTATGTCGGGAGCAGCTCAAAAGCTTGTGACGGCACTATTGAAACAGACCCAGCGAATAAGCCCAGCAAGTACTAAATCAATCGAAGAAACTCCACCAGATGACTATATGTCTGTAATGGATGCTTTACTTGAAAAACTAAGACAAATTGGAGATTGGAGTACGCTCCCAGCCGGAATTTTTGGAGCGAGATTGCTCGCAGAAAGAAACACGATGTGTAAGGCGTCGCTCTTGGATTTTTTGAAACAATTGCCACGTGAGCGCTGGATGAAACCAATAATAGAAGAATTAGAAGGAGCTAAATAATGGGAACATCAGCCTCTTCAAGGGGACCTAAAGATAAAAATCCGCTCGTACCTCCATGGGCAGAAGGCGGAAATGGATTAACAATTGGTCCAGCTACTGACACTGATGGAGACGTGAGCATCGGTGATGGCGGCGACCAAGATAAAGATGGTGCTGACAATAGCCAAGAAGTTGATAACAATAAGGTACAGCAAGAAATTGGTCCATCGGGTCAAGCGCAACCGCCTGCGAGCAGATACAAAAGTGCGAGACAAGCATTCGGTAAATATGCTGGTACAGGTGGCACGACTTCAGATCTTAGGCGCTCCCTAAAACATTACTCTAAAAACTCATCCGGTGGCGGGAAAGGGACAAGTCGAAGACTTGCCAGTGGTATAACCGCAGGCGCTGGGCTCGTAGGAATGATGCGTGGGGACAGCGTTACTGTCGGTGACCAGTCCTTATCTCTTAATGACCTTCGAGGCCTTACTACTGATCAAGCGATTGATCGCATTGCCTCTCATTTAGCACCAGATAACTCAGATTCTGACGCTGTGCGCATTGCTCTCAATTATGCTTTGGAAGAAGCACTTCCTGATACCCAAGACTTCGATCCTGCAAGTTTCACTGACGAGGTAATCCAAGAAGCAATCTCCTGTTATTTAACCGACTTAATTTTTCAAGATGTAGTCACAGGAATGGGAGAAGCTTGGTTCAAAGCAGAGGTAGCAACTAAGCATCACAAAATGGAAAGCGAGTTAAGGGAGCTGATTAAAGTGATAACACAACAAGAAATGGACAAAGCGACAAACGGCAATCCAAGTAATATCACTAAGAACAACATCAAGAAAATTCAAATCGAGGCAATATCAAAAACTGTAGACCATTGGGAGAAATTCAATGACTGATTTTTACTTCCATCACGACCCCGATAAGCTTCCTGAGTACTCTAGCGAATGCCACCCAGTGCAAATTTTTGATAGCCATCCGCTAAATAAGTATAAATGCAGTCACGCATCGAAAGAGTTGCTCACCAAGATTAGAAAGCTTGGGGTTGCGATTAATCCCGATGCACTTGATTTGGTAACTATCGCAACAGCAGTAACTTCGGCAGAGACATTTGAGCCAAGAGAGAATGCGCCAAATTCTTGGTCACGAATCTTAAATCTCTACATACCTGTATTTTCTCCAGCTAAGTGGGAAGCCGTAGCCAAAAGACTTGAATCACTTCTAGGTTTTTTAACTGGTGATCAATGGAAATTATCTTTTATCAAGTCTGAGTTAGAGCTACCTAAGCCAATAAATAGCAGGCAGTCCAAGCTTGCGGCGGAATCATTAAAAGGATTGAATGCGGTCTGTCTTTTTTCTGGTGGGTTGGACAGCGCAATTGGATCGATTGATATTCTCAATGGTAACTCTGGTATTCGCCCGATGCTTGTAAGCCACGCATATCGAGCGGATGGAGCGAAACAGCAAGATATAAAAAAACTACTCAAAAAGCCATTTGGGGAATTTTCATACTCGATAGCCCCTCAACTATCCGGTCAGGCTAACTATGCGAACGATACCAGCATGAGGGGAAGGAGCTTTAATTTCTTAGCGATGGCTGTATTGGGGATTACGGCACTTAGGAAAGCAAATAACGATGATACTATCTCTCAGATTATTGTGCCTGAAAATGGATATATATCGATTAATCCGCCGTTAACTCGCAGGCGCATTGGTAGCCATAGCACTCGGACAACTCACCCAAACTTTCTATCTCAGCTAGAGCTGTTGCTCAACGATGTTGGATTTAATATTCACTTTATAAACCCGTACCAGTTTAAAACCAAAGGCGAAATGCTAGCTGAGTGCGTTGATCAAGACGCTGTTAAAAAAGCGATACCATTAAGTGTATCTTGCAGCCACTGGCATCGAGAACATATACAATGTGGTTATTGCCTTCCATGTTTAATCAGGCGAGCTTCCGTATTTCATGCAGGTTTTACAAAAGATGCTGACTATGCGGTTCCAAGACTTAAAAGCATATTGAACGAATCGGAGAAAAGAGACGACGTTCATGCAGTGCAAACTGCAATAATTAGATTAAAGAAGAGCCCTGACTACATGGCTTGGTTACGCCAGTCTGGCCCCTTACCACAAAATAAAGAGACACGTGAAAAACTGGAGTCTACGGTGAAAAGAGGTTTGGCAGAAGTTGAAGCTTTTTTGAAATCGGTCAACCTAGCATGATGGATCTGCATTGCCATATCGATTTGTACCCAGATCACCGCGAGGTACTTAAAGACTTGAGGGAATGCAATTACTATGTGCTGTCAGTTACAACTGTGCCATCCGCTTGGAGAGGCACAGTTAAACTTACAGAAGGTATTGCCCGTTGTAAGACTGCTTTAGGGTTGCACCCACAGCTTGCCCACTTGAGAAAGCATGAGCTAACCATCTTTGATGAGTTAATAGGTGAAACTAGATACATAGGAGAGATTGGTCTAGATGGTTCAAAGGGTTACATACCGTACATTGAGGATCAACTCCACGTATTCAACCATATTCTTGAAAAGTGCTCTCAGTTCAATGACAAAATTCTATCTATTCACAGCCTAAACGCTACAGAACAAGTCATCGATTGTTTGAAAAAACACCCTCTAGCAGGAACCCCAATACTTCATTGGTTTTTAGGAACCAAAAAGCAAGTACAGGAAGCAACCGAACACGGCTGTTTTTTCTCTATCGGCCCGGCAATGTTGAATTCAAATCGGGGAATGAAAGTTGCGTCGTGGTTACCGCCAGATCGTGTGTTACTCGAAACTGATGGTCCATTTGCAAAAGTGGACAATTCCCCGCTGTTACCATCACAAGCCAGACTTGCTGTTAATGAGTTATCTTTGCTGTGGAAAGTTACCGCCGAGGATGTTGTTGCTCAACTTAAACGGAACATGATTTTGTTGTTGAGTGGTGGCATAGCATAGTGTTGTAAAATTTATGACTACTAGTCAGCGTGTTAGATACTGGCATAGCGTATCAGCTTTAAGTGAAAATTGATGGTGAGCATGCTGTTGGGAACCCATACAAATTTTAATCCGAAACTGGCGAGTTATAGTTAAAAATCTAACTCGAAAATGTACCGAAACGTGTTTCATCGGATGGTCAAGACAACCAGCATGATACTTTGTTCCTCTCCCACAGATTAATCCAGTTTTACTTGACCACTACAGGGGCTACTCCATCAGCCCTAGGACAGAACCTTACAAATATCCCCAAAAACTTTCACATGTGAAAGTACCAACAGCGTTCACTAATCACAGCAAGTGTAAGTATCCCGTTAAATTAGAAGCATTTGCTCATGTCAGATTCTGGAAAAATGTATTATGGGGCCTACATTTTTAGAAAAAGGAGTGAAAAATCTCCATTTCCTTGGAAAAGTCTATTAAATCTTACCCCACAAGTCTTTCAAGATTTATTTCAGAATCCACTTGTGAGAGTAAGCCAGGACGATGCGATAATGGAGTAGGGAAGCAGGTCTGACGGCTTTTCTGAAAAACGAAAACATGCTGGCTGAATAGTGAACTATTCGGCCAGCATTTTTTTATTCTCAGTTTTTTTATTCCTAGGTTAATGCGGTTATCTCATTCGCTCACTCGCCAGATGATAAACACCGCTGCGCTCACGTTTACCTACCGCCACTACGGCTATAATCAATACGTCGTCAATAACCTCATAAACCAAACGAAAGCCTGACGCTCGGAGCTTTATTTTGTAGCAGTCCTTCATCCCCCGTAACTTTGCCGAAGGAATATGGGGATTTTCGCAGCATTTTTTTAGTTTTTTGGCAAATTGCTGCTGGATGGTTTTATCGAGCTTGAGCCATTCTTTCAGCGCATCTTCCCTGAATTTGACGCTATAGCTCATAGGAAACTATCCAAATCCACGTCAACCAGCGGTTGGTTTTTGCGTTCACCGATTAGCTTAACCAGTTCTTGATCGTCCAGCGCATCCAGCATTTTTTCGTAGAGATCCGCAGGAATGCAATAAAACGCAGGCTGGTTGCGGTTCAAGATAGCAACAGGCAGGCCATCGCCAGCATTGACCGTCGCCATTGGGTTCTTTTTCAGCTCACTGACGCTAGCACTGGTATCACTCAATATAATATTCGGCATGATAGACCTTTAATGACCGGTTAATAGGTCTTTAAAATAAGCAATTGAAGACCTGTTAACAAGTCTTTTGATGATTTTTTATGCCCGATCAGAACGGCCTCTGGCCTGCGAGATGAAGAAAATGCTGCTTTTATCACGACATTCATCTGAATGGTGATAATGATTATCGTTAGTGTTTTGTTTATGGTAAGTTGCGGTGATGGGTTTGATCCCACTGACTGATTTTCCTTACAAAACATACGGTTTTCTCACTATGTCTTTAGCTACCCGTACAACGTCTTCCGCCTATCGGCTGTTCAACTTACGCTTAGAGAGTAAGACGTTACTCTCACCTTCATTAGCTCGCTGCGTGTTCACCGGCCCGGAAGTGCGCCAGATGAAATTGGACGCGCCGGATCAGCGCATCAAGCTGCTGTTCGCCAGTGAAAACGGGGAGCTGACGCCGATGGCCGTAAGCGATACCTGGTATCAGGACTATCTGGCGCTGCCGCGTGAGCGTCGTCCGATTTTGCGCACCTATACGCTGCGTTCAGTCTCACAGGAATCACAGCAGGCGGCGATCGATTTTGTGCTACACGGCGATACTGGGCCTGCCTCAAGCTGGGCGAATCACGCTAAGCCGGGTGAGACGCTACAGATTGTCGCGCCTAATGCGGAGGCTGATGGCGACAGCGGCGGCTATGAATGGGCACCGCACGAGGGCGTTGAGCAGGTGCTGCTGATTGCAGATGAAACGGCGCTGCCAGCGGCGATGGGGATTCTTGAACAGTTGGCTACCCAGCCTTCTCCACCGTTGGTGCAGGCTTTTTTTGAAGTGCCGAAAGCGGCTGACTGCGTGACATCAGGCGAATTCCCTTTTGCTCAGATTCACTGGCTGCCGCGTGAGGAAACCGGCAGCACAGTATGGGGCGAACGCCTGCTGGCTGCGGTGCAGCAGGACGTTAAGATTCCTGCCAGCGCCTGTACCAACCGTGATGAGATTGCACAGGAAACGCCGGAAGACGAGCTACTGTGGGAACGGGCAACGGCACATCGCCCATTTTACGCCTGGGCGGCGGGAGAGTCTTCCGCCATCAAACGGCTGCGCCGCTATCTGCTCGACGAACGGCACCTCGATAAAGAAACGATCAACTTTATGGCGTACTGGTCGCATCGCTAAGAGAAACGTCAGGAGGGAAATTCCCTCCTGTGTCTATTTCCCCATCATCTCCGCCAGCTGCTGTGCATCCGGCAGCCCGACCACTTGCTGTAGCTCATTCTTATCATTCAGGTAATAGATGGCGGGCGTGACGTTTGCACCCAGTTCATCCATTAGTCGCTGATTATGCTGAATGTTATTCCAGATATCGCGTGATGAGGCCTTGGGGAACGGGGGCACCGTTTTGCCGTTCGAGAGCTCATATTCATGCCAGGCTTTAGCCGGATCGCTGGCGGCAAGAATCGCGGCGGCATAACGCCCGCTTTCCGGTTTGATGACGCCGACCAGTAGCGTTTGCAGTTGGACTTTTCCTGCTTTTACCCACGGCTGTGCCTGCTGCCAGAACTGTTTGCAGTACGGGCAGAACGGATCGGCAAAGACGATGATTTTACGCGGTGCATCCTTCGCCCCTTCGGTGATAAACGGCGCCTGCTGTAATTTCTGCCACATCTCCCGACCGGCAGGCACATACACTTCCTGCTGAATCAGTGCTTCACTCAGGTTGTTGCCGTGTTCGTCATACATATAGCCCGAAATGGCATGCTTACCGTCCGGCGTTAAATAGATGGTCACCCCTACGCCCTGATAACTACCCAGCCAGCCTTGCACGCCGCCGGGGGCAGTGAACGGTTTGATGATCGTAATACCTTGTTTTTCGATGCTCTTCACCGCATCTGGCAGAGCATCTTGCGCCAGGGAAGGCGCGGAAAGCGTCAATAAAGCGAGCGTGAGGAAGACGCGTTTTATCATGGTGTTGCACCTGTATTGTGAGTCATTGCCTGCCGGATAGCGTAGCGGAAGGCAACCGGCTGGGGGAGTTTATTTACGCTTTTTGAATCTGGGCCTGATGTGAGCTATCGCTATGCGATCTTGGCTGAAGAGATGTGTTGGGTAGGGTCAGGCTCTGTCGTATATTACGTGGAGCTTAATTAGGATTGTTTGCCGGTTGTCTTGCTCCATTCTTCTCGAGGAGGATGGCGCGTTTTGTGGTTTTCCCTGCTGGAGTGATGAATTACCGTGACGTTGACCGAATCGCTGATTGCTTTTACGTTTGCCGCGACGATATTAACCCTGACGCCGGGTTTGGACACGGCATTGATTTTACGCACCGCGACCGTTGAAGGCAGTAAGAAAGCCTTCCATGCGGCGTTTGGTATTCAAGTCGGCTGCCTGATTTGGGGCGCGATGGTGGCGTTTGGTCTGGGAACGCTGATTGCGGCGTCGGAACTGGCCTATAACATCCTGAAATGGTGTGGTGCGGCGTACCTCTGCTGGCTGGGTTTGCAAATGATCCTGAAACCCAGAACCGAGCTGGTGATGGCGGCGTCACAAGACACACCGAAGCCGCAGAACTGGTTTCTCCGTGGCATGTTTGGCAACGTGTTAAATCCAAAAATCGGCGTGTTTTACGTTTCATTCCTGCCGCAGTTTATCCCTGCTGGCCATTCGGTCGTGCTGTGGACTTACCTGCTTGTTCTTATTCACGTCTTTATCGGCACGCTGTGGTCGTCCACGCTGATTGCCGCTACGCGCCCGCTGTCGCGTTTTTTGCGTCGTGGTTCTGTAGTGAAGTGGATGGACCGAACGACAGGCATTATCTTTTTGGCATTCGCCGCGCGTCTGGCTTTTTCCCGGCGGTAAGTTCTGCGCCACTGCACCGATACCCGCAGTGACGCAGCAAGACGTTTGATTCTGAAGCACTAAATCCGTTCTGCATCGAGAATGCTCATAAGATTCAGGCGGTGTCGATAGCACCGCAGCGTTGTCTCAATAGCATCCGCAGGCATAAAGGAATCCCGATAGGTTGTTTCAACGCATTCAGCTTCTTTGGTGAGGTCTGCAAGTAGCTTTTTGGTCAGGTTTTCACTCAGCCCGATACGCTGTCCGAACAGAATGAAATCCATACCAAGATATTCTCCGTATGCAGTTTCAAATCCTGGCGCGAGTGCCTCATCCCCCTCTTCTTGAATCAGCAGCGGCAATGCCATGAAACAGGAAGAAAAATAGGTGGGATAGGGGGCGACGGAAACAAAGTCATAAATAGGGGCCAGCATTAATTGGCCTGAGCGCGAATGCATCAACCCAAAATTACGCAGGTGCATGTCGTTGTTACCCAACATGTAGGCGTAAGCGATGCGGCGAAACAGATCTATTTTGAAGACGATATTGTCATTAACGTGTTTGCTAAGGAATAAAGCCAACCGCTCATAACTGACGTATTGTCTGCCATCTGTGTGTATTTTACCGAATTTTTCACCGATCCCCATTGCACCGTCCAACTGTTCCTGATGGATAGGGTGACCCATTTTTTCATCGCGGTCGAAGCGCTTAATAACGAAAGCGAACTCAGGTTCGTCATCCGCCTGTTCCGGTTTAAAACGGAGTAACCCGTGTGGTGGAACGGCAAATCCCAGACGTGCCATTAGCGTCATCGTGGCATGTTCATTTTCTGCCAAATGGGGAAATTCAATCGGAGAGGGTTTGAGGATGTATAGCCCTTGATGATCAACGACGGTAAACGCCTGTTCTTCTAATACCAACTGAATTTTGGGCTGATAGCCAGAGATACTCATGCCTTTCTGTGCTTGTGGCAGGTCGTGCATAAATTGCTGGCGGGTGAAACGTAAGGCTGGGGAAGTGTGCATTTTCCCCGCCAGATGCTTCAACCCTTTACGGCTATAGCCTGTGGCAATTTCTTCTTCGTGTGTCAGCGGTGTTAGCAAAATTCGACATCTTGTCATGCCTTATCCTCCGCGATCAGCTGTACTGCGCCGATCAGGTTCTTACCGTTTTGAATGAGGATGCCGAATAAATCCTTCTCATCCAGATGCTGAAGCTGGCTGTACTGCCGCCGGAGCCAGCCTTCGGGAGCTAACGAGGCAAAATAAGGCGGTAATGTCTTGCTGCGAAATGTTCCGGTCTGTATCGGTAGGCTCAGTGATAATGGCGGGCCGATGTAGGACTTTTTATATTCAAACAAATAGCCTTTATCGTCCTGACTTAGCTGGCCGATGTGGACACCGTAAAGATAGACCTTTACTTGACGGCGCATAGTTTTATCCCTAACGCGGAACAGACGCTATAAACCGTGGAAAATTTCACCTGAGCGGGATCGTTGAATAAGCGCTTTAAGGTGGAGATCGATACACCAGTCTGTAATTCCAGCGTAGCGAGTTCTATGCCCAATGCCTTACGCCGCGTATTTAGCTGAACGCCAAATACATCCAGCGAATGAATGTGGTCTTCCAGCACAACCTCTTTGCTGGCTGCATCACTACGCGCGAACTCGTGCCGGAGTTCGTCGATAGCTTCGCTAATGGCGTCGAGTTTTAGTAGTGTTGGTGCAGTGGCAGGAGTGTTCATAAATGGACTCTACCTTCTAAATATAACCGATTATCGGTTAAGTATAGCCCTTAAGTTTTCTTAATATCCATATGTAAGACTTCTTGTTAGTTTTTACTTAATTTAGCTCATTTATGAGCTAAAAGATGTTTGCTCGCTTAATCACTTAATAATCTTCATACCTCAGAGCCTGCCGAACAGTAGCGCGATGAGCGTGAGGATCGCTTTACTGAGCGGCTGTCCTTTCTCTTCAGCTAACAGATAGAGTGGGGTGGTGCGCCTTTCCCCCTGTTGCAACGGTAATATTTGCAATTCGCCTCGCGTAATGTGTTCTGCAATTCGTGCTTCCGGCAGCCAGCCGTAGCCCACCTGATGCAAAACGGCCTGCGTAGCGGCTTCAAACGTGGTGAATGTCCAACTCTCGGCGGAGGAAGGCTGCGTATGTGGTGTTGTGCGCGTCACGATCTCTACGCAAGGGTAGTGAGACAGTGCCTCGTGGCTTAACGGCATGGGGAGTGCGAAAAGCGGATGGTGGCAGTGTGCAACGGCGACAAAATCAACGTTCATCAGCCATTGCCCAGCGAGGTCGTCGAGCTCACGTTGTGTGATGACGTAAATGTCCGCATCGCGTGCCTTCAACTGTTCCGGCGTTTCATTGCGCAGTACTTCGGTCAGGTGGATACGTGTGGCCGGATGCTGTTTTTGAAAGGTGCTGAGCAGGTGAAATAGGCGATCTTTGGGGAAGGTGCTGTCAACAACCAGGTTGATGCTGGACTGTTCACCCATTTTCAGGGAATGAGCGCGGGCCTCCAACGCATGAAACGAACGTATTACGGGTCGCACCTGCGCGAGTAGATTTTCGCCTTCTGGCGTGAGCTCGGCTTTGCGTCCGTGGATCGTGAGTAGCGCGATGCCCAATCGCTCTTGCAGCAGAGCGAGCTGGTAGCTGACCGAAGACTGACTGCGATGAAGCGCATTTGCCGCCTGTGTATAGCCGCCCAAATCAATAACTGCCTGAAGGATTTCCCACTGTTCCAGCGTCGTTTTTGCCAGCATCTTTGATACATCTAAATATTGAATGATTTTCCCTGAAAAATAGCGTTATTCATCGAATTAATAAAGCTCTAAAGTGAATTCACACACTTCAGGAGAACGATCATGCCTTCATTCAATCAACACGATCTGAGCCATTTTGTAGGGAAACACCTGGTATATACCTATGATAATGGCTGGAATTACGAGCTGTATGTCAAAAATGCCAACACCATAGACTACCGCATTCATAGCGGTATCGTGGGTAACCGTTGGGTTAAGGATCAGCAGGTGTATATCGTGCAGGTCGCCCGCGAGGCGTATAAGATTTCATGGACAGAACCGACGGGAACAGATGTCAGCCTGATCGTGAATATTGCTGATAAGATTTTCCACGGCACCATCTTCTTCCCGCGTTGGATCATCAATAATCCTGAAAAAACAGTATGCTTCCAGAACGAACACATTGCTGAAATGGAAGCCTATCGCGATGCGGGCCCTGCGTACCCTACCGAAGTCATCGATGAATTCGCCACTATTACGTTCATCCGCGACTGTGGTGAGAACAACAACGAGGTCATCAACTGTCCTGCCAGCGAATTGCCTGCGGATTTCCCTGCCTACCTGAAAAAATAAAGACCGAAAGGCGACACGCAGCCGTGCCGCCTGATTAGCTATCGCACAACGCTGATTTAATGCTCCGGCCAGAACGGTTCGCCCAGCGTGAGCATCAGTCGGTTGGCCCATGAGAAGAAGGCGGCTGACTGCACCACATCGATAATCTCTAGCGTATCCAATCCCTGTTCTTGCAGCTGTTTCAGGTCGTTTGCGTTGACCTGCGCGGGCGTGGCGGAAAGGCGTGCCGAGAAATCGATAATCGCCTGCCAGCGCGGGCTTTGGCCGATGCTTAAATCCCCGCCGGGGACGACGTCCAGCAGCCGCTGCACATCGCCGTCCTGCTTGGAGAGCTGGCTGGCTTTACGCGCGTGTACCGAGGCGCAGTAGATGCAGCCGTTGACCTTGCTGGTGACGGCGGCGATCAGTTCGCGCTCCTTGCGCGGCAGGCCGCCAGTGGTATAGAAAATCCCTTTATCCGTCAGCGTGCGCTGTTCCAGCACCGGAAGATTGCGCCCTAGCAGACGGAAATAGTCGGAATCGGTGTGGCCGAAGCGCGCCAGAATCGCCTGCTCATCGGCATTGAACTCGGCCAGCGGTTTGGGGGAGATCCACGGTTCCCAGCCCAGTTCTGCCTGAGTAAACGCCTGCGGCGCAGACTTACCGCTGTGCGTCTGCGGTTGGGTATGCCACTGACCTGCGACAGCGGCCTGAGAATGCGGTTGGCTGACGCGATGACCGGCAATCAGGCGATAGCCACGCAGCAATCGGCTTTGAAAATTCACAAACGCGATGAGCTGCGACAGCGTCACGATGTCGTCTACCGACCAGCCCGCCTGCTCCAGCGCGCTGACGTGGGATGCCGAGGCTTGCACAGGCGTTTTCGTCAGACGCTCGGCATGGTCTAGCGCCAGCTGTAGCGCGGGTGTCAGTGCGGGCTCCGGGAAATCTGCCAGCCGCTCGGCATAAAAATGCTGTAGCTGATCGTCCTGCTGCCAGCCGCTGATTTTGGTCGCAAACCAGAAGCGCAGCGATAGCGGCAATGCCGCATTGTCTGCGGCGTCGGCGTTAAACAGCGCATCGTAGCTGCCCTGAGTGTGACGGGTTGCCGCATCACGGGTTTTTCTGGCGGCGGCGAGGGCGGAATCCGCGCTGATTTCAGCCAGCGCATCCAGTACGTCCTGAGTGTGTAACGTGTTAGCGTGCGTCATGCAATCTCCTGCCCGAGCGGGCTTTTCTGTTTGACGGCGGGTCTCCAGCCCAATGCCGGGGCCACCTGAGTGGCAATCAGCTCAAGCGAGCGCAGAATCAGCGCATGCGGCGGATCGATGGAATGCACCTGGAATGTCACATCGGTCGCACGCTCCAGCGAACTGTCTGCCCGCAGTGACGCGATGACATCCTGCGCGGTGCCGACATGGCTATCGAAGGAGGCGATCAGCGCTTCAATCGAGTCGTGAGGAATCGGGCGGAACGTGCCCGAACGGGCGGCGGAACGATTAAGCCCTTTTTCTGCCAGACTCAGCGCTAATTGACGATCGTCAGCCACGAAAACGCTGCGCGAGCTGAGGATGCGCGGGGCGATGCCTGCGGGCAGCGCGGCCAGATAGGCGTCGATCATCGGGTTTTGCAGATCGGCGAGTGTGGCATCTGGGAAGTGTTCCGGGCGTGGCTGGGTGCGAGAGAGCATCAGGCCATCGCCTGCTTTACCGGCTCGCTCCGCGCCTTCAATAGAAAACGTGGCCTGCCAGACGCGCTTATCCAAATGCGGCGCGGCAGGGTAGAGCTGATTACCGTCTTCGCTTAAGGGTTCTCCCCTCCACGCGGCGCGCAGTTTTTCCAGATAGCGCCCGAGGATCTGCCCGCGCTGTGCGCTGTCGTGACCGAATGCGGCAAATGAGGACGGCGTGCCGCCGGAACCTACACCGACTTCCAGCCTGCCGTTACTGAGTAAATCGAGCACGGCGGTATCTTCCGCCACGCGCAGCGGCTCCTCCATCGGCAGCGTAATCACGCCGGTGCCGAGTTGGATGCGCTGAGTGCGGGCGGCGACCAGCGCCAGAAACACCAGCGGTGAAGGTAGTCCGCCTTCATCAGCGTGAAAGTGGTGCTGTGCGACCCAGGCGCTGTCGAATCCTAATTGTTCGGCTTTGACGATCTGTTCCGTCGCCAGCCGATAGCGCTGCTGGGCGGAGACGTCATCCAGCAATCGCGTGAAAAATCCCAGCCGTTTCGTTGTCATTCTACTGTCCTTGGTTTAGTGCGAATGGTGAATTTGAGCGTGGTGCGAGCGGGCAAAAACCGGGTGTTGCTGCCCGGGGATGGCCTCGATGAGTTCACGGGTGTAGCGATGTTCGGGTTGGGCGAAGATCTGCTCCACCGGGCCGGATTCAAGTTGTTTGCCGTGGTACAGCACGGACACGGTGTCGGCGATTTGGCGTACCACTGCTAAATCGTGCGAAATGAACAGGTACGTCAGCCCGAGTGATTCCTGTAGCTCGGCCAGCAAACGCAGAATCTGCGCCTGCACGGTGACATCCAGCGCTGAGACGGCCTCGTCCAGTACCAGCACCTGCGGTTCCAGCACCAGCGCCCGGGCGATGGCGACACGCTGGCGTTGGCCGCCGGACAGCTCACGCGGTTTGCGTGACAGCAGCGCGACCGGCAGGGCAACGCGTTCGAACATCTCATGAATTTTTCGCTCCCGCTGCGCGGCGGTATGGCGATTAAAATTACGCAGCGGTTCCTCGACGATGTCGTAGAGACGCTGCGACGGATCGAGCGAGCTAAAAGGGTTTTGATAGACCAACTGGATTTTCTGCCGGAACTGCCGCAGCGCTTCACCTTTCAGATGCGTGATGTCGGTACCGTCGATCAGAATGCGCCCCGCGCTAGGGTGATGGAACCCGAGCAGGCTGCGCGCCGTGGTGGTTTTGCCGGAACCGGACTCGCCAACAATGGCGTGCGTTGTGCCGCGCGCTACGCTGAAAGAAACGTCATCCACGGCACGAAAATGTTCCCCTTTGCGGCCCGACAGGGGAAAGGTCTGCACCAGATTTTCAACCGAGACAATAATGTCAGGATCAGATGCATTGTCGCGTGGTGGACGCGGAGTGGGGTTAAGCGACGGCACGTTCGCCAGCAGCGTGCGGGCATAGTGGCTTGTGGGCGCGCTGAGCACCTCAAGCGTAGGGCCCTGTTCCTGAATGTAGCCGTTCTGGAAGACCAGTAGCCGATCGGCGCGCTCGGCCGCCACCCCCAGATCGTGCGTGACGAATAGCACCGCCGTCCCATTTTCGCGCCGTAGCTCATCGAGCAGATCGAGAATACGTTTCTGCACCGTGACGTCCAGCGCGCTGGTGGGCTCATCGGCAATAATCAGCGCGGGTTTTAGCGCAATCGCAATGGCGATCAGGACGCGCTGTTTCATGCCGCCAGACAGCTCGTGCGGATACTGCTTTGCCCGCAGTTCCGGCTGGTTTAGCCCCACGCGCTCCAACAGCGCCAGCGTTTTCTTGCGGGTCGTCTGGCGATCTTCCCGCTGATGAATGCGCAGAATCTCGTCCACCTGCTCGCCGATGGTTTGCACCGGGTTCAGGGAACTGGTGGGATCCTGTGGGATCAGGCTGATCTGCGCACCGCGCACGCTATCCAATCGCTTCTGCGACCAGCCGCTGATATCCACGCCGTTGAGCCGAATAGCGCCGCGTGTTAACCGTCCGTTCTCGGCCAGCAAACCGATAACCGCCTGCGCAGTGGTCGTCTTCCCTGAACCGGATTCGCCCACCAGCGCCACCACTTCACCGGGCTGAATATGGAAAGAGACGCCTTCCACCACGGTCTGCTCACGATCGTCACTGCGATAGGCAATCGTGACGTTTTCCAGAGCCAGTACGGGCACGGCCGCACTGGTTTGTAAGCTGGCTGACAGGCTCATCGTTCCGTCCTCCCGATCGACTGGCTGATACGGTTAGCGGACAGCACAACGAGTACGACAATCAGGCCGGGGAAGGTGGTTAGCCACCAGGCGGTTGCGATGTAGTTGCGGCCTTCGGCGATCAGCAGGCCCCATTCCGGCGTGGGCGGCGGTGCGCCGTAGCCAAGGAAGCTCAGCGTGGAGATAGCCAGAATCGCGCTGCCGAATTGCAATGCAGCAAAGGCGAAAACGGTAGTCAGTGAGTTCGGCAGGATGTGCCGCCATAACACGCTGAAAAAGGTGCCGCCGCTGCCATAGGCGGCTTCGACGTAGTCGCTGTGGCGCACGCGCAGCACTTCTGAACGCACCAGTCGGGTGAAACTGGCGACGGAGGTGACGCCCACGGCAATCGCGGCGTTGACCGTGCCGAAACCCAACAGGATGATGACGCTCAGCGCCAGCAGCAGGCCGGGGATAGCCAGTAATACATCAATGCTGCGCATCACGACGCTATCCAGCCAGCCGCCAACCGCGCCCGCCAACAGGCCGAACAGGCTGCCGAGCACCAGACCCAGCCCGACGGCGATAACCGCGCCCGAAAGCGAGTGGACCGCGCCATAAACGATGCGTGCATAGAGATCGCGCCCCAACTGGTCGGTACCGAGCCAGTAGTCGGCGTCAGGTGCCAGCCGCTGTGCGCCCGCAATGCCTTCCGTCGGGCTATAGCCGGTAAACCAGCCGGGGAACAGTGCCCAAAGTGCGACGGTCAGCATGACCAGCCAGGCTAGCACCAGCCCCGGTTGAAAGGCGTAGCGACGCAGCAGAGGCCGCTTGCGCAGAAGAGGAAACGTAATTTTTTCCAGCTGTACGGTAGTCATAACGTGGCTCCTGGCGTGCTTTTCAGGCGCGGATCGAGAAGGGGATAGAGCAGGTCGACGGCCAGATTGACGACAACAAAGGCGGCGGCGGAAATCAGCACGATGGCCTGCAATACGCTGCTGTCCTGATAGTTCACGGCTTCCTGCGTCAACTGGCCGAGCCCGTTACGGCCAAATACGGTTTCGGTAATCAGCGCCCCCGCAATTAGCTCGCCCAACAGCAGGCCAGCGATGGTCAGAGTGGGCAGCATCGCGTTGCGGGCGATGTGTCGCCAGAGTACGCCGCTGCGGCTGGCGCCTTTGGCGCGGGCAACGGCAACAAACGGCTGGGTTTGCACCTGATCGATGCTGCGCATCAGCACCTGAGCAAGCGGGGCGGAAATCGGCAGCGCCAGCGTGAGAACGGGCAAAATCAGCCCTTCCCATTCGCCGGGGTTAATCACTGGAATCAGCCCCAGGCGGAAAGAGAAAATCTGAATCAGTACGATGCCGAGCCAGAAGGTCGGCACGGAAATAAACAGCGACGGCAGCGATTGCAGCGCGGTTCGCAGCCATTGGAACGGCGTTAACGTCGATAAGAACGCGAGGGTAAACGCCAGCAGCCCAGCGGCGATGAAACCCAGCACCGCGAGCAGCAGCGTAGGCGGCAGATTCGCGGCAATCAACTCGGTGACCGGCACGCCCGCCTGAAGAGAGAGGCCGAGATCGCCACGCAGGATCTGGGCTATCGCATGAAAATATTGCGTGAGTACCGGTGTATCGGCACCGTAGGACAACCGCAGCTGCGCGATCTGCTTGGCGCTCAGGCCAAGCTCCGGATTTTGGAACTTGATCAGTATCGCATCACCCGGCATCGCCTGAAGCAGGATAAAAGACAGAGTAAATGCCGCCCACAGGACGAGCAGTGCCTGACCGATGCGCAATGCCAGATATCGGTTCATGATGACCTCCTCCTTCTTTCTTCTGTGTTACTTATCCAGCCAGGTGTTGTAGAAGCTGGGGCGACCGACGGCTTCAAACGCGATGCCTTTTGTGGTGGGTGCGCCCGCAAACACCTGCGGTTCTTCAAAAATAGGAATGACGTAGGCTTGATCGATCAGGTAACTCTGCACCTCTCCAACCAGCGCCAGCCGCTTGCTGCGGTCGGTTTCCGCCGCGATGCCATCCAATAGCGTATTCAGATGTGAATCTACAAAGGTGTTCACCTTGTCGCTGGAGCCACCTTTTTGCAGCAGGACGTTACGTACCGTCGGGTAATACTGGCTTTTCAGCACATCCGGGTCGGCACGGCCTACCATCGCGGGAGCCACGCCGGTTTTCAGAGGATCCAGGCTATCGACGGTTTTGCTGCCTGCATCGCCCGCCAGCACATTCAGCTTCACGCCGACTTTTGCCCACTGTTGAGAAACCAGCTGTAAGGTTTCTTTGTTCTGTGGTTGCGGCAGGGATTCATAGGCGGTCAGTTCCAGCGTTTTGCCATCCTTTTGCCGTAATCCCTGCGAGCCGTTTTTCCAGCCCGCATCATCTAGCAGTTTGTTGGCCTGTGCGGGATCGAACGTGAGCTTGCTGGAGAGATCGGCATAGCCAGCGGCGGTTTTAGCCAGCGGTGACGTGGCCTGTGGGTAGTTGTCTGAGAACAGCGTATCGATGATCTCTTTGGTGTTGGTGGCGTGCAGCAGTGCTTGGCGCACGCGGATATCGGCGACCAGCGGATTATCCGGGCGGAAAACCACGCTGTTATTGACGCCGCGCGTCGGAGGAGCATAAAGATTGAAGCCCTGACTCTGCACCCGCTTCTCATCATAGGCCTGAATCTGACGAATGAAGTCAGCCTGACCAGAGACCAACGCGCCAATACGCACGCTGTCTTCCGGGGTGACCAGATAGGTAATACCGTCCAGATAGGCGCGTCCCTGATGCTTCGATTTAACCGGTGCCCAGTTGTAATCCTTACGGGCAGTCAGCTTCAGTTCGCGTCCCAGTTTCTCGCTGCTCACCACGAACGGACCGGAACCAATAATGTTTTTAGCATTGCCTAACTGATTGAAATTGCGCTCCAGCGTACTGAGAGAAACCAGACCGGAACCGATGGTTGCAGTCCCTTGCAGAAAGCCCGGAGACGGCTTCTTAAAGTAAAACTTCACCGTGAGCGGATCGATAACTTCACTGCGCAGGTAGTTATTGATGACCTCGGAAACCGGTTGGTTGAGTGCCGTATTCCCTAGACCGTAGGTATCGAAGTTTTTCGCTACTGCGTTGGCATCCAGCGGCGTGCCGTCAGAGAAGCTAACACCGGGACGAATCTTGAACGTGTATTCGGTGTTATCCGCATTAGTGGTCCAGGATTCTGCAATCCACGGCTCGACCTCCAGCGTTTCGGGGTTCTGATACGTCAGCTTATCGGTAATCTGGTTGAGAATGCCGCCGTTCGGGTAAAACCCACCCGCAGGCGTATAGAGGTTGGTGTGTGCCTGCTGCTCCAGATAAATCAGCGTGCCGCCGATTTTCGGTGCGTCGTTCGCTGCCTGTGCACTTAACGCACCACCCAGAAGGAGTAATGAGGCAAAAATAGTGAGTTTCTGATGAGGATGCAAAAAAGTCGCCACGATGGTTTTCCCTACAGGTGATGGTTTTTATTAAATTTGTTTTTTATCAGGTAAATACGCGTATCGATTACGTCCTGAAACGGGGAATACAGCAGAAGACGTTAACCGCTCGTTACAGCCGATACTTCCATAGGAGGTAAGAAACCGCAAAGAACAATACCGGTATTGGTTATCCAGTTTTTAGTTAGGAAAAAGCATGGTTTTTGCGAGAAATCGCCGCGTTTCGCGTGTGATGATGGGGTGGGTTCGTGGGGAAAAGCAGCGCTGCGAAAGCCTCGTCGCAGCGCTAAGGTCGACTTAGGGTTATTTCAAAACCTGCGGATTCACGCAGTTTTCTTTTACCTGACCGCTCAGGGCGGCAATCAGGTTGTCAACGGCGCAGGCAGCCATGCCGTAACGGGTTTCGTGCGTGGCAGAACCGATGTGCGGCAGTGCAACGACATTAGGTAAATCCAGAAGTGGAGAATCGACGGGCAGCGGTTCTTTGACAAACACATCCAGACCTGCGCCCTGAATTGTCCCTTTCACCAGGGCTTCCGTCAGCGCCTCTTCATCCACAACGGCACCACGACCGATATTAATCAAAATGGTGCTGGGCTTCATTTTTGCCAACTGCTCGCGCCCAATCAGATGATGCGTTTCCGCCGTAAGTGGCAGCGTAATACAGAGGAAATCGGATTCAGCCAAGAGTGTATCGAGATCGCAGTGGCGGGCATTAAAACGCTGCTCGGCTTCGGCGTGATGGCGGCGTGCGTTGTACAGAACCGGCATGCTGAAACCGAAGTGGGCGCGTTGCGCGACGGCCAGGCCAATGCGGCCCATCCCCAGAATACCGATGGTTTTATGGTGAACGTCGGTGCCAAACCAGTCGCTGCCGACTCCCTCTTTCCATTCGCCCGCCTTGACCCGCTCGGCCACTTCCACGACCCGGCGCGCGCTGGCGAGCATCAGTGCCAGAACCGTATCCGCCACCGTTTCCGTCAGCACGGTCGGGGTGTGCATGAGAATCACCCCTTTTTCATTCAGCGCGTCGACGTTAAAGGTGTCATAACCGACTGAAATGGTGGAAGCCGCGCGTAAACGCGGTGCGTGTTGCAGGAAATCTTTATCGACTTTACCGCCGGAACCAATGATGCCTTCGGCCGTTGCCAGAGCGGGGTGGTCGAGGGAGGGAAAGGCGTCAAGTTCGGTGACGGTGAAGTGTTGGTCTAAACGAGCGCGCAGGTCGTCAGCAATTTTTTTATACAGGATAACGCTAGGTTTCATCACAAACTCCAGCAGATTAAGGAAGTTAACGTAGAAATAGCTCATCGAATAATCGCGTAGCTGGCGAGAGACTGCAAGCGATACCGCCCCCGCATCTGCCCAAGGTTAACCGTGATTAATGGGGGATTTGCACGATTGGGATGATGAAGGATCGCATACAGACGCGCCACCGCCGCATGTGGAATGCCTCATGAACGGCGCGAGGCCTCCTTACTGCTATTTGATTAATATATTTCCTTTGTGATTGTTATCACTCATTTTCGGGTAAAGCATTACCGTGAAAAACCGATAACCCTATCTACGGGGATGTTTTAGACAGGGTTTTTTAATGGGGGCGGAAATGCATTTTTTTACCAGGATTATGAGTAACCTCAAGGTTTCTCATAAGCTGTATGGCGGTTTCGGGATTGTCCTGTTGTTGGTCATGATTGCGTCTGGCATTGGCGCTGTACGATTTTTTATCATCCACGATCTGTATGTTAAAACGACAATTTTGAATGAAATGAATCACTATCTCGATCAGTCAAAAATGGCGAGAGTAAAATATTCATTCACTTTTGCGGATGACAATATCAAGAATCTCAATACCTACATTAGTCAGGCAAGCCAGCAAAAAGAAAAAGCGAAAGCACTCACGTGGGAAACAGAGTATCTGTCTGATTTTAATAAACTTGACCAAGATTTCGCAGATTATGATACCGATCTGAATACCATGAAAACTGCCGCCAATGCGGTGGTCGAGACGGCAAAGAAAATCAGCCAGATGAATGCCTCCGATGCGTTAACGGCATTTATGACCAACCTTTCCGTCGGCGTGGATGAAAATGCGTTGTCTATGCAGAAGGAAGCCCTCTCACTGCTGTTCCTGAAACTGGTCAACAGCACCTACACCTTACAAAGAGAGAATAGTGAAGCGGCGTTTAACGCGCAGAAGCAGGTTTATGCCGAATCTAAGGCATCCTACGATGCGTTGGCATCGTCGGTCAGCGGCGATCGCCGTCGCGTAGTGGATTCATTTTGGCAAGCATTTGAAAATTATCATCAAACGGCAGAGCAGTACTACGCGCGACTGGGGCAGTTAAAAACCACAGATGTTAAATTTCGGGCAACCGGAGACAGAATGACGAGCGATATCGGCAGTATTCTGCAAAAGCTCGGCGCGAAGAATGATGACATTATCAATAGCTCCGTGCTGCAAACGCTGATTTTAGGGGCGATTGCCATCGTATTCGGTTTATTGATCGCCTGGTCTGTTACTCGACAAATTACCCGACCTATTATCACCAACCTGAAGCTGGCGGAACGGATTGCGGGTGGCGATCTTTCAGCGAATGTCACGGTGGTACGGCATGATGAGCTGGGACAATTAACGACAGCCATGATGGTGATGACGGAGAAATTACGTCATTTAATGACCGATATTCGTCAGAGCGTGTACAGCGTTGAGAGCGCTTCTTCTGACATCGCATCGGGCAATAATGATTTGTCATCGCGTACCGAGCAGCAATCGGCAGCGATTGTAGAAACCGCAGCCAGCATGGAAGAGTTAACGGCTACCGTGAAGAACAACGCCGATAATGCCCGACATGCCAGCCAGATTGCCGGAGAAGCCTCAACTAACGCCAACCGTGGCGGGGATATTATTAACCGCGTGATTAATACCATGAGCGATATTTCAGGGAGCTCGAAGAAGATCTCTGATATCACGACGGTGATTAATAGCATCGCATTCCAAACGAATATTCTGGCATTGAACGCTGCGGTGGAAGCAGCCCGAGCCGGTGAACAAGGGCGAGGCTTCGCGGTAGTCGCCAGTGAAGTTCGTAGCCTTGCTCAGCGCAGTTCACAGGCGGCAAAAGAGATTGAAAGCCTGATCTCAGAATCGGTTGCTCGCGTGGATACCGGAACTGAGCTGGTTTCTCAGGCAGGAACGACGATGGATGACATTGTGGCTTCTGTGAGCCGCGTGAATGACATCATGGGGGAAATTTCCTCCGCATCGGATGAACAAAGTCGCGGTATTGCGCAAATCGGCAGCGCGGTGGCCGAAATGGATACCACTATCCAGCAGAATGCCTCTATGGTGAGCGAATCCTCAGCCGCGGCGAATTCGTTGCAGGAGCAGGCCTCGAAGCTGGCAAAACTGATGTCAGTTTTCCGCATATCTGATTCGGATGTTGCCAGTCTGCCAAGACTGCAAGGGGCGAACATCGGCAACGGGAATTCGGGCACCAAGGCAGCGCCTCGCCTGCCGACGCTCGCGCCGCGGGACAACGGGAACGATAACTGGACAACGTTCTGATATCCCGTTGAGTCGATGACTCAGAAATGATCGATTGAACCGGAGGGAGTGGCATTGGCTGCTCCCTCGTTCGCCCATTGCATGATGAGTGCGGTGGCCTGTGTATCCTGATTGACGTTTTCCTCCACGATGACAAATCCCTGCTTATGGTAGAACCGGCAGGCGCGCGTATTCTGCTGATACACTTCCAGGCTGAGTAAGGGGTACTGTGCCTGAACATGCTGGATCAGCGCTGTACCAATCTGCTTGCCATAATAGGCTTGTTCCACAAACAGCGCGCCGATGAACCGTGCCTCCAGCACGCTGATAAAGCCGATGAGGCTCCCTTGTTCCTCATAAACCCAGGTTTGCGACTGGGGAATATAGATCTCACGTACCGCGCTGGCACTTTCTCGCCAGTAACCTTCACGAATAAACGGATGCGCCAGAGTGGTGCTCTTCAGCCAAAGCTGCATCAGCGGTTCGAGATCGGGGTCGCGGTAAGGTCGAATCATGAGGTGCTTTCCTGATGACAAAAGCAGTCGGTGACATGGTCATTGACCAATCCACCTGCCTGCATGAAGGCATAACAGATGGTTGAACCGATAAATTTGAAGCCACGTTTTTTCAGGGCCTTGGACATGGCATCCGAGACGTCCGTTTTGGCTGGCACCTCGGCGAGCGAAGCGGGGTGATTGAGACGCGGTTGGTGTTCGACGAAAGACCAAATGAAGTGCGAGAAACTCTCTCCCTGACTTTCCATCGCCACCCACGCTTTTGCATTGGTGATAATCGCCTCGATTTTTCCGCGATGGCGAATAATGCTGCTGTCCTGCACCAGTCGCTCGACGTCATCCTGCGTCATCTGTGCCACTTGCTCAGGATCGAACTGGTGGAAGCAACGGCGATAGTGCTCGCGTTTTTTCAGGACGGTAATCCAGGAAAGACCTGCCTGCTGGCCCTCCAGACACAGTAACTCAAACAGCTTCTGGCTGTCGGTGCAGGGTTTCCCCCACTCGTTATCGTGGTAATCCTGATATAAGGTGTCTTGTGTAACCCAGCCGCAGCGTTGCATACCTTTCTCCTGATTATGGCGAGCCGTTCATTGTAAGGCGTCTGTCGCAAGTAGGATTCGATCATGGCACTTATGTTGCTGTATATGCAACCAGTGTTTTGCGGGCGTGCTCGCAGATATGAAAGGTCGTTTGCGGATGGGGCAGAAAGTCGTCGCGGAATCATGAATAATGTTTCGCCAACAGCTTAGGGCTATTTATTCGCTTTATTCGCTCAAGGCTGTTCAATCGATCATAAGAAAAGCATAGACAGAGACAGGGGTACAGGGAATGGCAGTAGAGTGGGTAGCAGCCTATCTGGCATTAGGCGCGGTAGTTGGTTTTATGGCGGGGTTATTGGGTATTGGCGGTGGCGGTATTATGGTGCCAGTGCTAACGGCGCTGTTTGCTGCACAGGGCGTGGAGAATACGCATTTGGTGCATCTGGCGTTGGGTACGTCAATGGCGGCCATCGTCGTCACGGCAATTTCCAGCCTGCGTACCCATCATCAACATCAGGCGGTGCTTTGGCCTGTGGTGATGCGGATCACGCCTGCCATCCTGATTGGGACATTCGCGGCCACCTGGCTGGCGACGCAGTTACCGACGCGGGCGCTGGCGATCTTTTTCTCCTGCTTTATGGCCTACGTTTCTCTGCAAATGGTGCTGAATATCAAGCCAAAGCCGCAGCGCCAGTTGCCCGGTACGGCAGGCGTTTCGCTGGCGGGACTGGTGATTGGCAGCATTTCGGCGCTGGTGGCTATCGGCGGCGGGTCGCTCACCGTGCCGTTCCTGACGTGGTGTAACGTCCGCATTCAGCAGGCGATTGGCACATCGGCGGCTGTGGGGTTACCCATTGCCCTGTCCGGCGCGCTGGGATACATGATTAACGGCTGGTCGACGACTGGGTTACCTGATTACAGCGTCGGCTATGTCTCTCTGCCTGCCGTTCTCCTGATTTCTGCCGTCAGCTTCTTCACCGCGCCCGTTGGGGCTCGTCTGGCGCACCGTCTGCCCGTGGCGACGCTGAAAAAGGCCTTTGCCGCGCTGCTGCTGCTGCTGAGCCTGAAGATGTTGCAGACCGTTTTTTCAGGCTGATCCTGAAATTTGAAAGATGATGACGGGGGATTTGCACTTGTTGCCGCATTCTGGCTGTATATCTTGCGGTCAGAGGGTATACTGGCGCATTCCTTATAAATCCACTTGTATCGCGCGCGAATCCAACATGCAAAAGTTTGATACCAAGACCTTCCAGGGCCTGATCCTGACGTTACAGGATTATTGGGCTCGCCAGGGCTGCACCATTGTTCAACCATTGGACATGGAAGTCGGCGCAGGCACTTCACACCCTATGACCTGCCTGCGGGCACTGGGACCGGAGCCGATGGCTGCCGCCTATGTGCAGCCTTCTCGTCGTCCGACCGATGGACGCTACGGTGAAAACCCGAACCGCTTACAGCACTATTACCAGTTTCAGGTCGTTATTAAGCCATCACCGGACAATATTCAGGAGCTGTACCTCGGTTCTCTGAAAGAGCTGGGTATGGATCCGACCATTCACGATATCCGCTTCGTGGAAGACAACTGGGAAAACCCAACGCTGGGCGCATGGGGCCTGGGCTGGGAAGTCTGGTTGAACGGTATGGAAGTCACGCAGTTTACCTACTTCCAGCAGGTTGGCGGTTTGGAATGTAAACCGGTGACGGGCGAGATCACCTACGGTCTGGAACGTCTGGCGATGTACATTCAGGGCGTTGATAGCGTTTACGATCTGGTCTGGAGCGATGGCCCGTTAGGGAAAACCACCTACGGCGACGTATTCCATCAAAACGAAGTCGAGCAGTCGACCTACAACTTTGAACACGCTGATGTCGATTTCCTGTTCAGCTGCTTCGAGCAATATGAGAAAGAAGCGCAGCACCTGCTGGCGCTGGAAAAACCGCTGCCTTTACCGGCTTACGAACGCATTCTGAAAGCGGCGCACAGCTTTAACCTGCTGGATGCGCGTAAAGCGATCTCGGTTACCGAACGCCAGCGCTACATTCTGCGTATTCGTACCCTGACCAAAGCGGTTGCGGAAGCCTACTATGCTTCGCGTGAGGCGTTGGGTTTCCCGATGTGTAATAAGAAAGAGAGCTAAGAGGCAGCGATGACTGACAAGACTTTTCTGGTGGAAATTGGCACGGAAGAGCTGCCGCCGAAGGCTCTCCGTAATCTGGCAGAATCTTTTGCCGCGAATTTCACGGCGGAGCTGGATGCCGCCAATCTGGCACACGGTGACGTAAGCTGGTTTGCCGCGCCGCGCCGTCTGGCGCTGAAAGTGGCACGCTTAAGCGCTTCTCAGCCCGATCGCGAAGTAGAAAAACGTGGTCCGGCGATCTCACAAGCGTTTGATGCGGAAGGCAAACCGACCAAAGCGGCAGAAGGCTGGGCGCGTGGCTGTGGTATTACCGTTGAGCAAGCTGAACGTTTGACGACCGACAAAGGCGAGTGGCTGCTGTATCGCGCCCACGCGAAAGGCGAACAGGCGCAGACACTGCTGGCTGGCATGGTAAGCACCGCATTATCGAAGCTGCCGATTCCAAAATTGATGCGCTGGAGCGACAAAGAAACGCAGTTTGTGCGTCCGGTGCACACGGTAACCATGCTGCTGGGTGAAGAACTGATCCCTGGTCAGGTATTGGGTATCGATTCCGCTCGTACTCTTCGCGGCCACCGCTTTATGGGTGAAGCTGAATTTACGATCGATAACGCCGAACAGTATCCGCAGATTCTGCTGGAGCGCGGTAAAGTCGTCGCCGACTACGATGCACGTAAAGCGAAAATCAAAGCCGATGCCGAAGAAGCCGCACGCAAGATTGGCGGTAATGCCGATCTGAGCGACAGCCTGCTGGAAGAAGTCACCTCGCTGGTGGAATGGCCAGTGGTGCTGACCGCGAAATTTGAAGAAAAATTCCTCGCTGTGCCGTCCGAAGCGCTGGTTTACACCATGAAAGGTGACCAGAAGTATTTCCCGGTTTACGACAACAGCGGCAATCTGCTGCCAAACTTCATCTTTGTTGCCAATATCGAATCCAAAGATCCACAGCAGATTATTTCCGGTAACGAAAAAGTGGTGCGCCCGCGTCTGGCTGACGCCGAATTCTTCTTCAATACCGACCGTAAGAAGCGTTTGGAAGATCACCTGCCGCGTCTGGAAACCGTCTTGTTCCAGCAGCAGTTAGGTTCATTGCGCGACAAAACTGACCGTATTCAGGCGCTGGCTGGCTGGGTTGCTGGTCAGATTGGTGCTGATGTGAATCACGCGACGCGCGCGGGTCTGCTGTCCAAGTGTGACCTGATGACCAACATGGTGTTCGAATTCACCGACACGCAGGGCGTGATGGGGATGCACTATGCGCGTCATGATGGCGAAGCGGAAGATGTTGCCGTGGCGTTGAATGAGCAGTATCAGCCGCGCTTTGCGGGTGACGAACTGCCGTCTTCTGCGGTGGCCTGTGCGCTGGCGATTGCCGACAAAATGGATTCGCTGGCAGGGATTTTTGGCATCGGCCAACACCCGAAAGGCGACAAAGACCCGTTTGCGCTGCGTCGTGCCGCCCTCGGTGTGCTGCGCATCATCGTCGAAAAACGTTTGCCGCTGGATTTGCAGACGCTGACCGAAGAAGCGGTGCGTTTGTATGGCGATAAGCTGTCTAATGCCAAGGTTGTGGATGACGTGATTGAGTTTATGCTCGGTCGCTTCCGTGCCTGGTATCAGGAAGAAGGCCATAGCGTGGATACCATTCAGGCGGTATTAGCGCGTCGTCCGACCCGTCCGGCTGATTTCGATGCCCGCGTGAAAGCCGTCAGCCACTTCCGTTCGCTGGATGCTGCCGCGGCGCTGGCAGCGGCTAACAAGCGCGTTTCCAACATTCTGGCGAAGTCTACCGATACGCTGAACGAGAGCGTCAACGCTGCCGTATTGAAAGACGCGGCGGAAATTACGCTGGCAACGCATCTTGTCGTGCTGCGCGACAAACTGACGCCGCTGTTTGCTGAAGGCCGCTATCAGGAAGCGTTGGTTGAGCTGGCCTCACTGCGTGAGCCTGTCGATGCGTTCTTCGATCAGGTGATGGTCATGGCGGAAGATGAGCAGGTTCGAGTGAACCGCCTGACGCTGCTGAGCCAACTGCGCGAACTGTTCTTGCAGGTTGCGGATATTTCCGTCCTGCAATAACGACAATAGCGTTACGTCATCCCAACCCCCGAGCCGGTTCGCCCGTTCGGGGGTTATTTTTTTCCGCGCCGCAAAGCGTCCCGCCTCACCCCGCGGTATCGATTCGTATCGATCCGTATCGACTGACGGCTCCGTTGGTAAAACCCTATCGTCGCTCCGTGTATCCCGATGCTTAAACAATCGGTATTCGTTGTCAGACCTGGCCTTTTTCTGCACAGCCAGCCCGATTCGACTATGCTTATGTCGTAGAAAATCTTGTCATGGAAAATCCGTCGTCAGCGTGTTTTTGTTTGAATAAAGCACGGCTGGCGGGGCAGTAAGCGTAACAGGAGTAGGGAATGAGAAGGCTGATGACGTACCGTTCACGCTGGCTGCTGCCAGTTCTGGTTATTCTGGCGGCATTGCAGCTGGCTGCCTGTGGTGACAGCGAAGCCGATCAGCGGAAGGCATTCGTTGCGTTCCTGCAAAGCGTGCAGTCGCAGCAGGATGGGAAATTGCCGACGTTGACGGAAGAGCAGAAGAAGAATTTTGGCAATTTCACTAACGATTACGAGATCTTAACCACCTTTTCTCAGCAGTTTAATCAGGCGGTGTCTGGCAGCTTGACGCCGATGTTGGGGCAAATTTCCCGTATTCGTGTTCCTAAAGACTATCTGACGCAGCGTGATGATCTTCGCCAATCCATCGGGGCAATGAACCTGTTGAGCCAGCATGTGCAGGCGGCGAAAGTGCAGGCGGACAACGCCCATCGGCTGCTAAAACAGCCCGAAGAAGTGCAAATACCCTATGAGCGGTTGTATGCACGCACGGTAATACAGCCTACCAATGCGCTGTTACCTGCCATTCCGAATGCGATTGCCTTCGCACAGAGCCTGATCCAGATCGGCGATTTCCTTCAGGCTCAGGGCGATCAGGCGGTGTTTAATGGCGCGTCTGTGCAATTCCGTACGCCGCAACAGGTGGCGCAATATAACAGCATGGTGGCAGCGTTACCGCTACAGCAGCAGAATTTAATGAATGCGCTTAGAGGAATAACTGGCGTGAACTATCCCTAACTGCGTCGTGCCCTGACGCTTTAACGATGCGATATGGCAGAGAGGCATTCTGGATAAGATGCGTGTGGCTGGTGAGAGGGTGAAAATAAATTGTGATTAACATCACATAAATAAAACAAATACAGACCTGTAAAATGTGATTCAAATCACATATAAGGCGCGGTGTTTGTCTAAAAATCTGTTTAGTTTTTCATTTTTAACGGTTTTTTGTGAAGTAAATCACCTATTTGTATCGTTGATGTAGGGGGGTTGTGTGATTTTTGTCACGTTACCGCCATGGAGTTGCGGTATGAAAACAGCGTGTTAGAGTCCGCGCTGCATACAGTAATAATGACGGAAGTCTTCTTGTGGTAATCGGTGTTTTATTGCCACGACGTCTCACGATAATTACCACGCGCTCTTATTGTCAGCGCGTTTCAATAGGGGTGTGTTTTTATGCTTTCACCAGATATTAAGATCAAGGTGCAAAACTTTGGTCGCTTCCTCAGTAATATGGTGATGCCCAACATTGGCGCATTTATCGCCTGGGGTATTATTACCGCGCTGTTTATCCCTACTGGCTGGTTCCCCAATGCAACATTGGCGAAACTCGTCGGTCCGATGATTACCTATTTGCTGCCATTGCTGATTGGTTATACCGGCGGACGTCTGGTATTCGGTGAGCGTGGCGGTGTGGTGGGTGCGATTACGACGATGGGTGTGATCGTCGGGACCGATATCCCGATGTTCCTCGGCGCTATGATTGTGGGCCCGTTGGGCGGCTGGGCGATCAAACGTTTTGACCGCATGGTCGACGGTAAAATCAAGAGCGGCTTTGAAATGCTGGTCAACAACTTCTCTGCCGGTATCATCGGTATGTTGTTGGCAATCCTGTCGTTTTTGGCGATTGGTCCGCTGGTTGAAGTCTTCTCTCAGGTGCTGGCTTCCGGCGTTAACCTGATGGTACAGAACAACCTGCTGCCGTTTACGTCTATCTTCGTTGAACCGGCGAAAATTCTGTTCCTGAACAACGCCATTAACCACGGTATCTTCTCACCGCTGGGCATTCAGCAGGCGACGGAAACGGGCAAATCTATTTTCTTCCTGATCGAAGCGAACCCAGGCCCGGGTATGGGCGTGCTGATGGCGTACATGTTCTTCGGTCGTGGTAACGCGAAAGAATCAGCACCGGGTGCGGCGATTATCCACTTCCTAGGCGGGATTCACGAAATCTACTTCCCTTATGTGCTGATGAATCCGCGTCTGATTATTGCGGTGATTCTGGGCGGGATGACTGGCGTGTTTACGCTGAGCGTGCTGGGCGGCGGTTTGGTTTCTCCTGCGTCTCCGGGTTCCATTCTGGCGGTGCTGGCGATGACGCCAAAAGGCGCTTACTTCGCTAACCTTGCAGCTATTGCAGCGGCTTTCGCGGTGTCCTTTATCGTGTCGGCGATTCTGCTGAAAAGCACCAAGCAAAAAGAAGAAGACCTGAGCGACGCAACGCGCCGCATGCAGGAAATGAAAGCGTCTTCTAAAGGTACGGCGACTAACGCGGGTATCAGCGGTGATATGAGCACCGTGCGTAAAATCATCGTAGCGTGTGACGCCGGTATGGGTTCCAGCGCGATGGGTGCTGGTGTGCTGCGCAAGAAAGTTCAGGATGCCGGGCTAACCAACATTTCGGTGACGAACAGCGCGATCAATAGTCTGCCGGACGATGTCGATCTGGTGATTACGCACCGCGACCTGACCGAACGTGCGATGCGTCATGCGCCGCAGGCACAGCACATTTCGCTGACCAACTTCCTTGATAGCGGTCTGTATAGCGATCTGGTGGCGCGTCTTACCGCAGCACAGGGTGCCGTGAAGTCTGAAGCCGCCGCGACGCCAGCACCTGCTGTCGCCGACGCACAGACTAACCTGTTCCAGCTGGGTGCAGGCAATGTGTTCCTGAATCAGCATGCGACAGACAAAGAGCAGGCAATCCGTTTCGCCGGTGAGCAACTGGTGAAAGGCGGCTATGTCGAGCCTGCGTATGTTGAAGCGATGCTGGAACGTGAAAAGCTGACCTCCACCTATCTGGGCGAATCGATTGCCGTGCCGCACGGTACGATTGAAGCGAAAGATCGCGTGCTGAAAACGGGCGTTGTCTTCTGCCAATATCCCGAAGGCGTTCGCTTTGGCGATGAAGAAGATGAGGTTGCGCGTCTGGTTATCGGTATTGCTGCGCGCAACAACGAACATATTCAGGTCATCACCAGTCTGACCAACGCGCTGGATGATGATGCCGTCATTGAACGTCTGGCACAGACCCAAGATGTTCAGGAAGTACTCGACTTACTCTCCGGTAAAAAGAGTGCCTAATTAATGTGGCTAGGGCCGCCTACGGGCGGCCTCTTTTTATGTTTTTTTAAGGTTATGTCTCATGAAAGCATTACACTTTGGCGCGGGTAATATTGGCCGTGGGTTTATTGGGAAATTGTTGGCCGATGCCAACGTCGAACTGACATTCGCTGACGTCAATCAGCCGCTGTTGGATGCCCTGAACAGCCGTACAAGCTATACGGTGCGGATAGTCGGCGATAACACGCAGGTTGATACCGTGAGCAACGTTAGCGCCGTTCACAGCGGCAGCCAGGATGCCGTCGCACTGATTGCCGTGGCCGATCTGGTGACAACTGCTGTGGGGCCGCAGATTCTGGAAAAAATCGCCGGAACTATCGCTCAGGGGCTGGTTAAGCGTCATAACGACGGCAATACCCGGCCGTTGAACATTATTGCCTGTGAAAATATGGTGCGTGGCACCAGCCAGTTAAAACAGCATGTGTTGAAACTGCTGCCGGAAGGCCATCAGGAATGGGTGGTTGAGCACGTGGGATTCGTGGATTCCGCCGTGGATCGCATCGTTCCTCCTTCCGAAGCCGGCAGCGACGATGTGCTGGCGGTGACGGTAGAAACCTTCAGCGAATGGATTGTCGATAAAACCCAGTTCTGCGGTGAGCCGCCAGCGATTCCCGGCATGGAACTGACCGACAACCTGATGGCGTTTGTCGAGCGTAAGCTCTTTACGCTGAATACTGGCCATGCGATTACGGCCTACCTCGGCCAGCAGGCGCGTCACCAGACGATCCGCGATGCGATTCTCGACCCGAAAGTCAGAGCCGTGGTCAAAGGCGCAATGGAAGAGAGCGGCGCGGTACTCATCAAACGCTACGGTTTTGATGCGGAGAAGCACGCGGCCTATATCAACAAGATTCTCAGCCGCTTTGAAAACCCGTATCTGCACGATGACGTAGAGCGCGTTGGTCGTCAGCCGCTGCGCAAGCTGAGCGCAGGCGACCGTTTGATCAAGCCGCTGCTCGGCACGCTGGAATACCATTTGCCACATGACAACCTGATTACCGGCATTGCTGCCGCGATGCATTATCGCAGTGAACAGGATCCGCAGGCGCTGGAACTGGCTGAGTTAATCCGTACTCAGGGGCCGCAGGCGGCGCTGGTGCAGATTTCTGGTCTGGATGCTGACAGCGAGGTTGTCGCGCAAGCAGTGAATGTGTATAACGCCATGCAGTAATCGGCGTATCTCGTCATCAGGCAGGTGTGGTCTTTTCGACACGGTGTAAGGTATACGGGCGACGTCGGGGATAGGATGTCGCCACACCTGCCGGTAAGCATGCTGCCGAGATGGGGATGCTGCGGGCGGGGTTAAAGGGTCGAGAAGTGACGATGGAAGAAACACAGGCGTTTGAAAACCGGGTTCTGGAAGCGCTGAACTCAGGGAAGACCGTGCGCGACTTTATGCTCTGCGCTGTTGAGCTGTTAGCTGAAGCGGTCAGTATCCTGATGTTGCAGGTGTTCCGTAAAGATGACTATGCGGTGAAATATGCCGTTGAACCCCTGATGACGGGAACGGGCCCGCTGGGTGACCTTTCCGTGCGCCTGAAACTGATTTATGGCCTGGGAATGATCAGCCGTAAAGAGTACGAAGATGCGGAACTGTTAATGGCGCTGGGCGAAGAGCTGGCACACGACGATCGGCATTACCGTTTTACCGATGATGAGATTCTGGGGCCTATCGGCGAGCTGCACTGCGTTGCGGCGTTGCCTACAGAACCCGCTTTGCCGCCGGGGGCAGACGACGCCGATCCGCTTTTGGTGAGTATGCAGCGGCAACGTTATCAGCAGATGGTGCGATCCACGCTGGTACTATCCCTGACCACATTGATTGCGCAAATCAGTCTGAAAAAGGCGTTTTAATCCCACTCCGCTATATTACGTCACTGCGTCATGTCAGGCGGTTCCCGCCTTCACGCAACTCGAATTATTTAGCGTATAGTGTATGCTGTGCCCCGCATTATTCTCCCGTTATATAGGTTATCTTTTATGAAAGAGCAGGAAAAAGCAGAGATCAAGCGCCTTAGCGACCAACTGGATAAGCTGACGCGTAAGCAGACCACACTGCTGGAACAAGGCGATGCTGAAGCAATCGCCCTCAATCTGGAGGCCTGCGAGAAGCTAACGGCTGAAATCGAGCGCCTGCGTAACGTGAGAGAACAGAAGCTCAGCAAAGAAGCACAGAAACTGGCGAACCTGCCTTTCAAACGTGCGATTACTAAAAAAGAGCAAGCTGATATGGGGACGTTGAAGAAAAGCGTTCGCGGTTTGGTGGTGGTGCACCCGATGACGGCACTGGGGCGCGAGATGGGTTTAAAAGAGATGACAGGCTTCGCGCCGAAACCGTTCTGAGGTTTCTTCTCTGCGCAGACCGATGCTGGTGATGGATTCGTTGATGAAGCCCCTGTTTAACAGGGGCTTTGTCGTTTTTGGTACGGTTGTTGATATTAGCGCGGCGCGTGCAGACGATGCGTTTGGTCGGCAAACGCGATACCCGCTGGGGTGTCATCATGCTGCGTGTTTGCCAAACGGAAGACGGAAACCGCCTGCTTCAGCAGTCTTGCCTGCTCTTCCAGCGAGTCGGCAGCGGCAGAGGATTGTTCAACCAGTGCGGCGTTCTGCTGTGTGGTGCTGTCCATCTCAACAATCGCCTGGCTAACCTGGCTGATTCCGCGGCTTTGCTCATCCGATGCGGTAGCAATTTCACCCATGATGTCATGCACCTGCGTGATAGAGGTGACGATATCATTCATCGTTTTACCGGCATTGCCAACCAGCGTCGCTCCGCGTGATACCTGAGTAACCGATTCAGAGATCAGGCCTTCGATTTCCTTCGCGGCCTGAGAACTGCGCTGGGCAAGACTACGGACTTCGCTGGCAACCACGGCAAAGCCACGGCCTTGTTCACCGGCGCGGGCGGCTTCCACCGCGGCGTTCAATGCCAGAATGTTGGTCTGGAAGGCGATGCTGTTGATGACAGACGTGATTTCCGCGATACGCTTAGAACTGCTCTCAATCGCTGTCATAGTTTGCACCACGTTATTCACCTGCTCACCGCCTTGTTTTGCGGTTTGAGATGCGCTGATTGCCAGCTTGTTCGCGTGGTGTGCGTTATCTGCGTTTTGCTTAACCGTCGCAGTGAGTTGCTCCATGCTGGCGGCGGTTTGCTCAACGGCAGCGGCCTGCTGCTCGGTACGCGATGACAGGTCCGTGTTACCCGCGACGATCTCGCTGGACGCGTTAGAAATCTGGCTGACGCCGACGCGAATGTCATCGATCATATTGTGCAGGTTGTCATTCATTTTCGACATCGCACTCATCAACTGACCCAGCTCATCTTTACGCGTCGTGTTGATGGACATGGTGAGATCGCCTGTCGCGATTTTCTCAGCCATATTCAATGTGTTGCCAAGCGGTGTGGTGATCTGACGTGAAATGAACCAGGAAATCAGCAGACCAAGTAGTAGTGTAATCAGCGCAGCGATACTCATTTGCAATGTGGCACTGCGAATGTCTTCCTGCGATGCCGCCAACTGATCGCTGAGCAATCCTTTAACAACGCTGTTCAGCTGTTCGGCAACCCCCCGCATTTGCCCCGCCTGCGCCATTTCCTCCTCATAGGCCGGCATATAGGCCAGGACCTGCTCTTCATAATTGTTCATTATTGCCAGAACGGGAGACAGTGTTTCACGCTGTTCGGCAGACAGGCTTTGATACAGGAAGGTCAATGACGTTTGTGCTGCGTTGATGGCATCCGTCAGCTTTTCTTCAGATTCTTTATTGGTAGACAGTAATAACCCACGAACGTGGTAGCGGACGGCAATCAGTTTTTGGTTCAGATCAGAAAGTAATAATTGAAGAGTAGTGCTGTTGTTGTCCGCCTTTAATTGATCGTTGAGCTGTTCTAGCGGTTTTTCTGTTGTTGAGATATTCCAGCTTTTTCTGACGGCATCCTTTTTTCCCACTGCATTAATATAATTACTTTGTTTTTCCTGATAGCTGGTAATTAATGCTGGGATGCTGGCTATTTTCTTGGCATCGCTTTCTGGCCAGTGAAATTCTTTCGCTTTTTCAGCGAGTTTACTCACATTGGCAATGTGCTCAACGTTCTTTTTTATATCATCAGGATTATAGGTGGTGCCGTATAATGCGCGGTAATATTTAGCCTGGTTAATTTCATCATTAATATCGTTGCTTAAATTAACCTTATTAATACTGTCTTTCAGCGAGCCAATATGCATAATGCCCGCACCGGCAATCACCATGGTCATCAGCAGAATCAGGAAAAAGCCTAAGCCTAATTTTTTACCGACTTTTAGATTGTCAAAATTCATAGCCATCACATCCCACCACTATATCGTATTGAGTCGAATTCACTATCCTGATGCACACTTGCTTAGCGGTGTTAGCATCTCGGATTACCGCTTACCAAGCTTATCCCTGCAAAACAACCTGATAAAAACCCGCAGTAGATATCGGCACTTTACTCTGAAACTTTATGCGCCAACGAGCGAGGGTAGCCAGCGTACATGCGGCTCGACGTCCAGGGAGGGATAATAAAAAACTGGAATAACAGACTGTTATTCCAGTTTATATTCAAACGCAGAAGAGGCCTGATGGTATCCGGCACTCAGCGGTTTTATTTTTTCGCGCTAGCGAAACGGGCAGCGGCTTCGTCCCAGTTCAATACGTTCCAGAATGCTTTAGCATAAGCTGGACGAAGGTTCTGATATTTCAGGTAGTAAGCGTGTTCCCATACGTCCAGACCGACGATTGGGTAGCCAGACGCACCAGAAACGGCTTCACCCATCAGCGGGCTGTCTTGGTTTGCAGTAGACACAACGGCCAGTTTACCGTCGTCTTTCAGTACCAGCCACGCCCAGCCAGAACCGAAGCGGGTTGCTGCTGCTTGCTCAAATTTCTCTTTAAACGCGTCAACGCTACCGAAATCACGCTCGATGGCGGCTTTCAGATCGCCAGTCAGCGTCGTGCCGACTTTCAGGCCTTTCCAGAACAGGCTGTGGTTAACGTGGCCACCCGCGTTGTTACGCAGTGCCGTTCTTTTTTCCGCAGGAACTTTATCCAGTTGAGCGATCAGCTCTTCAGCAGACAATTTAGCCAGTTCAGGCAGAGATTCCAGCGCGGCGTTAGCATTATTGACGTAAGCCTGATGGTGTTTGGAATGGTGAATTTCCATCGTTTCTTTGTCGAAATGCGGTTCCAGTGCGTCATAAGCATAAGGCAGCGATGGCAGTGAATAACTCATGTTTAGCATCTCCATGGTAAAAAAAATGTTACGGCACTGTGTTGTTAGTACCGCGTAAGCAATACCTTCATTATAGTTAATTAAATGATATTGAAAATGATTATTCTCGAATGGGTGGCATGAATCAGATTGCTTTACTTCATGATAACAAACGCTTATGTCGTTATTGCACTATGTAAAAACAAATTAATCTATGCCCATCGCCTGCAAAACGCCGCTGCTCTAGCGGTGTCTCTTACGCGCTCAGACGCTGCGGATGTGTGTAGATAGTCGCATGTCCCGGCCGACAAAAACCGACCAGCGTCAGGTTGCAGCGCTGCGCGACCTCCACAGCCAGCGAGGTCGCCGCTGAGACAGCAAACAGGATTTCCACTCCGCACATGGCGGATTTTTGGACCATCTCATAGCTGGCCCGGCTGGAAACCAGTGCAGCGCCTTGCTGCCACCCCTGTTTCGCTCGGGTACCCAGCAGTTTATCCAGCGCGACATGGCGGCCGACGTCTTCGCTTCCCCCGGACAGCGTGCCGTCTGGCGCGACCCAGCTTGCGGCGTGAGTACAGCCTGTCACTTGACCGATCTTCTGCACATCGCGCAGCCGCACCAGCGCGTTTTCAAGTTTGCTAAGGGAAAATGTCTGCGTGAAGGGCAGAGGGGCGAGCGGTTTGCCGATTTCCGCGAGTTGCTCTACGCCACATACGCCGCAGCCTGTGCGGCCATCCATCGCCCGGCGGCGTTCTTTTAGCCCTGCGAAGCGTCGGCTCGAAAGCTCAATCTGTACTTCGATACCATTACAGGCGGCTTGTACATCAATGCCGTAGATATCAGCCGGTGATTGAATAATGCCTTCAGATAAGGAAAATCCGAGAGCAAACTGTTCCAGTTCCTTCGGTGAGGCCATCATGACGACATGCGATATGCCGTTATAAACCAACGCAACAGGCACCTCTTCCGCCAGCCAGTCAGACTGTGGCTGCTGCAGCGAATCGGGATGATAGACTGAATGTTGCGTTGCGCCTTCAAGGGCGGCATCCGCTGGTAAATGAACCCCTTCCACCTGAAATACCTGCATGTTAGTAACCCTGGAAATTAAAAGTATTATACCCGTCATACTTCAAGTTGCATGTGCGTTGGCTGAGCTAAGTCACCCGAATCACTTACCTGAGTAAGCTCATCGGGATGCCTTCTTTTGCCGCCTGCCTGAAACTCGAATTATTTAGGGTATACCTCACTGTGCCTGAAGGGATGCGACTTTTTCTCGCAAGAAACTGTGCGTCAACTCGAAGAGTTGCCTTCTTCTCTGGCCGAATCCTGTCGCTAACTCCATACCCCGTATAGGCTTAATTTAACTGCTTACTGTTTGCCTCTTTTTCACTGCGGCATGGCCGCTCATCCGGAAATGAAAGGAGACTGAAATGGCGCACGATAATCTCGAAGGCCGATCCGCATCTGGCGAATATGGCTCTCTCAATCTGAAAAAACGCTATGACAATTTTATCGGCGGAGCCTGGGTTCCACCTGATGCTGGTCAGTATTTTGTCAATTTGACGCCAGTAACTGGCCAACCGCTGTGTGAAGTGGCGAGTTCGTCAACGCGAGATATTGACCACGCGCTGGATGCCGCTCACAAGGCAAAAGCGGAATGGGGTGGCCTGTCGGTGCAGGAACGCGCGTTGGTGCTTAACCGAATCGCCGACCGGATGGATCAAAATCTTGAGCTGCTGGCGCAGGTGGAAACCTGGGATAACGGTAAACCGATACGCGAAACCAGCGGGGCGGATGTGCCGCTGGCGATTGACCACTTCCGCTATTTCGCAGCCTGTATCCGCGCGCAAGAAGGGGGGATTAGCGAAATTGACGGCGATACCGTGGCCTATCATTTTCATGAGCCTCTCGGCGTTGTCGGGCAAATTATTCCCTGGAATTTCCCGCTGCTAATGGCCTGTTGGAAGATGGCACCCGCGCTGGCCGCCGGCAACTGTATTGTGCTGAAACCCGCTAAACTGACGCCGATGTCGGTGTTAATTTTGATGGAACTGATTCAGGATCTGCTGCCGCCAGGCGTCATTAATGTCGTTAATGGGTCGGGCAGCGAAATTGGTGAATATCTGGCGACGTCGAAACGCGTTGCGAAAGTGGCATTCACCGGATCGACCGAGGTAGGCCAGCAGATCATGAGCTATGCGGCGCAGAACGTGACGCCGGTAACGCTGGAGCTGGGCGGTAAATCGCCGAACATCTTCTTTGCCGATGTGATGGACAAGGAAGACAGCTTCTTTGACAAAGTGCTCGAGGGCTTCACGCTGTTTGCCTTCAATCAGGGCGAGGTCTGCACCTGTCCGAGCCGCGCGCTGGTGCAGGAATCTATCTACGATCGCTTTATGGAACGGGCAATCAAGCGCGTTGAGGCTATCCGCATCGGTAACCCGCTGGATAGCAAAACCATGATGGGCGCGCAGGTATCTGCAGGTCAGCTTGACACCATCCTTAACTATATTGATATCGGTAAGAAAGAGGGCGCACGCGTGCTCACGGGCGGTCAGCGCAAGGCGATGCCGAGCGGGCTGGCGGAAGGATACTATCTGGAGCCGACGATCTTGTTCGGTAAAAATAGTATGCGCGTCTTCCAGGAGGAAATTTTTGGACCGGTGCTGGCGGTCACGACCTTCAAAACGATGGATGACGCACTGGAGATCGCCAACGATACGGAATACGGTCTGGGGGCTGGCGTGTGGAGCCGTAACGGCAATATTGCTTACCGGATGGGGCGCGGTATTCAGGCCGGACGTGTCTGGACCAACTGTTATCACGCCTATCCGGCGCATGCGGCATTTGGGGGGTATAAGCAGTCCGGTATCGGGCGTGAAAACCATAAAATGATGCTGGAACACTATCAGCAAACCAAGTGCCTGTTGGTGAGCTACTCTGATAAGCCGATGGGACTGTTCTGATTCACGAACGCCGTGCTGTTCTTGCCTTTTCTGGTGAGTACGCATGGCGTTAATCCATATGGTTTGCCTGCATTAATCCGTCCTTATCACTCAGATTTACCCGATTGTTGATAGCTGATCATTGATAGTTGCTGGTTGCTGGTTGCTGGTTGTTAATAATCGATTGTGCCAGCGTTTAACAACGGCTACGCTGTTTTGAATAGCGCTTTGCTTTCAAGAGGTTGTGCATGACGGATAAGATCGGCTGGATTGATAACCTGCGGGCGTTGGCCTGCATGATGGTCGTTCTGATTCATAGCACAACGTACTATATTACGGCGGGTGGCACGCCGGGCGACGGGCACTGGGATGTGGCGAATATCCTGAATTCTGCCTCGCGCGTCTGCGTTCCGCTGTTTTTCATGATCTCGGGCTATTTATTCTTTGGTGAACGTCGCGCGGGGAAGAAACATTTTCTGCGTATCGGCTTATGTCTGCTTTTCTACAGTACGGTCGCGCTGATCTATATTGCGACGCTCACGCCGATTAATGGCCTGAATTCATTGCATCATGCACTGCAAAAACCGATCTTTTATCACTTATGGTTTTTCTACGCGATTATCGTGATTTATCTACTCTCTCCACTTATTACTATTAAGCCAGTATCGGGTAAATATTTAGCCGTCTTGATTATCTTGCTGGCCGTTTTCGCTAACCCCAATACGGGACGAGTGGAATTTGAAGGATTTAAATTACTGCCCGTGAATCTCTATATTTACGGCGATACGTTTTACTATGTGCTGTACGCCGCGCTGGGGCGTGCGCTGGGCATGCTGGAAGTACCAAAGAAAGTTGTGCTAGCCGCTATCCCCTTCTTCATTGCGTGTGTCGCGTTGATTGCGATGGGAACGAAGCACCACACATTACTGAACGATACGTTCACCCAGACATTTTACATCTACTGTGGCCCGCTGGTGTTTCTTGCTGCGGTCAGCCTTCTGGTGGTGTTTAAGCATTACGGAAGCCAGCGGATTTTACCGGGCTTCGCCACCATTTCGCGCCACTCGCTGGCGATTTACGGTTTCCACGCGCTGATCATTCACTATCTGCGTACGCATGATGTGATGCTGCCATCCCACCCGGTTCTCGACATCTTCTCTGTTTTCGCCATCGCGCTGGGGGCCAGCCTGCTGCTTTCGATGGCGTTACAGAAAATCGATGTGCGTCGCTGGGTGAGTTGACGATTGGTGCTACATCAGCGGACTAAGCTGCTGGTAGAGCGCTTTAAATGTACGCCTCCGTTCGGCATAGTTGGCGTGACGCTGGGGATCCGGTTGATGAATTTGTTCCAGCGGTAGCGGCGGCAGGAGTGCTGCCAGTGGCGTATGCGGATGCATGGCGATTTGCGCCAGACGTGCGGCACCCAGCGCAGGGCCGACATCCCCTCCCGTGCGGTATTCCAGCGTTTGACCGCTGATATCCGCCAGCATTTGCCGCCAGTAGGCGCTACGTGCGCCGCCGCCAATCAGCGTAATACTATCGGGCTTGAGCCCCGTCATATGCAGTGCATCCATGCCGTCGGCAAGCGCAAAGCCCACCCCTTCCAATACCGCTTTTGCCAGTTCCGGGCGTCCGTGCTGATGGGTGAGCCCCCAGAATGCGCCTTTGGCATCGGGATTGTTGTGCGGCGTGCGTTCGCCGGAAAGATAAGGCAAGAACCACACTGGTGTTATCGTGTCATCGGCTGGTGTCGAGGCGATTTCCTGCAGCAGCGCGGGAACGCTCTCCGCGTGCGTCAGACGGGCGACCCAGTCGAGGCAGGATGCGGCGCTTAACATCACGGACATCAGGTGCCAGGTATTCGGCAGCGCGTGGCAGAAACTGTGGACGGCATGCTGCGGATTGCTAAGAAAGCCATCGCTGACGGCGAAGTAAACGCCGGATGTGCCGAGAGACAGCATCGCCTGACCCGTTTGATACAGCCCGACGCCAATTGCACCTGCTGCGTTATCCCCACCGCCAGCAATGACGGGGACGGGATCCATGCCCCAGCGGCTGGCGATGTCAGCTCGCAGATAGCCGGTAATCTGGCTGCCTTCATACAGCGTGGGCATATGCTTGCGGCTCAGCGCGCAGGCTTCCAGCAGGGTATCGCTCCAGTCTCGTTTGGCAACGTCTAGCCAAAGCGTTCCAGCCGCATCGGACATATCGCTGGCAAATTCCCCCGTCAGACGCCAGCGGAGATAGTCTTTCGGCAGCAGAACTTTATCGATTTGGCGGAAGATCTCACTTTCGTTTTCTTGCACCCACTTCAGTTTGGGCGCGGTAAAGCCCGGCATCATCAGGTTGCCGGTAATCTGACGCGATGTTGGTACCTGTTGTTCCAGCGTTCGGCATTGGGCTGCGCTACGTCCGTCATTCCAGAGGATCGCGGGTCGCAGCACATTCTGACGTGCATCCAGCAAGGTCGCCCCGTGCATTTGCCCGGTCAGCCCCAGCGCTTTCACGGCACGAAGGCTATGTGCTGCCGCCAACCCGTGTAGTGCTTGATCGGTTGCCTGCCACCAGTCTTCAGGCGCTTGCTCCGACCAGAGCGGATGCGGACGGGAAATGCTCAGTGCGGCGCTATGGCTGGCAACCACCTTGCCTGCTTCATCCAGCAGGATGGCTTTCACACCGGAAGTACCCAGATCAATACCGATATACATAGTGGCTCCTGATAAGCCCCTGCGACAGGGTTTAGTCTGTCGCAGGAGGTGAGCGTACTGTTTTAGCCAAATAGGTGGCGGTTAACCAGATTTTCCAGCAATTCCTGCTGGCCACTCTGGTGCTGCGGTGCCAGTTGATGGCTTTCCGCATACCGAGCAAGCGATTCCAGCGAGGCTTTACCTTGCAGGATTTGCTGACCCAGTTCCCCGTTCCAGCCTGCATAGCGTTTAGCGACTAGCTGATTGAGCTTATCATCTTCAATCATTCTGGCGGCAGCCTTGAGCGCCAGTGCCATCGTATCCATCGCGCCGATATGCGCATGGAAAAGGTCATAGCGATCGGTACTCTGGCGGCGAACTTTGGCATCAAAGTTCAGGCCACCCGTTGTGAAGCCACCCGCTTTGAGAATTTCGTACATGATCAGCGTGTTCTCTTCCACGCTGTTAGGGAACTGATCGGTGTCCCAGCCGAGCTGCGGATCGCCGCGGTTTGCATCGACAGATCCGAAAATGCCTAGCGCGACAGCGGTGGCGATTTCATGATGGAAGGAATGGCCTGCCAGCGTAGCGTGGTTGGCTTCAACGTTGACTTTAATCTCTTTTTCCAGCCCAAACTGCTTCAGGAAGCCATAAACGGTGGCGACATCATAATCGTATTGATGTTTGGTCGGTTCCTGCGGCTTCGGTTCAATGAGCAGCGTGCCCTGAAAGCCGATTTTGTGTTTATGCTCGACGACCATCTGCATGAAGCGGCCGATCTGTTCACGTTCCTGACGCAGGTCGGTATTGAGCAGGGTTTCATATCCCTCACGCCCGCCCCACAGCACATAGTTTTCGCCCCCCAGTTTTTGGGTCGCGTTCATGGCGGTGAACACCTGCGTGGCGGCCCATGCAAAGACGTCTGGGTCAGGATTGGTCGCCGCGCCTGCGCCGTAGCGGGGATGGGTGAAGCAGTTGGCGGTGCCCCACAGCAGCTTCACACCGCTATCCTGTTGTTTTTCTGCCAGTACATCAGTAATGACCGCAAAGTTATGCAGATACTCTTTCAGTGAGTTCCCTTCCGGTGCCACATCGACGTCATGAAAGCAGTAGTAAGGCACGCTGAGCTTTTGAAAAAATTCGAATGCGATATCCGCCTTGCGCTTCGCCAGCTCCAGTGCATCACCTGACTGCTGCCACGGCCGGGCAAAAGATCCGACGCCGAACATATCCGCGCCGTTCCAGCAGAACGTATGCCAATACGCGACGGCAAAACGCAAGTGGTCCGCCATACGTTTACCGAGTATTTCCTGATCGGGGTTGTAGTGACGAAAGGCGAAGGAATTGTTGCTTTGGCTACCTTCATAACGGACTTTTTCGATCTGTTCAAAATAGGCTTGCATCGTTAACTCCTTAGAAACCACCCAGACGGAAGAGACGGGAATGGGATTAATTTTCGGAGTGGATGAAGGTTTCCTCAATTACGTTATTTCACACTGAAATTCAGAGAATTATTAAATGTGCGCTGTGTCGCAAAAATAAGGGCTTTTACTCTGAATACGCTTCGCAATAGGTAACAAAATGAAAATGTGACTCGACAATAAAATATGACCCGTATCAAAAAACGGAAATTAAACCAAAAAACATAATTGGAGGATAAAAATCTGTAATTGATGGAGGGATGTTTAGCGACAATACTTTGCTGGCGATTGGAGTCTTAGGCCCTGCATCTTAAATAAAAAAGGTACTCTATGATGAAAGTTAACCATTTTTTACTCTCAGCTTGTGCCGTATTCATTCTTGCTTGTCAGCCCGGATTCGCGAAGGACGTTAAAATAGGTATGGCGATTGATGACTTGCGTCTCGAACGCTGGCAGAAAGATCGCGATCTTTTTGTTGAGCAAGCCAAAAAGCAGGGTGCTGATGTTTTTGTTCAATCAGCAAACGGCAATGAAGCGACGCAAATTTCTCAAATAGAAAACATGATCAATCGCGGTGTCGATGTATTAGTGATTATTCCTTATAACGGTCAGGTACTTGGTAATGTTATTGCGGAAGCAAAACGTGAGGGAATAAAAGTGCTTGCTTACGATCGCATGATTAATAATGCGGACGTGGATTTTTATATTTCATTTGATAATGAGAAGGTTGGAGAACTGCAGGCGAAATATCTCGTCGATAAGGTGCCTGGCGGGAACTATTTCTTAATGGGAGGCTCACCGGTCGATAATAATGCGAAGCTGTTTCGTCAGGGGCAAATGAAAGTGCTCACGCCGTTGATCGAAAGTGGGAAAATAAAAGTGGTCGGCGATCAGTGGGTTGATGCCTGGCTACCAGAGAATGCGCTGAAAATTATGGAAAATGCGCTAACGGCGAACAGCAATAAGATTGATGCGGTTGTGGCATCGAACGATGCTACGGCGGGCGGGGCGATTCAGGCGCTTGCCGCACAGGGATTGGCAGGGAAAGTGGCGATTTCCGGTCAGGATGCCGATCTGGCAGCAATCAAACGCATTGTGGCAGGCACGCAAACCATGACGGTCTATAAACCGATCAGCAAGCTGGCGAAAGACGCCGCAGATATCGCCGTGGCGCTCGGTTCCGATAAAGCCCCGGAATCCAACGCTAAATTAAACAATGGGCTGAAAGACATTCCTTCCTTCTTACTGACTCCTATTCCCGTCGATAAATCCAATATCGATTCCACCGTTATTGCCGATGGCTTCCACAAAAAAGCGGATGTGTATTAACGCACTCCACCGCCAATAGATTTCAGGATGTAGGAAAGAAGTTTACGGGCCACGACATAACGTTGTGGCTCGCCACTGTCGCAGGCGAGGCCTGAGACACCTGAATCACGGAGGCCAATGATGCCGCATCTGTTGGAAATGAAAAACATCACCAAGGCGTTTGGCGCGGTGAAAGCCGTAGACAACGTTAGCCTGATGCTGGACGCGGGTCAGGTCTTGTCACTGTGTGGCGAGAATGGCTCAGGGAAATCCACCTTAATGAAGGTGCTGTGTGGCATTTATCCGTATGGCAGCTATGACGGGCAGATCGTGTTCTCTAGTGATGAGCTACGTGCCAACCATATTCGCGATACGGAACAAAAGGGCATCGCGATCATTCATCAGGAACTGGCGCTAGTGAAAGAGATGACGGTGCTGGAGAACCTCTTTTTGGGCAATGAGTGGGCGCGTTTTGGCGTGATGGATTACGACAATATGTATCTCCGCTGCCAGCGCATGCTGGAGCAGGTCAAGCTGGCTGTCGACCCGAATACCAAAGTGGGTGAGCTTGGATTAGGTCAGCAGCAACTGGTGGAAATCGCCAAAGCGCTGAACAAGCAGGTACGTCTGCTGGTGTTGGATGAGCCAACGGCCTCATTGACCGAGCGGGAAACCGCAATCCTGCTGGAGATCATTCAGGATCTGCGCGATCACGGTATTGCCTGCATCTATATCTCGCACAAGCTTAACGAAGTTAAAGCCATTTCCGATGTGATTTGTGTGATTCGCGATGGGAAGCCGATTGGTACGCGTCCGGCTGCCGAGCTGAGCGAGGACCAGATCATTGCCATGATGGTGGGGCGTGAACTGACGGAGCTTTATCCCAATGAACCGCATGTTATTGGTGAAGAAGTGCTGCGCGTAGAACACCTGACCGCCTGGCACCCTGTGAATCGCCACATTCGTCGGGTGGATGATGTCTCGTTTGCTCTACACCGAGGCGAAATTCTCGGCATTGCCGGGCTGGTTGGATCAGGGCGTACGGAGACGGTGCAGTGCCTGTTTGGTGCCTATCACGGTCATTGGCAGGGCGACATCTTTATTGACGGTAAGCCAGTGACCATCAGCAATTGCCAACAGGCGATGGCGCAAAGCATTGCGATGGTGCCGGAGGATCGTAAGAAGGACGGCATCGTTCCGGTGATGAGCGTGGCGCAGAACATGACGCTGGCGGCACTCGACCAATTCACAGGGTCGTTTTCCATGCTGGATGATGCCCGTGAGCAGGACATCATCCGGCAGTCGCTCGCGAATCTGAAAGTGAAAACCTCCAGCCCAGAGCTGGCGATTGCCCGGTTAAGCGGCGGCAACCAGCAAAAAGCGGTGCTGGCAAAGTGTCTGCTGTTGAATCCCCGCATTCTGATTCTCGATGAACCCACGCGCGGCATCGACATCGGTGCTAAATACGAAATTTATAAGCTCATTAATGCGCTGGTAAAACAGCACATTGCCGTCATTGTCATTTCTTCTGAATTGCCCGAAGTGCTGGGGTTGAGCGATCGGGTTTTGGTGATGCATCAGGGGCGGATCAAAGCGGATTTGGTCAATCGTGATTTAACCCAGGAACAGGTTATGGAAGCTGCATTGAGGAGTGAACATCGTGCTGAAAACATCGCAGTCTGAACAACAACATATCGCGGGCTCTGCCTCGATGCTGCAACGGTTGAAAAGCATCAATCTTCAGGTCTACGTGATGATTGCCGCCATCATCGCCATCATGCTCTTTTTCACCTACATGACCGACGGGGCGTATCTCAGCGCACGTAACCTCTCCAACCTGCTGAGGCAAACGGCGATCACCGGCATTCTGGCGGTCGGTATGGTGTTTGTCATTATCTCCGCCGAAATCGATCTGTCGGTCGGTTCGATGATGGGGCTATTGGGCGGTGCGGCGGCGATTTTTGATGTCTGGTTTGGCTGGCCCTTGCCGTTGACCATCGTTGTGACGCTCGCGCTGGGATTATTGCTGGGGGCGTGGAATGGCTGGTGGGTCGCCTACCGGAAAGTCCCTTCTTTTATCGTGACGCTGGCGGGGATGCTGGCTTTTCGCGGCATTCTGATCGGCATCACTAATGGGACCACGGTTTCCCCGACCAGCGAGGCGATGTCGCAGATTGGGCAAAGCTATCTGCCTTCCGGTATGGGTTTTATGTTCGGTGCCATCGGACTAATGGTGTTTATTGCCTGGCAGTGGCGTCGGCGCAGTAGCCGCGCCCGATTAGGGTTACCGGTAAATCCACCTGCAGGCGATATTGGCCGTCAGACATTTACGGCACTGGTGGTGCTGGGCGCGATTTATCTGCTGAATGACTATCGCGGTGTGCCAACGCCGGTTCTGGTGCTGACGCTGTTGATGCTGGGCGGCATTTTTCTGGCGACGCGAACCGCATTTGGCCGCCGCATCTATGCTGTGGGCGGGAATATCGATGCTGCCCGCCTATCGGGCGTGAATGTCGAGCGCACCAAAATGGCGGTGTTCGCGATTAACGGCCTGATGGTCGCGGTTGCCGGGCTGATTCTCAGTTCACGACTGGGGGCGGGGTCGCCATCCGCCGGGAACATTGCCGAGCTGGATGCGATTGCTGCCTGCGTGATTGGCGGCACCAGTCTGGCTGGCGGCATTGGTAGCGTCGCGGGTGCGGTGATGGGGGCATTTATCATGGCGTCGCTGGATAACGGGATGAGCATGCTCGATGTGCCGACGTTCTGGCAATACGTCGTAAAAGGCGGAATCCTGCTGTTGGCGGTGTGGATGGATACCGCAACAAAGCGGCGCGTATGATGCGACGTCGAGTCTGCGAAGGAAATACGTGGCGGCTCGCAATAATCAGCAAATTATTTTGGCCTCTTGGGGCGCTGTGCTATTCAAGGAAGAAGAATTTATTCAAGGAACTTGCGATTAATGAGCGCCAACTGCCATGTTTGAAAAACGCTATCGCATCACGCTGCTGTTCAACGCCAATAAAGTGTATGACCGTCAGGTGGTTGAAGGCGTTGGCGAGTATTTACAGGCTTCCCAGTGTGACTGGGACATCTTCATTGAAGAGGATTTCCGTTGCCGCATTGATAACATCAAAGAGTGGCTGGGCGACGGCGTGATTGCCGATTTTGACGATGGCGAGATCAGGCGGCTGCTACAGGATGTGAATGTTCCGCTGGTGGGTGTGGGCGGTTCCTACCATCAGCCCGAGGATTATCCGCCCGTGCATTATATCGCGACAGATAATTATGCACTGGTGGAAAGCGCGTTTATGCACCTCAAAGAGAAAGGGCTGAACCGCTTTGCTTTTTATGGCCTGCCGGCATCGGGCGGGAAAGGCTGGGCGCAGGAACGGGAGCATGCTTTCCGGCAGTTGGTTGCGGCAGAAAAGTATCAGGGCGTGGTGTATCAGGGAATGGAAACCTCGCCGGATAACTGGCAATACGCGCAAAATCGGCTGGCTGATTGGGTGCAGGGGTTACCACCGCAGACGGGGATTATTGCGGTGACGGATTCCCGCGCGCGCCATCTGTTGCAGGTCTGCGAACACCTGAATATTGCCGTACCGGAAAAGCTGTGCGTCATCGGGATCGATAACGAAGATCTGATTCGCTACCTTTCACGCGTTGCGCTCTCGTCAGTGGCGCAGGGTACGCGCCAAATGGGGTATCGCGCAGCGAAACTGCTGCACCAACTGCTGTTGAATCAGGCCGATGTGCCGCTGCAACGTATTTTAGTGCCGCCGGTTCGGGTGGTTGGACGTCGCTCAACGGATTATCGCTCTGTGCACGATCCTGCCGTTATTCAGGCGATGCACTTTATCCGCTATCACGCTTGCAAAGGGATTAAGGTTGAGCAGGTACTGGATGCAGTAGGGATTTCCCGCTCGAATCTGGAAAAACGCTTCAAAGACGAAGTCGGCCAGACCATTCACGGCATGATTCATGAGGAGAAGCTGGATCGGGCGCGTAACTTGCTGATATCGACCTCGCTCTCGATTGGTGAGATCTCGTTGATGTGTGGCTATCCTTCGCTGCCCTATTTCTATGCCGTCTTTAAGAAAGGGTATGACATCACGCCGAAAGAGTACCGCGAGCGTTATGGGGAAGGTTATTAAGGCTATCCATAAAAGAAGGTCATGCTGGAAGGTCACGCAGGAAGGCGCGAGGGTGCGCGCCTTATCATTAGGTTGGTGAACGGTTACGCTGGCACGCGCCAGTAATCGTAATCGATGTGCTCAACCTGAAAGTTGGCGTTTTCTTTGTCACCGGTCAGACGGCTGGCGAGGGTAAAGGCAAAGTCGAATGTGACTCCCAGCCCTTTGCCGCTGATCAGATTGCCGTCTTCCACGACTTTCTCGTCAACATAAACGCCATCGGTCACGTCCTGCCATAAATTCCCGGAGCAAACGTAGCGGCGGCCTTTCAGCAGTTTGTTACCACCCAGCACGCGGGCGGCGGCGGAACACAGTGGGCAAATCAGTTTTCCCGCGTCGTCGTGGCGACGGATAAACTCGACGACCATCGGGTTTGCGGCCAGATTTACCGTTCCCTGTGGGCCGCCAGGAATGACTACGGCATCAAACAGCGTGTCCTGATTTCTTTCCAGCAGAGCATCGGCAAACATGCGAATATTGTGATAACTGTGCAGCTCCAGTCTGTCATAGCATGACAGCATGGTGACTTCTATCTTCATACGGTGCAGTACATCAATCACCATAATCGCTTCTGCTTCTTCAAACCCAGGAGCCAGCAGAACGGCGACTTTCTTAGACATAGCATCTCCAGCAATATGCAAGGGAAGGTGTTAACCGCAAGAGAATAGCAAAGAAATATCGCCAAAATGAAACGATGTTTTATTAATGTCGGGTGGGTCTCGTAAACGATTTTTGCTGCTTAGCCTGAAGAGAAGATAGCGCTATACTTGCTAACTTGGTCGTGAATTGGCCACGAATTTTTTTGCATGAAAGTATGACTCTTCTCTTCCTGTCCCGCCAAAAAGATGTTTAAATTATCACTCACTTATTTTGCATAAATATGCATTTGTGAGTGTGTCGATGTTGGCCATCGACCGGTCCGTTTGATGCAGGATGTGCACAGGGCCCGAGCGCTCATGAGTGTATGGCGTAACATAATGGTGTGGGCGACTCAGCTTATCTCCAGAGATCTTTCGAGCAGGGATTATATATATGACAACGATTCTCAAGCATCTTCCGGTTGGTCAGCGTATTGGTATTGCGTTCTCGGGTGGTCTGGATACCAGCGCTGCACTGCTTTGGATGCGTCAAAAAGGCGCGGTTCCTTATGCGTATACCGCGAACCTGGGGCAGCCAGACGAGGATGACTACGAGGAAATCCCACGTCGGGCTATGGAATACGGCGCAGAAAATGCTCGCCTGATCGATTGCCGTAAGCAACTGGTTGCTGAAGGTATCGCTGCGATTCAGTGTGGCGCATTCCACAACACGACGGCGGGCGTGACCTATTTCAACACTACACCGCTGGGCCGTGCGGTTACCGGTACGATGCTGGTTGCAGCAATGAAAGAAGACGGCGTAAACATTTGGGGCGACGGCAGCACCTATAAAGGCAACGATATTGAACGTTTTTATCGTTACGGCCTGCTGACCAATGCTGAACTGAAGATTTACAAGCCGTGGCTGGATACCGATTTCATTGATGAGCTGGGCGGCCGTCAGGAGATGTCCGAGTTTATGTCACAGGCAGGGTTCGGCTATAAAATGTCGGCCGAGAAAGCTTATTCCACCGATTCCAACATTCTGGGTGCGACGCATGAAGCGAAGGATCTGGAATTCCTGAATTCCAGCGTCAAAATCGTTAACCCGATTATGGGCGTGAAGTTCTGGGACGAGAACGTCAAAGTGCCGGCAGAAGAAGTGACCATCCGCTTTGAACGCGGTCACCCGGTTGCGTTGAACGGCAAGACCTTTGCCGATGACGTTGAACTGATGTTGGAAGCGAACCGCATCGGCGGTCGTCACGGCCTGGGCATGAGCGATCAGATCGAAAACCGTATTATTGAAGCGAAAAGCCGCGGCATCTATGAAGCGCCGGGCATGGCACTGCTGCACATTGCCTATGAGCGTCTGGTTACCGGTATCCACAACGAAGACACCATCGAGCAATACCACGCCAATGGCCGTCAGCTGGGTCGTTTCCTGTATCAGGGACGCTGGTTCGATTCTCAGGCACTGATGCTGCGTGATTCTTCTCAGCGTTGGATCGCCAGCGCCATCACCGGCGAAGTGACGCTGGAGCTGCGTCGTGGTAATGATTACTCCATCATGAATACTGTGTCTGACAATCTGACCTATAAGCCAGAGCGTCTGACCATGGAGAAAGGCGACTCGGTCTTCTCGCCAGATGACCGTATCGGCCAGCTGACCATGCGCAATCTGGATATCACCGACACGCGTGAAAAATTGTTTAATTATGCTGAAACGGGCTTGCTCTCTTCCTCCGCCAGCACCGGTCTGCCGCAGGTAGGCCAACTGCAGGATAAAACAGAGAAATAACGCCCAGATTGAATAATATAAAAATCCGGAATCGTCTCGCGCTTCCGGATTTTTTTTATCCGTTTATCATATGTTTATATTGGTTCTTCTCGCGTTGTTTTTTGTGTATGAACTCTTGCTGACAATGCAGGTTGCATCTGTACAACCGCCGTGGAAAGGGACAGAATACCTATAAATAATCAGCCAAGATAATAATCTGAAGGCGAAGGATCTGTGGGATGGCGTATCGTTTTTTGAGGTTATGTATTAACTTTTCAATGGAGGAAAAATGTTAGAGATATTTGATGTAAATCACACCTTGTTGTCAGAAACGAAATCAGAAGAGCTATTTACCCTCAGAAAAGAGACGTTTAAAGATCGACTGAATTGGGCCGTGCAATGTACTGATGGAATGGAATTTGATCAGTATGATAATAATAACACGACTTATCTTTTTGGCATCAAAGATAACACCGTTATCTGTAGTTTGAGATTTATTGAAACAAAATACCCTAACATGATTACCGGGACATTTTTTCCTTACTTCAAGGAGATCAATATCCCTGAAGGGAATTACCTGGAATCTAGTCGGTTCTTTGTCGATAAATCACGAGCGAAAGATATTCTCGGCAATGAATATCCAATTAGTTCGATGTTGTTTCTTTCGATGATTAATTACTCAAAGGACAAAGGCTATGATGGAATATATACGATAGTGAGTCACCCTATGCTGACGATATTAAAACGATCGGGCTGGGGAATTCGCGTGGTCGAACAAGGTTTGTCAGAAAAGGAAGAAAGAGTCTATTTAGTTTTTCTTCCGGTTGATGATGAGAATCAGGAAGCGTTGGCTCGTCGTATTAACCGCAGCGGGACATTTATGAGCAATGAGTTGAAGCAGTGGCCTCTACGGGTACCAGCCGCTATTGCACAGGCTTGATGAGCTGTAACTCAACGCCGAGCCTGATGGCATGCTTGGCATTCAGGACGCCAAGTTTTTTCACAACGTTGCCGATATGAAATTTTACCGTGCTGGTTTTGATACCGAGAATAATAGCGACTTCCAGATAGGTTTTACCCATACTGGCCCAGTAAAGGATTTCATTTTCTCGTTGAGAGAATATTTCTTTATTATTTAATTGTTTTTTATTTTCAATCATCTCTCTGCAAAGGGAGATGATTTTTTCATATGCATCAATTAATAGCATCTGAAAGGTGTCTTTTTTCTCTTCAATGAATGTATCAACATCATCTGGATATGAGCTGTCCACGATAATCGATAGCATCGCCAGATTGTCGCCATGATCGTGAAGGACAAAAGTATATCCGTTGATAATATTATATTTCTTAGAGAGATCGAATATCTTGGCAAGCTGTAGTCGTGTGTTAATAACCAGACTTTTCTCCCAAGAGAAAGGCGATATTTTATTAAATGAAGCAAGAACAACGGGATCAATGTGCTGGTATTTATTTTCTTTGTAGAGATTAACCCATTCATCGGGATAGCTGGAGATAATGATCATTTCAGAGGGGTTTTTCTTATTCAGAACCATAAATGAGAATTTGACGCCATCGTAGTGATCCAGGTTTTCATTAAAATGACCTTTGATTACCCTGCTTATTATTTCGCTACTGGAGAATAATGGCGACATCTCATGACCTCAGTCTGAAGAATCAACATCCTTGTAACGGAAAAGTATATACCTACACCTGTACCTAAGTCTAATTGTTATGGGGGAGTGAAAAAACATACAATCGAACGACAATGCTAAGGGCGTGAAGCAAAAGAAATAAATAACGCTCTGGATAAGCGTGATGACTGGCTAACATCAGGGAATGCGAATTAAGCGAGATTTATCAGTAATATAATAAAATTCTTTTACTGTTCTATGGCCTGTATTGTTTACAGGCCGCCAGCAGTTCAGGTTAATTAATTCCATCAGTGCGACTCTTTCTCGAATAACACTCGCCTTTATATTGTTATCCCTTTCATTGTATCTCACGCCTCGTCGATATTGTGGTATTCCCACAGCCGATTGAAATGCACATCGTCGAGATTGCGGGCTGAATCCGCGTTACCCGCAAAGGCCCGTGCGGTGGTTGCCGCAGCTCCCCACGGGCGTTCTCTGTCATAGCTGGCGTCAATCGTGCTGTCGCGAATCACTAACTGGCCGTTTGCTGTCTGACCCGGCTGATATCCCGTCTGCCTTGCTCCCTGATCCCAGGCACGCCCCAGTTTGGCCTTTCTTCCTCCTCTGAAGCCTTCGTCTCCCGTGAAACGACACGCCACAGCCAGAAAGCCGTATTGCACCCACGGCATGCTGTCAGGTGCGAAGACGTGAATATCTTTCGCTCCACGGCTGGAAACCGTATGAAAGTGGACGCGCTCGAATACCGCGGTCGCGCGCCCAAACACGTAATCGACATCACCCTCAATGTAGCTGTCTGTAATGTAGGCCCGGCTGTGGCGGTCCGTGACGTACTCATTCTGGAGGTTGCTGGTGTTGACGAAAAACGTATCCTGACGACCGATGAGGCGGACCTTTTCAAGCTGAACCTTGTCGCCGTCGGTGCGTAGCGCCACGGCCTGATGGGCGCGATTATCTACGGAATCCAGCAAGGTATTCACCACCGTCAGGTTCTTCATCTGGAAATTGTCGCTTTGCGACCAGACCACGGCGGCACAAATGGTATCAATCGTTGCGTTTTGTTTTGATGCACAGAGATCGTACATGTACCAGGCGGGATCGCCGGGCTGATATTCACCGTGCGAATTTACTGTTTCTCGGTAGGTTGCTGGTGAGAACATCGAATCCAGCGCGAGTTGAATCACTACGTCATCCGGTTGATCTCCCGCCCCACATAGCGTGAGCGGTGGCGCATCAGCGGGGATGTAGACCGTGCCGGTATAGGTGCCCGGCAGCAGTTTAATCTCAATCCGCGCCCGACCTTGTTGCGCCCGCAGCGCGGCGTTTACCGCCTGTTGAACATGGGCGTGCGTTGCACCATCCACACCCACGTGCGGCCCGACAACCCAGGGCGTCGCCGGATCGATCTTAATCGGAGCGGGCTGCCAAACGTCAGCTTCTGTCTGATCATTGTGCCCACGCAGCGTGAAATAGTGTGGGAGCGTGAAGCGTTCGGCTTCCTGCGCGGAGAGAATGGGGCGATGAACTGTGCCGGAGTACGTCGTTTTTGTCATGATCTTATCCTCTCTTAGCGGCAAGATTCTCTGGGATATCATCGGTTCTCTGCCCGAAACGTAACCGATAAGTTGAGGGCGTGAGCTGTAGCTGCTGGCGAAAATGATGGCGTAACGAGGCTGCGGTCCCGAATCCTACCGTTTCGGCGATTTTCTCGATCGATAAGCGCGTGTTTTCCAGTAAATCGCGTGCGGTATTCAGCCGTTCGGCCAGTAACCAGCGTGCAGGTGTCGTACCCGTAGCGGCAGAAAAACGGCGAAGGAACGTGCGTGGACTCATACAGGAAATTGCCGCCAGTTTCTTAACGGAATACTCTTCCGCGAGGTTGGCTCGGACATGATCGATAAGCGGCCCGAGTCGCGAGCGTTCGTAGTCTACCGGTACCGCTTTTTCAATATACTGTGCTTGCCCACCATCCCGATGCGGTGCGACTACCAATCGGCGAGCCACTTGATTGGCCGCTTTGCTGCCGTAATCCCGACGGATGAGATGTAGCCCAAGATCAATTCCTGCAGCACTCCCAGCTGACGTAAGCATGGTTCCTTCATCAATATAAAGAACGTCTGGCTCGATGTTGATATCAGGATATTGCATTTTTAACGTGTCGCTGTAGCGCCAATGCGTCGTGGCGCGTCGCCCGGAAAGCAGGCCTGTCGCAGCGAGGACAAAAACGCCAGAGCAGATAGAGAGCAGTCTGGCACCCTGTTGATGTGCTTGGCGTAACGCATCGACCAGATGGGCGGGGACGGGCACATCACTGCCTTTCCAGCCGGGAATGATAATCGTCCCCGCCTGTGTTAACAGCTCAAGGCCACCATCGGCAACCACGTGGATGCCACCCGTTGCCCGCATCGCTCCGCTGTCTAAACCCGCAACGGCAAACTGATACCAATTTTCCCCCATCTCGGGGCGAGGAAGGCCAAAGACTTCAACTGCGATACCAAATTCGAAGATACACAAGCCATCATAAGCGAGTACGACAACAAGCGGATTGAACATCGATTTCCTCACCTCAATAACTTGTCATGATATTGACGATATATGGCAATAATGCCATCTGCCAGCCTTTCTGTATCCGTTTTATAGTCGAGTCTCATTCCAATCAGTGAGAAAAATCGATGAGTTACGTGACTGACTATCCCTTTGCTGCTTCTGATATCGCCCTATCCCATTTTTCACGACGTCTGTCTGTGGAAACAGACTGCGCGGATGTGGCGGGCTCGCTCTCTGACACTCAGCAGGACTTCGTGTTACTGCATGTGGTGGGGTCGACGAAGCACTTTAGCACGCGCCATATACCGGGGGCGATTCATCTGCCGCACCGTGAAATCACACCTGAGCGTATGGCCGAGTGGCCTGATGACACGCGGTTTGTCGTCTATTGCGCGGGACCACACTGCAATGGTGCAGATCAGGCGGCATTAAAGCTGGCACAACTCGGTCGTCCGGTAAAAATTATGATAGGGGGAATCACGGGATGGGAAGATGAGGGCTTTGCCTTCGCCTGATATCCCCTGCCTATGGCAGAGGGGCCATCCCTTCTGCCAACTCCTAATTCTCCTGATACCACGTCCAGATTTTGACCAACAATGCCGCTGATACACTCCAACACACGACTGCTGCGAGCAGCGCCTGTGGCAATTTCATCCACGCGGTAAAGTAATAAAGCGAGATGAGATAAACCAGATAAGGAATAACGGACCAGATGCCAAACAGGATGGTGGCGCGCAGCGCTTCCAGTCCACGTTCGGTGCCAACGATATAATGGGCGATCAGCGCGAACGTGGGAAATAGCGGCACCAGCCCGGCAATATAATAGTTTCGACTTTTCGCCAGTATGCTGATGAGCAATACGATCAGCGCGCCAATAACCGATTTGATAAACAATGACATAAGTATAAATTCTGGCTGAATTAAGCATCGCGAATGCACAGAGAATAGCGAAAAAATGCCGGGATGGAATAGTGCGATCGCACAGCTTAAGATTTCAATTCGCGGTGATTTCGTTATTCTTAGCGTCAGAATGAATAAATACCGTACGTGATACCCGTCATACTTCGAGCTGCTTGTGCGTTGGCCGCCCTTACTCACCCCAGTCACTTACTTGTGTAAGCTCCTGGGGATTCACGCAGTTGCCGCCTTCACGCAACTCGAATTATTTAGGGTATATGGCACTGAAGGTACAACTAAAACGATAATGAATCTGGAAAGGATTGAAGTTGAAGACGCAAAGTCATGCAATCACTCAGGGATTGGTTCCACTCAAGATTATTTCTACCGGCAGCGCGCTTCCTGCGCAGCGGGTGACCTCGGCTGAATTAGATGCGCGGCTCAATAAGCCCGCCGGTTATGTCGAAAGCCGTTCAGGCATTATTTATCGCCACCATGCGGACAATCATGCCAGCCAGGCGGAACTCGGTGTGGCGGCGTTAAATGACGCGCTGGCGCGGGGTGTTATTCCGCCAGCGTCCATCGATCTGCTGCTGTTTGCTTCCGCGATTCCGATTCAGGCACTGCCTTATAGCGCCAGCCACTTATTAAAAGCGTCGTCCCTGCCAAAAGGGACGGCCAGTTTCGATATTAACAGCAGCTGCGTCAGCTTTATTTCCGCACTTCAGGTGGCGGCCGGGCTGTTAAATACCGGCGCTTATCGACGCATTGCCATCGTCTCTACCGAACTGGCTTCGCGCGGTATCGATTGGGATGACGAAGAGTCGTCGCTGATTTTTGGTGATGGTGCCGCGTGTGCGATTGTCGAACGCGGCGATGGGCGCAGCGGTATTGCGGCGTGTCTGCTGGAAACCTATCCGAAGGGTAACGAACTGTGCCAGATCCGCGCTGGCGGCACCTTGCGTAACCCGCGTGCGGGGATGGAGCTGCATGATTTTCTGTTCCATATGCAGGGGAAACGGCTATTCAGGCAGGCTTCTGCGCTGATTGAGGGCTATCTGCAACGACTGCTGGAGGCCAGCGGTTATTCGCTGGATCAGATGGCGGCGGTAGTTCCGCATCAGGCCAGCCACCTGTCGCTGGAACATATGCGTAAGCGACTGGCGATCCCGACGGAAAGGCTGATTGATATTTACCGCTATCACGGTAATCAGGTGGCGGCCTCGATTCCGACGGCGCTGCATCATGCCATCGTGACGCAGCGTCTGCCCGAGGGTGAACCCGCGATGCTGGTCGGTACGGCCGCCGGGTTGACGCTGGGCGGCATGGTATTGATCCCATGAGAGTCTTCGTCACGGGCGCGACCAGCGGACTGGGGCGTAACGCGGTGGAATGGCTGCTTCAGGCCGGGCATCAGGTGCTGGCTTGTGGGCGCGATCGCACGGTAGGCCAACAGCTTGAAGCACTCGGCGCGCAGTTTGTCGGTATCGATTTGGTGGAAACCTCAGTAGACCAGTTTCGAACGCTGATGGCGGGCTGCGATGTGGTCTGGCACTGTGCCGCGAAATCATCACCGTGGGGACAATATAATGATTTTTATCAGAATAATACTGAGGTGACGGCGCGGCTGGCCGACGCTGCCGGTCAGTTAGATATCCCGCGTTTTGTACATATCTCCACGCCCGCGATTTATTTCGACTATCAGCACCACCTGAATATTGATGAAAGCTACCGCGCGGCGCGTTTTGCCAATCACTATGCACAGACCAAATTTTTGGCGGAACAGCGCCTTCAGGCGCTGACATCGCGCTACCCAGAAACCACCTACGTGATTCTGCGCCCGCGTGGCCTGTTTGGCCCGCATGACCGCGTGATTCTGCCGCGAGTGCTGGAACAGATCGCGGTGGGCGGTGGTGTGCTGAGGCTCCCGCGCGGCGGTGAGGCGCTGCTGGATCTGACGTTTGTCGGCAACGTGATAGAAGCGATGGCGCTTGCCAGCCAGCGCTCGGGGTTAGTGTCTGGATCGGCGTATAACATCACCAATCATGAACCTGCCCGCCTTGTAGATATGCTTGAGCAACTGCTGACCGGGCAACTGGGGATGAACTATCGCGTCAGGGCAGTGCCGTATCCGCTGCTGCACGCGGTGGCGGGTGGCATGGAGCTGTTCTCGTGGTTTAGCCGGAAAGAGCCGCTGCTGACGCGCTACAGTGCGGGCGCGGTGAATTTTGATATGACGCTCAGCGCGGAGAAAGCTAAGCAGGAGCTGGGGTATCAGCCGCGTTTCTCCCTTCAGCAGGGCATCGAGCTAACGGGTAACTGGTTCAATGCGCACCTTGCACGGCGGGGTACTGACCGACATGGCTAATATCTCAACGTTTGAAGTCGGGTACTGTCTGCATCCCGGCTGCATGGCGCTGCGTGGTGCGGGATGGAAAGTGTGCCGTTTTCCGGCACGCGTCTGGATGCTGGAAAGTCAGGGCAAGCGCTGGCTGTGGGACACCGGCTATGCCCAGCATTTTACCGATGCCACGCGATCCGGCCTGTTTCAGCTGTACCGCAGGATGACGCCAGTGCATTTCGAGACGAAAGACGCGCTGATTCACCAACTGCACGGGCAGGGGATTCAACCTGCGGACATCGACGGCCTGATTATTTCCCATTTTCACGGCGACCATATCGCGGGGCTGCGGGATTTCCCCGATGTGCCGTTTATCTGTTCGGCGCTGGGATGGCAGCAGACGCGGAATCTACGCGGTTTCGCCGCTCTGAAACGGGCGTTTGTGCCTGCCCTGATCCCTGAACATTTTGAGCAGGCGCTCCAGTTTGTTGAGAACTTCCCGCTTACCGATCTGCCAGCCGAGCTGGCGCCGTTTACGCAAGGCTATGCGTTGCCGGGTAGCGATAAAGAGATCGTGCTGGTGCCGTTGCCCGGCCATGCTGTCGGACACCTTGGCGCATTTGTGCTGACGGAAAACGGCTGGGTGTTGCTGGCAAGCGATGCTGCCTGGTCGCCGCACAGTTATCGCGAAGGTCGTGGGCCGTCGCGATTGGCGAATCTGGTGATGGACGATCCAAAAGCCTATTACCACACGCTGGATCAACTGCACCAGTTGCACCTGAACGGGCAGGTTGAGATTCGGCTGTGTCACGAGGGCGACCTATGATTCCGCTGATGACGCTCTGGCACTATTTCCGTGCCAGACGCCTCACCTTTGCCACTCGTCAGGCGCTTGAGCGCCATCAGCAGCGCCAGCTTTCTCGTTTTGCTCGACGGGTGCTGGCTCGCAGCCCCTATTTTCGGCCTTACCGCCAGCTCCCCATGACATCCTGGCCGATGATGGATAAAGCCGTGATGATGGCCGAATTCGATCGGATGAACACCGCCGGGCTTCAGCGGGATGAACTGCTCGCCTGTGCGCGCCGTAGTGAGGAAGATCGCGACTTCACGCCGAATGTGAGTGGATTCAGCGTCGGGCTGTCGTCCGGCACCTCTGGGCAGCGCGGGTTATTTGTCGTCAGCCCACGCGAACAGCAGGTGTGGGCGGGAGGCATGCTGGCGAAAATGCTGCCGGACGGCTTACGCGCCGGTGAGCGGGTGGCGCTGTTCCTGCGGGCGGATAACAACCTGTATCACAGCGTGGATAACCGCTGGCTCAGCCTGTCGTTTTACGATCTCTTTGCGCCGTTTTCCGAGCATGTTTCGCGACTGGAAGCGTGGTCGCCCTCAATTATCGTCGCTCCCGCGCAGGTGCTGCGCGAACTGGCGCTGGCGGTACAGCGCGGTGAGTTACGGCTGACGGTCAAAAAGGTGATTTCCGTGGCTGAGGTGCTGGAACCGCAGGATAAGCAATTGCTCCAGCAGGTCTTCGGGCAGGTTGGGGAAGTGTATCAGGCGACGGAAGGCTTTCTGGCATCGACCTGCGAACACGGTACGCTGCATCTCAACGAAGAATTTATTCACATCGAGCCGCAGTGGCTGGATGACGAACGTTTTACGCCCATCATCACCGATTTCACCCGCAGCACCCAGCCGATTGTGCGCTATCGGCTGGACGATGTGTTGGTAAAGCAAAAGACGCCCTGTGCGTGTGGACGGGTGACGATGGCGATTGCCCGCATCGAAGGGCGTAGCGATGACAGCCTGAGACTGCCGAACAGTAACGGCGAGCCTCAGACCGTGTTTGCGGATCTCTGTAGCAGAATTATCGCCAACGCGCTGCCGCTGCATGCCGACTATCGGCTGGTGCAGCAGGGAGACGCGACGCTGCATTTATCCGCCGCATGCAACCTCTTAGAGCTGGAAGCCTGCCGGGATAGTCTTTCGCAGCAGTTTGCGTTGCAGGGGGTTGATACGTCGCGGCTACAGTGGCAGTTAAGCGCCGGTGAGATTGCGCCGGAGTTTACGCAAAAGCGCAGACGGATTACCCGCCTGAAGGAGAATGCATGAGGCTATTTCCGCAAGAAACGATGCTGTTGCGGCTGAAAGCGCTGCTCTTTGGCTGGGGAACGGTCGGGGTGGTGTATCAACTGAGCGCGCAGTTTCAGGGGCAGGGAACGGTGCTGCCGACGTCGTTCGTTGATGAATGGATCCCTTTTAGCGCCTCGGCGATCTGGCTGTATCTCTCCTTTTTTATCATCGTGCCGCTGTCTTATTTATCCTGTCCGATTACGCGTCTGGCGGGGCTACGCCGGGCAACGCAGCTGACCGCGCTGATCGCGGGCGCGGTGTATCTGATTTTTCCGACTACGATGGTGTACCCGCAGGTTGTTGGGAACGATCTCTCCACGCGTGTGCTACAGCTTTTGCTGCGTATCGACTCGCCGCAAAACTGTCTGCCGTCGCTGCATATTGCACTAACGGTGCTGGCGGTGTGGGCGATGAGCGATAGCCAGCAGAAGGTGAAAACCGGTTTGTACCTGCTGTGGGGAGCGGCGATTGCCCTTTCTATCCTGCAACTGCGCCGACATTTGTTCATCGATCTGGTGACGGGCGGGATGCTGGCGGGGATCGCTGGGTGGATTTTTCTGCGCAGCCGAGAGACGGTAAAGGCCATATCGCCACCGACTCCGCTGCCTAACGATAAGCGCCAGCAGGAATGACATTATGATCGATTTAGCATTACCCATTGTCTTCATGCTGGTTGTGGTGATTGGCGAAGCGCTGGTTTTACAGTGGATGCAGCGCGAGAAAGTGAACTGGCATGACGTGGTGTTCAACCTGAACTCAGGGCACATCATGCTGTGGCTCTTTCGCAGCGTGGAAATTTTTTGCTATGGCTATGTCGCGGCGCATTTCAGTTTTGGCTGGGTGGAAACCTGGCCGCCGGTGCTGATGTGGCTGTTCGCGTTACTCGCCTGGGATTTCGGTTTCTATTGGCTACATCGCCTGCACCATACCTTCGGCGTGCTGTGGGCGGTGCATGTGGTTCACCATCAGGGTGAACATTTCAATCTGTCGCTGGGCGTGCGTAACTCCTGGTATTCCTCGCTGACCTCGATTCCGTTCTTCCTGATTCTGGCGCTGCTCGGCGTTCCGTTGTACGTGTTCGTCACCGTTTCCATCCTGCATTACAGCGTTCAGCTCTTTAACCATAATGCAATGACGCCCAAGCTGGGCTGGCTGGAAAAGGTGCTGGTGACGCCAGCACACCATCGCGTCCACCACGTGAACGACCGTGCGTACGCCGATAAGAACTTCGGCGGCACCTTCATTTTTTGGGACAAGCTGTTTGGCAGCTTTTGCCCGCAACTGCCCGACACGCCTTTCCGCTACGGTGCAGGTAGAGAAACGCCATCGAACAATCCGTTTTGGGCCAGTAACCTGCCTTTTCTGTCGTACCTGAAACTGTCGGTGCGCCGTACGCGTCAGGCGACGTTTCACTGTACGCCGATGGCGTTGATTGCTGGGGCAATGCTGCTGTTTGCGCTGGTGGTGGGCTATGTCTACCTGTATGGCTACGGCTATGACGCCGCCGATCTGTCGCAGGCGGCGCTCTTCCTGCTGCTGGTGGGGGGGGCAGTTGCACTGGGTGGGATTTCCGAAGGAAGACGCTGGGGGATTTATGTTTGGCTAGCGGTGGTGCTGCTATTCCCTGCCGTGTTTCTTGTCTATCTGGGCTGGGAAGCGCTTTACTGGAAGATTGCGATGCTGATGTTGGCGCTGCACGGGCTGGCGATGGCAGCCGGCTGGGGCCGACGCCCTCTGACCGAGGAGCCTGAAAATGTCTAGTGTGCTTCCCGCCAAACCGTATCCTGCCAAGGGCGAACAGGCTTTCCATCGGGCATTACAGCGGGAAACGTCGGCCTATCTCCGCGCTAACCACGATCATCGCTTTGCCGATGGTGGGCAGTTCATTAAGGCCGGATTACTCTTTTTATGCTGCATCGCCTGTTATGCCCTGTGTTTGATGCAGCAGACGGCATGGGCGTTCTTCCTGAGCTATTTTTCTTTCATCATGCTGTCGATGTTATTGAATATCATCGTGAATCATGACGCCTCCCATAATACCTTTTTCCGCAATCGAACACTGAATCGCGTGGTCGGGCGCATCGTCACGTTGCCGTTAGGCATCGATCCTGACTACTGGCGCTTGCGTCATGTGGACTTCCACCACATCTATCCGAATGTGGAACATTACGATCTGGATACGGAAGAGAATGGGGTTTTTCGCCAAACGCCTTTTCAGCGCCACCGTCCCTACATGCGTTATCAGCACCTTTACTGGCCGCTGGTGGCTGCGTTCTCGCTCCCTTATATCGCCTGGATTTTTGACTGGGCCGATCGCTTGGGTAAAACCCCCGTCAATGCCCGTTCAGTACAGTTAGGCTACCGCGGATGGATGATTTTTATCGGCAGTAAAGTCGGTCATGTCCTGCTGCTACTGGTGATTCCCATCATGGTGGGCACGGCACACGGCATTAGCCCAGGCATCGTGCTGTTAAGCTATTTGTTGGGGCAGATGTTGGCCTCGTTGCTGGTGGTCTTTTTGCTGCTGGGTACGCACTGGGCGGAGGCGGAATTTTATGCCGTTACCGATACGGAAACGATGCCTCAGGGCTGGTATCAGCACAACTTTGCAACAGCCTGTGACTGGCTGCCGACGCCGCGCTGGCTTGAGCGCTGGACGGGAGGGTTGCACTTACATCTGACGCATCATCTTTTTCCGGGATGGCATCATCGTCATTATCCTGCGTTAGCCGATATCTTACGGCGCGTGGCCGCCGAGCATGGCATGAACTATCGCTGTATTACCTATCGTGAGTTACTGGCCAGTCAGCGCCGGTTTTTAAAATTGATGGGCGAAGGTAACGATCGGCGCACTGTGCAACGTGCCGTGGAACAGGGACGGGAGGAAGGATGATGCCCGCACCGCTAAAGCCGCTCCGCTATGAACAAAGCCGCGATCTGGCGTTGCATCGGGCATTGATGAAGGCGGCGAATGACTATCTGGCAGAAACGGGTGACCACCGTTTCGCCAATGCCGGATTTATCGGCAAGATGCTGTTTCTGGTGGCGCTGTGCCTGACGTTTTATGGTTTCAGCCTCTGGCAGACGACGCTGTGGGCTTTTGCGGGCTGCTACTTTGGCTTTATTTTTACCGCCATGTTTCTGGCGGTGAACGTGGTACATGATGCTTCGCATAACGTCTTTTTCCGACGACCGTGGGCGAATCGCCTGCTCAATATCGTCGTCAGTATTCCGCTCGGTATGGATTCCGACTGCTGGCGAGTGCGGCATGTAATTTTTCATCATGCGCACGTCAACGTGCAGCACTACGATCTGGATATCGAAGAGAACGGCGTCCTGCGACAATCGCCTTACCATCTGTTTCGCTTTTTCATGTGCGCTCAGCGCTACTACTGGCCTATAGTGGCGTCGCTGACCTTCCCCTGCATTATCTGGTTCTTTGACTGGAGCGATCGGGCGGGGAAAACGCAGGTGACGCGCAATATGGCATTTCAGGGCGTGAAGGGCTGGGGCGTGTTCCTGCTATCAAAAGCGCTGCATGCCCTGCTGGCGCTGGCGATCCCCTATTGGCTGTTGTCGCCGGCCATCATTAGCGTTGGATCGCTGCTGCTGGTTTATTTGCTGAGCCAGATGCTGTCGTCGCTGATTTTTGTTGTCCTGATTCTGGGTTCGCATTGGGCAAAAGGGACGTTCTATCAGGCACCGGAAGACGGCTTATTCCGGCATGGGCGCTATCAGCACACCTTTGCCACCACGGTGGACTGGGCTACGCGGCCCGCCTGGCTTGGCTATTGGTTGGGGCAGCTCAACATGCATCTGACGCACCATATTTTCCCTAACTGGAATCATCGGCACTATCCCGCATTGTCGAAAATTATTGCGGACGTCGCCCCGCATTACGGCATTGATTATCAATGTATTACGTTGAAAGCGATTTTGGTTGAGCAGCAGCGCTTTCTTAAAAAGATGGGAAATGGCAGCAAGAAATAGCTCGTTATCCATTTTATCAATCAGTTAGGCTTCATCCATGTTTAAGGAGTGATACGTTATGCGTTATTTATCTCTGACCGTTTCGTCCCTGCTGCTCTTTTTTACGTCGTCCGTCTGGGCGATGGATTGTAGCAAGGCCAGCACAGATACCGAGAAAATGATTTGTGCCAGCAGCCAGTTACAGCAGCTTGATGCGGTATTAAACAAGGCCTATCAGGGCTACGTGAAAAAGGAAGACAAAACGCAGGCACTTCAGGCACAGCGCGCGTGGCTGGCCGAGCGTGACCGCTGTAAGGATGACGTGTGTCTGGGGAATGCGATGGTTTCCCGTATTCAGACGCTGTCCGGCAGTGAAAATATCTCGCTGATTACGAAGGCATCAGATCAGTGGGACTTCGTTCTCGGCGTCGCGAAGTGCAATCTCGATCCGTCTTATCCAACCTGTGAAGGCCCCGGTACGCTGGATATCTTTAAGAAAGGGAGCGGCGAGTTGTTTCAGCGTATCACGATGGAAAATATGTTCATCGAGCTGAACAAGAAGGGCGAAACGACGGTGAATCTGGTCGAGGTCTATGGCGAGAACAACAGCGGGCTGGTGATTGATGACGCTAACTTCGATCACCATGCGGATATCATACTGCGTAATGGTAATAACGGCGCTTATGGCGGGCCATCTTACGATGTGTATCTGTTCGATGTAGAAAAGCAGCAGTTCACCCTGAATGCGCCGTTGACTGAGTTAGCCAGCTCCAATCTTGGTCTGTTCGAGATTGATGACAAGCGTAAAACCATTACCACGTCCACCAAAAGCGGCTGCTGTTGGCACCAATCGTCGACCTACCAGATCGCTAACAATAAGCCTGTCCTGATTGCCGAAACCACGGAAGAGTATTCTGAAGAGAAGAAGGCGATGGTTGCCACCACCCGCGAACTGGTGGGCGGCAAATGGAACGTGGAGGAAAAGATAGAGAAAAGCGACACACAGTAAGATCTCCCTACTTCATGCAGACGCCGTCGTTGAATGCGGCGTCTGCCACTGCTTCACCCCTTCCTACCTTGCCGTTATTCCCCGACGTTCTTCGATACTTTGCAAAAGTGTTACGTCAGGCGTGCTCAGTATGACTTTTTTGCCATGTGCCAGACTGAGATGGCAGCCATGAAAAGGTAAATGCCGCGCAGAACGCGCAGCATGGCAAAACTTCACAAAAAAAACGTGTTTCGTTAACAACTCGTTTATGCGTTGTATTCCCTTACCCTACTTTGGAGACGCCTGACATGAGCATCACCCAGAAACGTATGTACATCAACGGTGAGTTTGTTGAAAACAGAAGCGGGAAGTGGATTGATGTGGTGAACCCGGCCACAGAGCAGGTTATTTCACAGATTCCGGAAGGCTCCGCTGACGATGCGAAGAGAGCGATTGATGCGGCAGAAGCCGCACAGCCGGGCTGGGAAGCGCTGCCTGCGGTTGAACGCGGCGTCTGGCTGCACAAAATTGCCGACGGTATCCGCGAGCGCGAAGCCGAACTGACCGACACCATCATTGCGGAAGGTGGGAAAACGCACGGTCTGGCGCAGACGGAAGTGCTGTTCACCGCCGACTATCTGGATTACATGGCGGAGTGGGCACGCCGTTACGAAGGTGAGATCATTCAGAGCGACCGCCCGAACGAAAACATCTTTGTCTTCCGCAAAGCGATTGGCGTCACGACCGGTATTCTGCCGTGGAACTTCCCCTTCTTCCTGATTGCGCGTAAAGCGGCGCCGGCGCTGATCACCGGTAATACTATCGTCATCAAACCGAGCGAGATCACACCGAATAATGCGGTAATTTTCGCCGAAATCATTCACAAAATCGGTTTGCCGAAAGGCGTCATCAATTTTGTTACCGGCTACGGCCCGACGGTAGGGCAAGAGCTGGCTGCTAACCCGAAAGTCGGCATGGTCAGCCTGACCGGCAGCGTGGCAGCGGGCATTGCGACCATGACGGCGGCGGCGCAGAACGTCACCAAAGTGTCGCTGGAACTGGGCGGTAAAGCCCCAGCTATCGTAATGGACGATGCCGATCTCGATCTGGCGGTGAAAGCGATTGTCAGTTCCCGCGTCATCAACAGCGGGCAGGTGTGTAACTGCGCCGAGCGCGTTTATGTGCAGAAAGGCATTTACGACGAGTTTATCGCGCGTATTAAAGCCGCGATGGAGCAGGTGACCTTTGGCAACACGGCGGAGAAAAAAGCGCTGGATATGGGGCCACTGATCAGCGCGGCGGCGTTACAGCGTGTGGAAGACAAAGTGGCGAAAGCGGTATCGCAGGGCGCGAAAGTGCTGCTCGGCGGCCAGCGTGAAAGCGGTACGGGCTATTTCTATCCGCCTACGCTGCTGGTGGACGTCAAACAGGACATGCCGATCATGCACGAAGAGGTGTTTGGTCCGGTGCTGCCCGTCGCGACCTTCGACACGTTGGAAGAGGCGATCACGATGGCGAACGACAGCGAATATGGCCTGACGTCGTCGATCTATACGCAAAACATCAACACCGCGATGAAGGCGCTGAAAGGGCTGAAGTTCGGCGAAACCTACATCAACCGTGAAAACTTTGAGGCGATGCAGGGCTTCCATGCGGGCTGGCGTAAATCCGGTGTGGGTGGGGCGGACGGCAAGCACGGCTTGCAGGAATATCTGCAAACGCATGTCGCGTATTTACAGTTTCACTAACAGACAATTTTACCAAAGGTAATGCCGATCGTTTAAGCATCGAGATACACGGGGCGACCACAGGGGTGAGGTGTCCCTGCGGGAACCTCCCCCTGTGTTTCCCCTAAAAACGGGCTTATATGAACAGCATAATCTCACTAAAAGCAGCTCCAGTAACGGTCATTACTGACCGCAAGAATGACACCAACAAGAAGAAGGATGGGAAAGGACGATGATCATCTCTGCTTCAACGGACTACCGGGCGGCGGCGCAGCGTAAGTTGCCGCCGTTTCTTTTCCACTACGCCGATGGCGGTGCGTATGGCGAGCACACGCTCAGGCGTAATACTGCCGATCTGGCGGATATCGCGCTGCGTCAGCGCATCCTGAAAAATGTCTCCGACCTGAGTCTGGAAACGCAGCTGTTCGGCGAAAAACTGGCGATGCCAGTGGTGCTGGCGCCCGTTGGCCTGACTGGGATGTACGCCCGACGCGGCGAGGTTCAGGCTGCCCGTGCGGCTGCACAGAAGGGTATTCCCTTTACGCTGTCTACCGTCTCCGTTTGCCCGATTGAGGAGGTCGCACCGACTATCGATCGGCCGCTGTGGTTCCAGCTCTACGTGTTAAAAGACCGTGGCTTTATGCGCAACGTGCTGGAACGCGCGCAGGCGGCAGGGATCAAGACGCTGGTGTTTACGGTGGATATGCCGACGCCGGGCGCGCGCTATCGCGATGCCCATTCCGGTATGAGCGGCCCGAATGCGGCGATACGCCGTGTGTTGCAGGCGATGGTGCATCCACAGTGGGCATGGGACGTTGGCCTGAACGGTAAACCACACGACTTGGGGAATGTCTCCGCCTATCGCGGCACGCCGACGACGCTGGAAAACTATATCGGCTGGCTGGCCGAGAATTTCGATTCCTCTATTTCGTGGCAGGATTTGGCATGGATCCGCGAGATGTGGAAAGGGCCGATGATCATCAAAGGCATCCTCGACCCAGAAGATGCCAAAGAAGCTGTCAAATTCGGTGCAGACGGCATCGTGGTCTCCAATCACGGTGGTCGACAACTGGACGGCGTGCTATCGACGGCACATGCGCTGCCTGCTATCGCCGATGCAGTGAAAGGCGATATCACCATTCTGGCAGATTCCGGTATTCGTACCGGGCTGGACGTGGTGCGGATGATCGCGCTGGGTGCGGACGGCGTGATGCTCGGGCGCGCGTTTGTCTACGCGTTAGCGGCGGCAGGCGAAGCGGGCGTGGTTAACCTGCTGAACCTGATCGAAAAAGAGATGCGTGTGGCGATGACGCTCACTGGGGCTAAGTCCATTGCCGATATCACCACGGACTCACTGGTGCAGGCGACCCAGCGGCGATTGGATGGCTTGTAAGCACGGATGATGCGGCGAGAGGCATTTACCGTCCCCTCGCCGCGCTTTCTGATGGTATTTCACCGGACGACGGCTTTTTCCTATATTGCAAACGCCCCACTTCGTTCTATATTTCGAGGGCAGATTGAACGAAGGGGAAATCGTTGTGAATATTAAAGGGCTTACGAAGGGATTCTTCATCCTTATCTTATTTATCGTCACGCTGGCGTTTTTTGACATCCTGGCACCGTATTATTCCGCCATCTTGTGGGCGGCGGTGTTGGCCATTATCTTCCATCCGCTGAAAAGCAAAATTCGGCAAAAATTAAACGATCGCAACGGCGTTGCTTCATTGCTGACCGTCCTGATCATCTTCCTGCTCGTCTTCATTCCGTTGGGGATCATTGTTTCCTCGCTGGTGGTTGAAATTAATGGGGTTTACACCCGATTGCAGGACAGCAATACGCAATTCCCGGTGGTGCTGGCGGAGCTGATTCAGCATCTGCCGAAGTGGGCGCGACATTTCCTCGCGGAACACAATCTGGATAACGCCGCCAAAATACAGCAAGAGCTTTCTCAGGTTGTGCTGAAAGGTGGGCAATATCTGGCGGGAAGCGTGCTGCTGATCGGCAAAGGGACATTCACCTTCTTCATTGGTTTCGGGGTGATGCTCTACCTGCTTTTCTTCCTCCTGAAGGACGGCGCCTATCTGGTGAACCTGATTCTGGAATCGCTGCCGCTTTCTACCCATGTTAAACATCACCTGTTGGTGAAGTTTGCCGCGGTATCGCGGGCGACGGTGAAAGGCACCGTGGTGGTGGCGATTGTGCAGGGGACATTGGGCGGTATTGCGTTCTCCATTGCAGGAATAGAAGGCAGCCTGCTGTGGGGCTCGCTGATGGCGTTCCTGTCGCTGATCCCCGCTGTGGGTTCAGCGATTATCTGGGTGCCTGCGGCCATCTTCCTGTTCGCGACGGACATGCTCTGGCAGGCCATTTTCATTGTTGCGTTCTTCGTGCTGGTGATTGGGCTGGTGGACAACATTTTGCGCCCGCTGCTGGTGGGGAAAGACACTAAAATGCCGGATTACCTGATTCTGATCGCCACGCTGGGCGGCATGGAAATCTATGGTATTAATGGTTTTGTGATTGGCCCGCTGATTGCTGCGCTGTTCATCGCCTGTTGGAACATCCTCTCTGGTCGCGATAATCAGGAGAATATTGAAGGCATCGACGAAGATTTTATCGAGGAAGGTCGCCAGCATCCGAGTGTGGCGAAGCCGGAACAGGATGAGGCGCTAGAGGGTCAGGTAGTGAAAGGGCAGGCAGCGGAAGGTCAGGAGGCTGAACGTAAGACCACGGAGTAAGTTCGCTGCGAGTAATGTATCCGGTCATGAGTGAGAGGAATTGGCACTGGTTTGGCTGATTCCTCTTACGTCCAACTCTCTTGCCCCTCCGGCGTGATCCACACGACGCCTGCGGGCGCTTTGGCGAAGAACCACAGGCCAAATTCGTCGACATCATCCAATTCATCATCGGACATTTCAGATGGAAAGGCATGGCGGAGTTGGTCGACCTGATATTTCGGGTCGCCTTGCAGATAGTCTCCCTGACTGGCAAGCCTGATTCTGCCTTCCGCGATGAGCCGTTCCAGCAACGTAAAAAACAGCGCCTGACGCTGGGCGTAGGTTCTGGGAGTGACCCGACACTCCACCGCGATATGTTGCCATATCGCGCCCATCGACAGCCCGTATGCGCTAGTCGCAACAGCATCGTAAATGTCGTTGTCGTCCATATTCGCTTCTCTCTTCAGCATGCTCGCTGGCTCAGCGCGTTGGGTCGTAAGCCTTTGCTTCTGCATCCCACGGTATGTTGTGATCGTCGACTGCGACGTGCCATTCACAGTGTGTCAGGGCGACGCGGATTTCGGATAAACACTGGCACCAGTGTTGTACGCCAATCCAGGTGGCTTCTTCATCGTTGTCGGGAAGTTTGGTTGAGCCTGAGAACACGATTCCTTTTCTGAAAACGTTACCGATTTTCGCGTTGAGGGTGAAATTAAATGACTCCCAGTTTATGCCGTCGCCGGTCGTCAGATATTTCTCAATGTGTTCATTAACGGAATGGCGTTGGACAATCTCCTTCACGGCAGATATCTCTTGTGGACTCAGGGATTTTTTACGTCGTGCGGTGTAATAGAGAGAAATTGCCACGTTGCCTCGTTTATCATTAGTGTTTAAGGTGAGGTAATGCTTTAAGGTGAAGTAATACAACATAAATTTTCGAATAAAAAGCGGCGTAAAATAATCAGGATGTTCTGATTTTATAAAGGTAAGGGATGGTTATGTTCGGGAAAATGCTTCTGATTGGAATGGGCGCGGTATTACTTAGCGGATGTTCGGTCGCAACCTATAGTCATAAACTGGAAGATTATCAGGGTGCTGAACGCGTGGGTATGACGTTCGATAACCGCAACCTCGATTATGTTCGCGTTTATCCGACGACCGACAGATGTATTAATATTGATGCACCAGAAAATGGCTATACCAATAATGCGTTTGGGTTCCAAACTAAGCTCAATAATAAAGAACTCGGCTTTCCCGCTATTCCAGAAACGCCAACGATGATTCGTGAGTTTTGGGTCAGCGCGCAACACAATATCGCGGTCAGAATGATTGCTGCCAATGGTGGATTTAGTTCCGTCACGTTTAAACCTGTGGTCGGGAATTACTATTATGTTACTGGTAAATTTGTTGATGCTTATTCGCCACGTCGCATCGAAGTCTACGAAGTATTCAAAACCGAGAAAGGCTACTACGACCGCCGACCGGTCAAAGATTTGATGCTGAAAAACTGCGGTGGATTTGATCCCAGAGTGCATAAGTTTTAATGCTGCTACTCGGCCATACGCGATCTGTCTGGCCGCCTTCACTATGTTTAGGTGAGCTGTTTCCCGGAAAACGTGCCGGCATACCAGGCATCCATCACCGACAGCAGGTTTTTCACTTCTTCGACGGTCAGACCATAAGAATCCGCGTTTTCATGAGGTTTAACGACAAGCAGCGGAACATCGGCACGCGTGTGCAGGTAATCGAACTGATATTCTACCTCGGTGTTGTAAAACAGGCTTCCGCCAACGTTTCCGGCCTTACGTAATTGCTTGATCTGTTTATCTTGCGCGTTCGGATTTTCCGCCCAAATCAGGAAATCACGCAGCGGCTGCGTCTGACGGGAAAGATCATCACGCGTGAAGCCGAAATAGGCATAGCGCTTCCCTACCACTAACGCAATTTTGCTCTTATCGTCAGTAATTCTGACGTTAAAAGAGCGCTTATCCACGGTGCAGTCACGAAACTGCGGTTTGTAATCACAGGCAGAAAGGTTGTCGGCTTCATAGACTTCATAAAGGCGCATTGTGGCGTATTTATCGAAGGTGGTGAGCGCCTGACAGCCTGTTAAGGCAAGAAGTATGAAGGGGAGGACGAGATAACGCATGTCGGTTGTTTTTCCCTGTTTTCACTAGAATGCTAACAACATTTGATCACGCTGATATAGCCTGAGCAATACTTAATGATATTGCCATCGTTCGTTATCAATGTCAGACCTTCTATTTTCGCCTGAGAGACTAACATTCGGTCAAACGGGTCTTGGTGCATTTCGGGTAAGTCAGCGAGGTTATAGGCGTGAGTTGCCTGCATAGGAAGCTCAAGATAACCCGCTGATAATAAACCTTTCGTCATAGCCTCTGCATCAATGCTAAAGCGGGGTTTGTTCAACGCAGTTTTGATTGCTATCTCTTGTATGCTGATGGAAGAAAAGTAAAAACGGTTATTGTCATCGGAAAGAATGGCGATGGCGTCGCTGCTAAGTTTTTCCGGCTCTCCTGCTAACCAAATCAACGCGTGCGTATCTAACAAGTAGCCAGCAGAGCGTCGTTTTGGTACATCGTCCTTGTTGATTGTCATCATGATTTCCCATTAAACATGTCGATAATTTCTTCTTTATTCAAATCATTAAAATTATCTGGGGCTGAAACTTGGCCCTTCATGAAACCAATGCGTGGCGTTTTCTCAGTAACGGTAAGCGGAACGATCTTCGCTACGGGTTTACCGTTGCGGGCGATGACATAGGATTCTCCCGTTTCAGATACATGGTTGATAATTTTAGAGAAATTGGTCTTTGCCTCGTAGAGATTAATTTTTTGCACAGATCCTCCGAAGAGTTGGTCAAATTCTTCAAAAAAGTTGGTCTATATGAATGAGTCTACTGGTCATATAAGAATTGGTCAATCTGTGACCGATGAAAGCGTGGGTAGATTTTTTGTGTCGATTTCATCGACCGAGAAAATAGGACTGTATGCCCATTTTTGGCGCTATTCTGGGAATATAATCCCTGTTTGATTGTTTTTTGCTCATCGATAGGGACTGGAAGTTATCACTGGCCTTTGAGGTGATCGATTTCTTCCGCTTAAGCCGCGAGGACGCAACCCGTATCTATGACGAGGTACTTGGCGCCGTAAAAGGCTGGCAAGCGGCCGCAGACCGATTGGGTATCAGCCGCAATGAGCAACTTGCCAAACAAGAGGCGTTTAATGTGTAGCGCGTGTCGGTTTATTGGCATGTTTCTATAAGGACAACATGACGGGCTGCGTCTCTATATTGCGGGGTAATAAGGACAAAACGCCAGCCAATAAGGACGGTTCATCAGAAATTTGTCCTTACTGGGCTCGGATAGGGACAGTTTTAGGTGGGGTTTACAGTGTGAGTTGATGTGGCTTGTTCACTGATTACCAGCAATGCCGGAATCAAATGCGCGCAGGTGTTGAAATAGGCGCTGAGGTGTTGAAGATTTTCTGTGGTGGTTTCTTCGGTCAGCGATTCGCTAACATATTGTAAACCGTGGCACAGTCCTTCTACCGACTCTGCGGCGATTGCGCTGAGATCGTCACGTTGAGCACGACTAAGGTGCTCAACAGGTAACGAAGCGATCAGGTCTCGGAAAATAGTGATGGAACTCTCGGTAACGGCAGCGTTTATCGTGGTCATTGGCGATCCTCCTTGAAAGTCAGTGTCGCCAATTGTCGATGCTTTTTACGGGTTCAGATACTACGAGTTTCGTAGCGTGTTGCTGTAACGAAAAGAAAAACAAGTCGTGAAATTATCCGTTTGATTATTAATAACGGTGGAAGAACAGAGCGAGTTTATGTTCATACGCGAACAAGTATGTTTTGGCATGTCGTCTACTGATAATTAAGGCCAATTTACTTTCGGTCTGATTTTTTTGAAAAGAATTTCACGTCAACATAAACAATAGTGAAAATCGAAAGAATAGTCAGTTTTCCCCAATGCTCAGGGATGAATTCGTAGAATAAAAAACCTAAACCAATCATTAGCGCCATCGTGGTATAGGTATTAATAAATTCTTTAGCTGCATAAGAAAATATTTTCTTTAAGCCCATTTTTTATAATTCCGTTTATTGCTTCTATGATTTAAATATGATGGTGAGCTATCCAGCCAGTATGTACACGTCTATGTACACACAAAACACGCGCTGTAGTGATACGATATGAGACACTATAAAACAAAAAAGGCCATTATTTACAATGGCCTTTTTATCCTGACGAGACTTAGTGAGGCTCGAAGAGATCGCGTGAAACCTTACTCGATATTCTGAATCTGTTCCCGCATTTGCTCGATCAGCACTTTCAGTTCAATGGCTGATGCGGTGACGTCGGCGTTGATGGATTTCGAGGCCAGCGTGTTCGATTCGCGGTTGAATTCCTGCATCATGAAGTCGAGGCGGCGGCCGACGGCTTCTTCTTTTTTCAGGATTTTGTAGGTTTCTTTGACGTGAGCATCGAGGCGGTCGAGTTCTTCGGCGACATCGACGCGCTGTGCCATCAGCACCAGTTCCTGTTCCAGACGGTTATTTTCCAGCTGTACCTGCGCATCTTCCAGCTTGCTTTGCAGGCGTTCGCGCTGCCATAGCAGGATGTTCGGCATCTGGGCACGCACTTTGACGACTTCGGCGCTGACGCCCGCCAGACGCTGTTCGATCAGACCTTTCAGCGCATTACCTTCGCTTTCACGGGCGGCGATGAAGTCATCCAACGCGCCTTCTAGCGCGGTCAGCAGTTCGGCGCTGATGGCGTCCAGATCCTGCTCTTCCGCCGACATCACGCCGGGCCAGCGCAGGATATCAACCGGGTTGATTTCCCCTTCGTCGCTCTGCATTTTGACCCAGTTGGCGGCATTAACCAGCTGTTTCGCCAGCTTTTCGTTCAGGATCAGCGCACTTTGCGCGCTCGGGTCGAGCTCAAAACGCAGGTTGCATTCGATTTTGCCACGGGTCAAACGGGCGCGGATGCGCTCACGCGCGACAGGTTCGAGGCTGCGGAATTGTTCCGGTAAACGAAGATAGGTTTCCAGATAGCGCTGGTTAACGGAACGCAGTTCCCAGGCTGCGCTTCCCCAGTTGCCCTTGATCTCTCGGCGGGCGTAAGCGGTCATGCTGCGAATCATTGGTGCATACCTGTAAAGCAAATGATGAGAAGGATTATAGCGTTGAGTCCCGCGCAGGGGATAGAAAAAACCGCCTGCCCGGTGTCGCCCGTCGGGAATCAGGCGGCGTAAAGCAGCGTTTCGTTCTGTCTGGCGATGTCGCGACAGCGGTTTTTCATCATCTGTTTTAGCTGCAGCGTCGCCTGTGATTGCGGGTTATCGCGACGGCTGATCAGCGTGACTTCAAAAGGCAGCGGCTGGTCGATAGGGACGATTTTGAGCTGGTCAGCATAGCGACAGGCAGTGAAGAGATCGACGATGCCCGTACCGCCGCCCGCCAGCACCATGTCGGCAATCACCGAGTAGGTTTTGATATAGAGCGAAGCCGCCGGCTGTAGCGCTTTGTCGCGCAGCGCACGGTGTAACACCTGACCGAGCGGATCCTTATGCTGCATCATCAGCAGATTGTTGTTGCACAGCCATTCCAGCGAGACAGGGCCGTTTATCGGGCTGTCTTTCGGCAATAGGGCAACCATCGTGGACTGGAACAGCGGTTCTGCCAGCAGCTCGGATGGCACCTGCTGACCAAAAATCAGCGCGAAATCGAGCTGGTTTTGCAGGATGTTCTGGCATAGCGTGCTGAAGTGCTCGGTGACGAGTTCAACGTTAACCGAGGCCGCCTGCTTATGAAATTCCACCAGCGTTGGGGCTACGATCATTTGCCCGAACGCATGTGCCGCGCCCAGCCGTACGGAGTGCGCCTTGCTGGTTTTGATTTGTTCGGTGAGTGAACTGATGCTTTGCAGATGACTGAAAAGTTCCTGCACTTTCGGTATCAGGCGCAGCCCTTCTTCGGTGGCGATCATTCCCTGTGTGCGACGTTCAAACAGGGAAAAACCGAGCTGTTGCTCTGCGTGATTCAGTACCCGGCTGACGTTCGGTTGCGAGACGTTGAGCAAGCGGGCAGCGCCGCTGATGGTGCCTGCCTGAACAATGGCCTGGAAGATTTCAATATGGCGTAGTCGCATGAGTGCAGGCTCCGGCTGACGCTTTCTGGTGAGCGTCGTATGAGTAATAATCAAAATGCCTGCAATTATTACGCCAGTTTCTAATTTCGTTCCTGCGCGGCCAGCGGCGTTTCTCAATAATAGCAATGCACAATTATGGTGCGCAATGCTCCATAATTGTGCGTTATGGTCGAAAATGGTGCAATTCGACCTGGATAGGTAGGGCGACAGATTTAGCGATAAATATCGGCGACGGGGGCTTCTCCCACATAGCCATAGCCGCGGTACATCCCTTCGCTATTAAACGGCAGGGCGATGTTGCCCGCTTTATCGACGGCAATCAGCCCGCCGCTGCCGTCCATTTGCAGCAGTTTCTCCATGACTACGCGATCGCTGGCCTGCTGTAGCGTGAGTCCGGCGTATTCCATCAGCGCCGAGACGTCATAGGCGGCGACGGCACGCATGAAGACTTCGCCCGTGCCGGTGCAGGAAACGGCTACCGTCTGGTTATTGGCGTAGCAGCCTGCGCCGATGATTGGGCTATCGCCCACGCGTCCGGCCTGTTTGTTGGTCATGCCGCCCGTTGAGGTTGCTGCCGCGAGGTTACCCGCGCTATCCAGTGCTACCGCGCCGACGGTACCGAATTTACGGTCGGGATCGATAGGGTCGTTCTGGCCGTCATGGTCGAGGATGACGCGGCCTGAGCCTGCCTGCGCGTTATGCAGCTGCTGGCGGCGTTCGTCGGTGGAGAAAAACGTAGGATCAACCATCTCCAGACCGTGCTGCTGTGCAAATGCCTCTGCGCCGTCAGCGGTAAACATCACATGCTGGCTGGCTTCAAGTACGGTACGCGCGGCCAGAATCGGGTTACGGATATGGCTGACGCAGCTCACCGCACCTGCATCCAGCGAGCGTCCGTCCATAATGCTGGCGTCCAGTTCGTGGGTTTCGGCGTGGGTGAAGACCGAACCGTGTCCGGCATTGAATAACGGACACTCTTCCAACAGGCGAACGGCTTCCGTTACGGCATCCAGCGCGCTGCCGTTTTCAGCCAGAATGCGCTGTCCGCTGGCGACAATCTCGGACAATGCGGCCAGGTAGCGTTGCTCTTTTTCAGCACTCATAGCTGAGCGGGTCAGCGCACCTGCGCCACCGTGGATCACAATCACGGGCTTTGTCATGCGATAAATTCTCTTTTCAATCGGTTTACGCCCCGGAATAAGGGACGGATAAACTGGAATCAGTTTTGCGTTGTCGCCAGATAGGAGAAGGCACCTAGCAGGCTGGTGATTTCCCGCATGCTTTGCGCCGTATAACCTACGGTTATGGCATCCAAACGTTCCACATTCGGCAGCAGACAGAATAGATCGGCCAGTACCGGTTTTGCCACCATCAGTTCGAGGCGGTAGGGTGCCTGAATCCGCGAGTTCAGCGTCCGGTGCGCTTTTTCCACCGCCGCTTTTGCCGCGTCACGAATGACCTGACGCGCCTGTTCGGTGCTGAGGGATTCGGCCGCATGCTGCGAAATAGCGCGCTTGACGCAGGCATAGTCGGTGGCGGGGTAGTAGCGAGCGATCCAGCTCTGGAGCGTGTCGTCACCGCTGACCAGCCAGAGCGGCGTCTTCTGTTCCACACCGGCGGCAGCGTAGATGTCGCTCTCGCCCATGATTTCACCGTTGATGCGCACGCGATAGAACGCACGGCCGTTGATGGTATGCGACAACACGCCAAACTCGCCTGCGGCGCTGTGGTAGCCGATGAACATCAGGCCATCAAACTGCTGCTGCTCCAGCCCTTCTACCATCGAATAGCCGCGCGGTTTGCCCTGTACCAGTCGGGCGCGAGCGTCGATGTTCTCCGCGCGCAGATTGACCATTGCCGCATGGCTGTCGGCGACCACCACCTCTGTTGCGCCACCCGCGAACGCACCGTCAATCGCGGCGTTCACTTCCTGCTCCATCAGGCCACGTGCCAGTTGATATTCCGCGGTGCCAGGGCTGCACTGTTCTGGGCGCATCACGCCAGCGATCCCTTCGATATCAGCAGAGATAAACACTTTCATCATCAGTTTCCTACGGGAGAATTTGCTTATGGATAAAGAGTCGTAGCCAGCCTGTCCAACGCCTGTGGCAGCGTCGGACGATGATGGCCGCGAAAACCGGTCACGGCGTCTGCCTGAAGCATGGCGTCGAGTACAGCGTGTTCGGTGGCGTCGGCGGCGGCGCTTAACAGCGATTCAAGCTGCGCATCCTCCGGCGGTTGCGGCTGCGGGCAGGTGGAGAACGCGACGGCGATATCACCGGAACCGTGTCCCCAGTAGCTGCCGAGCCGGCCTAATCCTGCACCGGCACGCTTGGCGATACGCTTGAGCTGGCGGGCATCGAGCGGGGCATCCGTCGCCATAATAATGATGATCGATCCGGCATCCTGCTGCGGCGCAAGCTCTGGCAGGATAGGCGCGATGGCGTCTCCCATTTGTACGCCGTCCAGCGTCAATGAGGAAAGTGTGCCGAAGTTTGCCAGCACCAGCACGCCGAGCGTGGCGTTCAATTCAGGAATCAGGCGTGATGCGGTGCCGATGCCGCCTTTCAAGCTAAAGCAGCTCATCCCGCGTCCAGCGCCAACGCTGCCGCGTGCGAAGCGATCCTCGGCATTGTCCAGCGCTTGTTGCGCCATGTGTTCCGTCACCGCCAACGCCTGAATGTCGTTCAGCCAGCCGTCGTTGCACTCCAGCGCCAGCGGGTTCACCGTCGGCAGCGTGCGACCCAGTTCAGGATTGCGGGCAATGGCATCGCGTACCAGCGTAGTAAACAGCGTGCCGGTTGCCAGCGTGTTGCTGAGCAGGATGGGCGTTTGCAGCACCCCTAGCTCCTCGATCTGTACCAGCCCGACGGGTTTAGCGAAGCCGTTCAGCACCGCCGCGCCGCAGGGGAGAGGCTGGGTGAACAGGTTTTCGCCGGGCGGTATAATCGCGGTAACGCCGGTTTGCACTTCGCCTGCCGCCAATGTGCAGTGGCCGACGCGTACGCCTGCCACATCGCTAATGCTGTTATGCGGTCCGCTAGCCGAGCGCGGCGTACCCAACTGCCGCGTCGTTTTCCAGCGTTGTAGCAACAGCGCCTGCTGCTGCTGTTGATAGTCGTTCATCTGGTGATCGCCGTGCATCGCCTTCCTCAGCTTTTCAGTTTGGGATCGAGCGTATCACGCAGCGCATCCCCAAGCAGGTTAAACGCCAGCACGGTGAAGAAGATCGCCAGACCTGGGAACACGCTGACGTGCCAGGCGCCTGCCATCATCAGGCTGCGGCTCATCGCCAGAATATTGCCCCATTCTGGTACGTCCGGCTCTGGGCCAAGGCCGATGAAGCTCAGGCCTGCCGCGGTCAGGATGCTGGTACCGATACGCATGGTGAAATAGACGATCACGTTAGGCAGCGTGCCGGGCAGAATGTGGCGCATCAGCACGATGCGATCCGGCGCACCGGCGCAGCGTACCGCTTCCACATAGGCCGCCTGTTTCAGCGACAGCGTAGAGGCACGCACGATGCGGGCGAAGACCGGTACGCTGAAGACGGCGACGGCGATAATCACGTTATTCAGGCCGGGGCCGAGGATCGCGACGACTGCGATCGCCAGCAGCATGCCGGGAAAGGCGAACAGCACGTCGGAACCGCGCATGATCAGCGTATCGACCCAGCGACCGTAGTAGCCCGCCAGCAGGCCGAGCACGATGCCGACCAGCATGCCCAGCGTGACGGAGAAAATGCCGATATATAGCGAGATGCGTGCGCCGTAGATGATACGGCTCATCACATCGCGCCCGAGATCGTCAGTGCCCATCCAGTGCGCCGCTGAAGGCGGTGAAGCCAGCGCCATCCAGTCGGGCTCCATTGGGTTCCACGGTGCCAGCCAGGGGGCGAAAATGGCGACCACAACCAGCAGCAGGACGAAGCCGCTGGAAATTAGCGCCATCGGGTTACGGATAAAGACCTGAACGAAATCGCGCCACGGCGAACGTATCGTCTCTTCATCAAGCGTGGCAACGGCCACGACGGGTTCGGGAGGAAGGTTCATCGTGTCTCCTAACGTAGGCGAATCGCCGGATTGACCACCGCGTACAGCAGGTCGACCAACAGGTTAATGACAATAAATTCAAACACGAACAGCATTACCAGCGCCTGAATGACCGGCTGATCCTGCGTCTTGATTGATTCAATCAGCAGCCAGCCCAGACCCGGCCAGCTAAACACGCTTTCGACCACAATGGAGCCACCGAGCAGGAAGCCGAATTGCAGCCCCAGCATGGTGATGACTGGAATCAGCGCGTTACGCATCACGTGCTTCCAGGTGACCAGCCGATTGCGCAGCCCCTTGGAGCGAGCGGTGCGGACGTAGTCTTCCTGTGCGACCTCCAGAAACGCAGAGCGGGTAAAGCGTGCCATGACGGCAGCTACCGATGCCCCGAGCGTCAGCGCGGGCAGAATGATGTCGCTGGGTTGATTAAAGCCGCTGACGGAAAAGACGCCGAACGGCATGGCGACAAACTGAATCAGCAGCAGGCCGAGCCAGAACGGCGGCATAGAAATCCCGCCAACCGCGAAGCTCATCAGCGTCCAGTCCTGCCATTTGCCCCGCTTGAGCGCGGACACCACGCCGATCAGCAGGCCGAGCAGCACTGACCAGACAAAGCCCGCCAGCGCCAGCCACATCGTGGGCATAAAGCTCTTGCTGATGACATCGATGACCGGTTGCTGAGTGCGGTACGTCACACCCAGATCGCCGCTGAACAGGCCGCCGAGCCAGTGGACATACTGCTGCGGCAGCGGGTCGTTCAATCCTAACTGCTGACGGGCGGCTTCCACCGCCTCAATGGTCGCGTCAGCACCGGCGTAAATACGTGCCGGGTCACCCGGCAGCAGTTTTATAAAACCGAACACTAACAGGGAGACCACCAGCAGAACCGGGATCATTTCCAGCAAACGTCGGACGATATAAGCAAACATGGCGTTCTCCCTGACCGATTACTTAAATTCAGCCTGATCGAAGATCAGTGAGCCATCAGCCAGCATGTAGACGCCGTCGAGGTTCTTGGTTTTGCCGACAACGTTGTCCGGCGAGCCCAGGAAGACCACAGGTGCATCCTGCCAAATCTGACGCTGTGCATCAGCGTAAGCGGCGGCACGTTTGTCGGCATCGGCCGTCGCCAACCCAGCGGTAATCGCTTTATCCGTTACCGAATTGCTGTAGTAGGAGACGTTATACGCAACCGGAACCCAGGACTCTGTCGCGAACAGCGGACGCAGTGCCCAGTCAGCATCACCGGTAGATGGAGACCAGCCGTTGTAGAACAGGTCAAATTCGGCGTCTTTCGGATCTTTAACACCAAACAGCTTGGCGTTACGCATCCCGGAATCCATCGGGGTAACGGTGACTTTGATGCCGACCTGCTCTAACTGCTGCTTGAAGAACTGCGCGCTACGGATGTAGTCGGTACGGTTCGTCGTCCACAGCTTCAGGCTCAGGCCGTTGGCGTAGCCCGCTTCTTTCAGCAGCGCCTTGGCTTTTTCTGGGTTATAGGTGTAGTTCGGCGAGGTTTGGCGTGCGAAGAACTGCACGTCCGGTGCCATCGCAGAAGAAGCAGGAACGCCCATGCCAGCAAAGCCGACTTTCAGCCAGATATCGCGGTTGATCGCGTAGTTAAGTGCCTGACGCACGCGGATATCGTTCAGTGGTGGACGCAGGTTGTTCATCGCCAGCCAGAATTGATAAATACTTGGGTCGCGCTGAATCGCCAGCTTGCTGTCGTTTTGTACGGTGCCGATCAGATCGGAAGGCAGCGGATACACGGCATCCACCTGACCGGATTTCAGTGATGCCACGCGGGTGGAGTCTTCCGGCGTTGGGTAGAAGGTCACGCTGTCGACTTTCGGCCAGCCTTTCTGCCAGTAGTTGTCGAATTTCACCAACTTCACGTCTTTACCCTGCTGCCATTCGGTGAACTTGAACGGGCCAGTACCGACCGGGTTCACGCGCAGCTGTGCTTCGTCTGGGTATTTCTTCAGCGCTTCCGGGCTGTGCATGACGGCAGACGGGTGCGCCAGCGTATTCACAAAGGCACCGAAGGATTTGTTCAGCTCGATTTTGACCTGCGTCGGCGACAGCACGGTGACGCTTTGCACCATATTAAACAGGCTGTTGCGTTTTAAGCCTTTGCTCTGATCGGCCAGACGGTCGAGGTTAGCTTTAACGGCGTCGGCGTTGAACGGTGCGCCGTCCTGGAAGGTGATGCCTTCGCGCAGCGTAATGACGAACTCGGTGGCGGTGTCGTTACTGGTGTAGCCCGTCGCCAGACGTGGCACCAGCTTCATTTTATTATCGAACTGGAACAGACGCTCGAAGATGCCGCTCTGAATGGAGTAGCTCAGCGTGTCCGAGGTATCGTGCGGGTCGAGCCCGGTGATATCGGCATAGATGGAAATGCGAAGGTCTTGCGCCTGGGCGACAGCCGCCAGACACAGTGAGAGCCCGAGGGCAACGGCAGAGCGGCGAACAAATGGCTTCATGGTTTCTCTCCTGGTCAGCTATGAACGTGTGTTGTGTTTTGTTAATACGTTGTTTTTTATAAATACATCGTGTTTCAGGCGGCCGATTCGTTGTCGGCGACCCAGTGCTGCGGCGCGACCTCTCGGTAGCGCGTTTTGGCGACGGCCTCGCCTGCTTTACGCAAGGGGGAGGGGATTTCGCTGTCGTCAAACTGGCGTGCACCACGACGCGTTGGATCGGCAATCGGCACCGAAGCCAACAGGCGGCGGGTATACGGATGCTGTGGATCGTTAAACACCGACTGGCGCGGGCCGATTTCCACAATCTGGCCGAGGTACATGACCGCGACGCGGTTGGCGATGCGCTCGACAACGGCCATATCGTGCGAGATGAAAATCCACGACACGCCGGTTTTCTTCTGGAGATCCATCATCAGGTTGACGACCTGCGCCTGAATCGACACATCGAGCGCCGAAACGGCTTCGTCAGCAATGATGACCTGCGGCTGTAGCGCCATCGCGCGAGCAATCGCGATACGCTGACGCTGTCCGCCGGAAAACTCGTGCGGATAACGGCGCGCGTGCTCTGGCAGCAAACCGACGCTTTTTAACAGCGCCTGCACCTGCGGTGTCGCTTCTTCCAGCGATTTCACCAGCCCGTGCAGCAACAGCGGTTCGGCAATGGTGAAGCCAACCGTCAGACGCGGGTTGAGCGAGGCGTACGGGTCTTGAAACACCATCTGCATTTCCCGGCGCAGCGGCTGGAAATCCCGCTCTTTCATCTGGGAAATCTCGTTGCCCTGAAAATGAATGCTTTCGGCTTGGCTCTGTACCAGACGCAGCAGGGCGCGTCCGGTGGTGGATTTGCCACAGCCGCTTTCCCCGACGATAGCCAGCGTTTCGCCCGGCCAGACGTTGAAATCAATCTGCTCTACCGCATGAACGTGGTGAGTGATGGTGGATAAAATCCCGCTGCGCATGGGGTAATACACGCTCAGTCCGCGAATATCCAACAGCGGCTCGGCGTCATAACGGGCGGTAACCTGTTCACTATTTTCCGGATCGGCAGCCTGTCCCAGTAAAGGAAAACGCTTTGGCCACAGGCTATCGCGCATGTCGCCCAGCTTCGGTACCGCGGCCAGCAGCGATTGGGTATAAGGATGTTGCGGTGCGGCAAAAATCTGTTCGACGGTGCCTTGTTCGACGATCTCGCCGCGGTACATCACTACTACGCGGTCAGCGATTTCCGCCACCACACCCATATCGTGGGTGATAAACAGCACCGCCATGTCGCTCTGCTGTTGCAGGTCACGCAGGATTTGCAGAATACGTGCCTGCACGGTGACGTCTAGCGCAGTGGTCGGTTCATCGGCAATCAACAGCTGCGGATCGCAGGCCAGCGCCTGTGCAATCATCACACGCTGGCGCATTCCGCCGGACAGCGAGTGTGGATAGCTTTTCATCACGCGATCGACGTCTGCGATGCGCACCTTGTGCAGCAGCTCACGGGCTTTTTTGTCCGCGCTGGCGGCATCGCAAATTTTGTGGTCAAGCAGCGCTTCGGTGAGCTGATCGCCGACTTTCAGTACCGGATTAAGCGAAGTCATCGGCTCCTGAAAAATCATGGCGAGATCGCGGCCGCGCAGCTTACGACGCGCTTCTGCTTTCATGCTCAGCAGGTCATGCTGCTTGCCGTCGCGTGCGGTGAAACGGAGCGCACCACGTTCGATGTTGGCAGAGTCCGCCAGCAGCCCCATCACGGCGAGTGATGTTACGGACTTGCCTGAACCACTTTCGCCGACCACGGCGACCACTTCCCCTTTATTTACGGTAAAGGAAATGCCTTTTAGCGCCTGATGCGTGCCGGAACGGCCGCTAAAGCTGACGCTCAGATCGTCGATTTCCAGTACAGGCCTGGGGGCGTTACCGGGTGCTGTGGCGGCACCCGCGTGCATGATATCCGTCATGGTCACTCCGGTTGATGGTTTAGGGTTACTGCGGTTAATGGCGTCATAGCCAAATTCGGCCAAGGTTGTAGGTCAGATAAGGCGAACTGTCGGCGGCCAGCCAGATAGGGCCGTCGAGATCGACGTGCTCGGCATCGGCGGCGACGGGCAGGGCGGCTTCCATCGCCATCGACGAGCCCAACGTGCAGCCGACCATAATGCGCAGGCCGTGAAAATGGGCTTCGCGTACCATCGCCAGCGCTTCGGTTAGCCCGCCACACTTGTCCAGCTTGATATTGATCATGTCGTAACGACGGCGCAGCCCGACGATGTCTCCGCTGTGGCGACAGCTTTCGTCCGCGCAGATCGGAATCGGGTGAGAGAACCGCTGTAAATCCTCGTCCTTACCGACGGGAAGCGGTTGCTCAATCATGGCGACCTGATAAGGCACCAGAGCGGTAGACAGGCTATGTAAATCCAGCCCGCTCCAGCTCGCTCTCGCATCGATAATCAATCTGGCGTTGGGCGCGGCGGCACGAATGGCGGCGACCTTCTCCAGAATCAGCTCGCGATCCAGTTTGATTTTCAGCAGCAGGGCGCCGTGGGAAACGGCATTGGCGGCGGCAGCAGCCATTCTCTCCACGCTGTCGAGCGCCAACGTTTGCGCACAGATCACGGATGTAGGGGGATGAATGCCGATGCGCTGCCACAGCGTCTGTTTTTCCAATGCGGTGTTGAGCCGCCACAGGGCGCAGTCCAGCGCATTTCTGGCCGCACCCGGTGATAAATCTTTCTGGAGCTGTTCGATGGTCAGGCCGTGTTCTATTGCCTCACGGACCGCAGAGAGCTGGCGACATACGCTGTCGGCGGACTCGCCATAATGGGCGACTGGCGTACATTCGCCTTGTCCAATAAATCCTTTTTCTTCCAACGCGACGCGGATAACGGTAACCGCGCGACGCGTCCCGTTTTCAGCCGCCATAGGACGGGCTAGTGGCAGATTGACCGTTTCAATTTGCATATGCCGCATCATGATTTTTTCTCATCAACGCTCAGGGGATGAACGGACTATTTCATGATGCATCATCACTGACGAATACTTGTTCATCAGTAGGGTATAACCTCAGGTTATACCATAAGTTCAAGGTATGGCTTTCTGATGCCGCTTTCCCGCAACGTGAGTGATTTCGTGTATAATGCGCGGCAGTTTTCATTGACCCACCGGAGATGAGCCATGCGCCCAACAGGCCGAAGTGCACAGCAAGTACGCCCCCTTACATTCACCCGTCATTACACGAAACACGCTGAAGGTTCCGTTTTAGTCGAATTTGGCGATACCAAAGTGTTATGCAATGCCACGGTAGAAGAGGGTGTTCCGCGCTTTCTGAAAGGCCAGGGACAAGGATGGGTCACCGCCGAATACGGCATGCTGCCGCGTGCGACTCACAGCCGTAACTCGCGTGAAGCCGCCAAAGGTAAGCAGGGCGGCCGGACGCTGGAGATTCAGCGCCTGATTGCGCGTTCCCTGCGTGCGGCAATCGACCTGAAAGTGCTCGGCGAATACACCATTACGCTCGACTGTGATGTCTTGCAGGCGGACGGCGGCACGCGTACGGCGTCCATCACTGGTGCCTGTGTGGCGCTGGCCGATGCGCTGAACCAGATGGTTGCCAAGGGTAAGCTGAAAAAGAACCCGATGAAAGGCATGATCGCCGCCGTGTCTGTCGGCATCGTGAACGGCGAAGCGCTGTGCGATCTGGAATATGTGGAAGATTCCGCTGCGGAAACCGACATGAATGTGGTCATGACCGAAGACGGTCGCATGATTGAAGTGCAAGGGACGGCCGAAGGCGAACCGTTTAGCCACGAAGAATTGCTCACCCTGCTGGCGCTAGCCCGAGGGGGAATTGATACCATCGTTCAGGCGCAGAAAGCGGCCTTAATCGATTGATTTTTAAAGCGACCAATTGGTCGCTTTTTTATACCCGTCATACTTCAAGCTGCATGTGCGTTGGCTTTCCTCGCTCACCCCAGTCACTTACTTGTGTAAGCTCCTGGGGACTCACTGCGTCGCCGCCTTCCTGCAACTCGAATTATTTAGGGTATATATAAATTACTCAACAACATGATTAATCCGTAAGACGAGGAGATGCCGTAATGAAAGCCTACCAGCGCCAGTTTATTGAGTTTGCACTCAGCAAGCAGGTATTGAAGTTTGGCGAGTTCACCCTGAAATCTGGGCGTATCAGTCCCTATTTCTTTAACGCCGGGCTGTTTAATACCGGGCGTGACCTGGCCTTACTGGGGCGTTTTTATGCGGAAGCCTTGGTTGATTCTGGCGTGGCGTTCGATCTGCTGTTCGGGCCGGCTTACAAAGGCATTCCGATTGCGACTACCGCTGCTGTCGCGCTGGCAGAACATCACGATCGTGACCTGCCGTACTGCTTCAACCGCAAAGAAGCCAAAGATCACGGCGAGGGCGGCAGCCTGGTCGGTAGCCCGTTACAGGGCCGCGTGATGCTGGTGGATGATGTGATTACGGCCGGGACGGCGATTCGCGAATCGATGGAAATCATCGGTGCACACGGGGCGACGCTGGCGGGTGTGATGATTGCGCTGGATCGTCAGGAACGTGGCCGCGCCGAACTGTCCGCGATTCAGGAAGTGGAGCGCGACTATCAGTGCAAGGTGATTTCGATTATTACGTTAACGGATTTGATCGCCTATCTGGCGGAAAAACCAGAAATGGCAGCGCATCTGGATGCGGTGAAAGCCTATCGTGAGCAGTACGGGATTTAACGTTGTGAATCAGGAGCCCGCCAGAGGTGTCTGGCGGGTTTTAATCGCGGTGTTTAGTTCAACTGTGCGGCCAGCAGCGGCCAGCGGGTGTCGAATTCCTGCGTCGGACGATAGCGGAATTCAGAGCGAATGAAGCGCGACAGCATCCCTTCGCAAAACGCTAACAGCTGGCTGGCCAACAGCGTTTCATCATGCTGGAAACCTTTACCATCGCGTAGCTTGTGCTCGCGCAATACCTGACGCAGCTGCGATTCAATACGCTCAAACAGCTGGTTAATACGCCCTTGCAAGCGATCCTGTTCAAACATCAGCGCGTGGCCGGTCATGATGCGAGTCAGCCCCGGATTCCGTTCCGCAAACCCTAAAATAAGCAGCAAAATCAGACGAAGACGATTAAACGTTTCTTTTTCGTCTTGCAGAATCAGGTTAATGCGGGTGGTCAGGCTGTCCTCAATAAATTCAATCAGGCTATCAAACATCCGCGTTTTACTGGGGAAATGCCGGTAGAGCGCCGCTTCGGACACGCCAACATTTGCAGCCAGTTTTGCTGTGGTGATGCGTTGGCTACCGTCGCTGGATTCCAGCATCTGTGCCAGCGCCTGCAAAATTTCCTCGCGGCGATTCCTTTTCGTATTTTCTTTTTCTGCCATGTCTGAAAAGACCCTTGCTAAATATTTGACTGACAAGCACCCGTTAGCGCCACAGTAGCCATTTCCTTTTGGATAGATAGGCGCTGTGGCTTATAGGAATTTTTTACACTATGGGTGGCTGGAGCGCGTTAGCTACGGCCGGAGTGGCCGAAGCCGCCTTCTCCACGTTCGCTGCCGACGAAGTCTTCGACCAGATTAAATTCGGCCTGAACGACGGGCACAAAAACCATCTGTGCGATGCGCTCGCCTGGTTCAACCGTGAACGTTTGTTGACCACGGTTCCAGACAGAAACCATCAGCTGCCCCTGGTAGTCCGAATCAATCAGCCCCACCAGATTCCCCAGCACCACGCCGTGCTTGTGGCCCAGTCCGGAGCGGGGCAGGATAACCGCCGCCAGCCCGGTATCGGCAATGTGAATCGCCAGCCCGGTTGGAATAAGCGTGGTTTCCCCTGCTTTGAGTTCAATCGCCTGATCCAGACAGGCACGCAGATCGAGCCCGGCAGAACCCGGTGTGGCATAGGTTGGTAACGGGAATTGCTGCCCAACGCGTGGGTCAACAATCTTAACGTCGATTTTTTTCATCATAACGGCTGATAATCTCGTCGATTAATTTTTGGCCAAGAAGACGCTTGTCGCACTGCGGCAACGGCGTGTCTCCACCTTGCCAAAAAAGGTGTAACGCATTGGTTTCACTGTTAAAACCATGCCCGGAAAGAGAGACGTTGTTCGCGCAAATCAGATCCAGCTTTTTACGCGCCAGTTTTTGCCGAGCGTATTCTTCCACATTCTGGGTTTCGGCAGCAAACCCGACAACATAAGGACGATTTTTCGTCATGGCGGCGACACCGGCGATGATATCCGGATTTTTGACCAGAGTGAGAGTCATTTCATCGCCCTGCTGATTCTGTTTTTTAATCTTCTCATCGGCGATATGTTTGGCGCGATAGTCGGCAACCGCCGCACAGCCAATAACAATGTGCTGCTGGGCCGCGTGTGCCATCACCGCATTCTCCATCTCCAATGCGCTGCCGACGTCAATACGAGTGACGCCCTGCGGTGTGGCGAGCGAAACCGGGCCGCTTACCAGTGTGACATTCGCACCACGGGCGGCAGCGGCCTGTGCGATAGCAAAGCCCATTTTCCCGGAGCTGTGGTTGGTGACAAAGCGAACGGGATCCAGCGCTTCTCTCGTCGGCCCGGCGGTGACCAGAATGTTCAGATGTTGCAGATCGTTGATGGCAGAAAAATGACGCTGCGCCAGCCCGACAATCTCCATTGGGTCGATCATGCGGCCCGGCCCAACATCGCCACACGCCTGACTGCCGCTATCCGGCCCCCAGATCGGTAAACCACGCGCGGCCAGCGTGCGCAGGTTGTCCTGCGTGGGCTCTGCGCGATACATCTGCTGATTCATCGCAGGGACAACGGCGATAGGGGCGGATGTCGCCAGACAGATTGTGGTTAGCAGGTCATTCGCCATGCCGGCGGCGACTCGTGCGATCAGATCGGCAGTCGCTGGGGCAAGAATGACTAAATCAGCCCATTTTCCCAGCTCGATGTGGCCCATTGAGGCTTCCGCCGCGGGGTCAAGCAGATCGTCTGATACCGGATAGCCGGAGACGGCTTGCAGCGTCAGCGGCGTGATGAAAGCTTTAGCGGCAGAGGTCATGACAACTCGTACGTCGGCTCCGCCATCGCGCAGGCGTCGCACCAGTTCCGGACACTTATACGCGGCGATGCCGCCGCTGATACCCAGCACGATTCGTTTGCCGGAGAGTGCATTCAGGCTGGAAAATTCCGTCATCATCATGGTCCGATTGAAAGTCAGAAGATGCGCCATTTTACCATAACCTTGCGGCCAGATAGGAATCTTAAGGTTGTTACCGTGGTTTCCCCTAAGAAGATTGCGAAGCGCTTCGCAGCCTTTTATCACCAGTGTCGTCCGGTTTTTACGGGCGTGACATGATGCCGTCGAGCGGTATAGGGAGAAGGTGATGGGCTGGGAAAAGGGATTGGCGCCGCGTGAAAAACTGGTGCGCTTAGGGGCGGAATCACTGACGGATGTCGAATTGCTGGCGATTTTTTTGCGCACGGGGTTGCCGGGCGTGCATGTGATGCAGTTGGCAGAGGATTTACTGGCGCAGTTTGGCTCGCTCTATCAACTGATGGCGGCCGACCAGTCAGCGTTTCATCGTGCCAGAGGCGTTGGGATATCAAAATATACGCAGCTCAAGGCGATCGCAGAGCTGTCGCGGCGGCTATTTTTCTCTCGTCTGGCGAAAGAGGACGCCATGCTGAACCCGGAAGCGACCGGCCAATATTTGCAGTTGCTGCTGTCCCGGCGTGAGCGTGAAGTTTTTTTAGTTCTATTTTTGGACAATCAGCACCACGTTATTCGCCATCAGGAGATGTTTGTTGGTACGATTAACAGCGTAGAAGTCCACCCGCGTGAAATTGTGCGTGAAGCGCTAAAAGCAAATGCTGCCGCGCTAATACTGGCGCATAATCATCCGTCGGGAAAAGCGGAGCCGAGTCAGGCTGACCGTGCGATAACCGAACAGATTGTTAAAGCCTGTCTGTTAATGGAGATCCGCGTGCTCGATCATTTGGTTATTGGGCACGGCGAATACGTTTCTTTTGCCGAGCGTGGCTGGATTTAACAGATATTTCCGCGATCCAATGGGATCTTTAGCTGTTCGGGACTTGAGCACTTACGCTTCAGAGCGTATACTACGCCACCTTTGAGAATCTTGGGTGTGGCGTTAAGAGCCTATCTCAGCAGGTTTATCCTGATGACAGAGTCTTTTCAGTGAAGTTGCTGAGATGGGCTCTAAAGCCTGACGAGGCGGCCAAACCCTATACGAAGCTCGAGCTGATTTGATTTTTGGAGAATAGACATGTCCCGAGTCTGCCAAGTTACTGGCAAGCGTCCGGTGGCCGGGAACAACCGTTCCCACGCACTGAATGCGACCAAACGCCGTTTTCTGCCGAACCTGCATTCACACCGTTTTTGGGTTGAAGGCGAGAAGCGCTTTGTAACACTGCGTGTATCTGCTAAAGGTATGCGTGTTATTGATAAGAAGGGTATTGAGACGGTTCTGGCCGATCTGCGTGCCCGTGGTGAAAAGTATTAAGGAACTGAATCATGGCTAAGGGTGTTCGCGAGAAGATCAAGCTGGTTTCTTCTGCTGGTACTGGTCACTTCTATACCACTACGAAGAACAAACGTACTAAGCCGGAAAAATTGGAACTGAAGAAATTCGATCCAGTTGTCCGTCAGCACGTTCTCTACAAAGAAGCTAAAATTAAGTAATTTCTGCTTCTTGATGAAAACCCGGCCTTGGTCGGGTTTTTTTTCGCCACATGCCAGCCAGCATGTCGATTTGATTTAACGGTTTTGTGTTAAATACTGTGGGTAAAATACGCCAGCAGTGACTCTGTTTCTCACCATATCCCCTGTCTTGCGTGCTGTCACAGAGGGTATCCTGCTGTTTATGCTAACGTAGCCACCTTTATCAGGAGACGCACATGCCTGAATTACCTGAGGTTGAAACCAGTCGTCGGGGAATTTCACCGTATCTTGTCGATCACACCATCCTTTATGCTGAAGTGAGGAACTCGCGCCTGCGCTGGCCGGTATCGGCTGAGATTCTCTCGCTGAGCGATGAACCGGTGCTCAGCGTGCGTCGGCGGGCAAAATATCTGCTGATTGAGCTGACTCGCGGCTGGATTATTGTGCATCTCGGCATGTCTGGCAGCCTGCGGGTGTTGCCAGAATATAGCGAGCCGGAGAAACACGATCATGTTGATTTGGTGATGGACAGCGGTAAGGTGCTGCGTTACACCGATCCCCGGCGTTTTGGTGCCTGGCTGTGGACGGATAATCCAGAAACCTGCTCGGTGTTGGCGCATCTGGGGCCGGAACCACTAGAGGCGGAATTCTCTGCCGATTATCTTTATCAGGCATCACGCGGTAAAAAGACGGCAATCAAACAGTGGATTATGGATAACAAAGTCGTCGTTGGTGTAGGCAATATTTACGCGAGCGAATCGCTGTTTGCTGCGGGTATCCATCCTGACAGAGCTGCGGGATCGTTAAATGAAAATGACGCAGCCGTATTGGTGGACGTGATTAAACAGGTGCTACAGCTTTCGATTGAGCAGGGGGGCACAACACTGCGTGACTTTTTGCAATCAGACGGTAAACCCGGGTATTTCGCGCAGGAGCTGCGAGTCTATGGCCGCAACGGTGAACCTTGTCGGACATGCGGAACGCCGATAGAAACCGCGAAGCATGGACAGCGCAGCACGTTTTTCTGTCGTCGCTGCCAGAAGTAGTCGGTATTGTGGATAAAAATTCAGATAAATAACAGTGACGATAATGCTTATTAAGGGAAAGGAAGTATGCAGCGCATTTTGTTGATAAGAATCGATTTTCTAGGTGACATGGTATGCACGACAGCATTGATTCACTCTCTGAAAAGAAAATGGCCGGCTGCTGAAATCCATGTATTAGCGAACAAATATAATTCATACATACTTGAAGAAAACCCAGACATAAAAGAAGTGCATCATTATGTTTACAGTAAAAGCCGAGAGAGAAATAATCGCAGTGGTTTAATCAGCTCATTAATCGATAAATTTCTTTTGATTATGCGCTTAAAGCGTTTGAATTTCGATTTGCTGATTATTCCTAATGGCGGAATGAATAAGAATGCAATCCAGTTTGCCAGATGGATGAATGTTCCTGACTCGCGTTGGCACAAGGCTGAGACTGAGTTTGACGACCGCAATATTGAACATGTTACCAATCGACCCATAAAGCATGAAGTATTGGCGGGGTATGATTTAGTGCCTGAGCTTGGTGTAACGAGCACTGACGAACTAAAGCTTTATATTTATCCTAATCCAGAATTAAAAAAACAATGGTCAGAAAAATTAGAAAATAACGGCAAAGCGAATATCGGGTTTTTTATATCCAATAAAGCATATGAACGTCGCTGGCCGTGGGAAAACTGGTACTCACTTGCTAAGTTACTCGGCAATGATTTCAATATCATTATTTTTTCTAGTCCAGGTGAGAAGCCGGAGCAAGATGCGCTTAATGGCATTACGGTTCAGTGTATCGATACTGGAACAGTGCCTGATCTTATCGCAGCGATGAGCCAATTAGATCTGGTGGTTTCGGCTGATAGCGCACCTGTTCATCTTGGTGCGGCGTTGCAGATACCGGTTGTCGGTCTATTCGAAGCAAGACCAGAGAAATATTTGCGTTGGTATCCGATTGGTGTCAATCACGTCTTGCTCCATTCAGGCAAATGCATCGACAGCATTAGTGTGGCTGATGTCAAAGAGGCCGTCATTTCTCTTATCCCGTAAACGGATTATCAGCGGAGCTTTTCCAGTAAGGCACTAACGATGGCATCGGGTAAGAAGTGCGATACGTCACCGCCGTGACGAGCCACTTCTTTGACCAGAGAAGATGAAATAAACGACCACTCTTCTGATGGCATCAGGAACACGCTTTCGAGAGTAGGCATCAGGTGGTGATTCATTTTTGCGAGCTGGAGTTCATATTCGAAATCGGCAACGGCTCGCAAACCCCGCACAAGAATATTGGCTTTTTGCTGTTGTGCGAAGTGCACCATAAGATCGCTGAAACCGACTACTTCGACGTTCGATAAATGTTGCGTCGCACCCTTTGCCAGCGCCACGCGTTCATCCAGAGTGAAAAGTGTATGTTTGCTCGGACTGGCAGCGATGGCCAGCACCACATGGTCGAACAGTCGTGATGCACGCGTCAGCAGATCCAAATGACCATTGGTTAGTGGATCGAACGTTCCAGGATAAATCGCTTTGGTTGTCATCACGTCAGCCCTTCATTCACTGTCTTGGTAACGCTGTTTTACTGTGTCCGCTGGGGTAAATAAGGTTCCAGTAGCGTAAGCAGCATCTGTAGTGCACCCTGGTTTTGGTGTAACACTTCCACGGCATGTCGACCATAGTAAAGACGATAATCTTCGTCAGCGAGCAGTTTCCCGACTTCTTTTCCAAGTGAGTCTGCATCGGTCACGGTGATCAGTCCGTCGGCCTGATCGAGTTTGTTGCAGATGTCTTTAAAATTGAACGTGTGTGGCCCCATCAATACCGGGATAGCATGTGCTGCCGCTTCTAGCGGATTATGCCCGCCTCGTTCAACCAAGCTTCCCCCGACAAAAGCCAGATCGGCGATGCCGTATAACAGCATCAGCTCGCCCATGGTATCCCCAATGACGACCTGCGTGTTTGCAGGTGGCTGTTCACCACTGCTGCGCAGCGTGTAGGTGAACCCCAAATTCTCTGTCAGCGCCTGCGTGGTGGCGAAACGTTCTGGGTGGCGAGGCACAAGAATGAGGAGTAAGTCAGGATAGGTGGCAAGTAGCTGTCGGTGAGCGGCCAGAACGATCGCTTCTTCACCTTCGTGCGTACTGGTGGCTATCCATACCGGACGGTGTGGCGCCCATTGTCGACGTAATGTAATAGCTCGTGCCGCCAGCTCTGGCGTCACGGAAATATCAAACTTGAGGCTGCCGGTCACTTTCAGGCTGGAGCGCTTCAGACCAAGATCGATAAATCGATTCCCGTCCTCCTGATTCTGCGCAGCGACGAGGGTAATGCGCCGCAAGATATGGCGCATGAGCTTTCCGATTTTTTTATAACCCGCAGCAGAGCGTTCTGACAGTCGAGCATTCGCAATAACCAGCGGAATGTCGCGTTTATGCAGTTCCGCGATCAGATTTGGCCACAGCTCGGTTTCCATAATAATGACGATTTTCGGACGAACCTGGTCAAAAAAGCGCTTCAGGGCACAGGGTAAATCATAAGGCAGGTAAACGTGATAGACCGTGTCGCCAAACGCTGAACGCACGCGTTCGGAACCGGTTGGCGTCATGGTTGTCACCGTGATCGGCAGATTGGGATAACGATGGCGCAGCGCTCTCACTAAGGGAATGGCGGCCAGCGTTTCACCCACCGACACCGAATGCAGCATGATACCGTCTGGTTTAACCTTCTCTGCACAAAAGCCGTAACGTTCACCCCAGCGCCGACGATAGGCAGGAGCCTTGCGGCCACGAAGCCACAGGCGAAGCCAAATCAACGGTTGGATGAGGTACAGGATAATGGTGTAGAGAGTTTGTAGCATAAGGTTTACTGTTATCGGTTATCGCTAGGGTGATTTTATCGGGTTCGTGAGGATAAGGCTATGTTTGGTGGTATCACCCATTCCTCACAACTTTATATTATTACGGGACCATAACCCAGCGTATTTATTGAATGTGTACTGCGCATTAATAATTGCGAGTAGAAAACCGTATTTCCCATCCAAAAACCCCGCACGTAATACCCAAGTTTTTAAGAATGCCGAAGCAGTATGCGTAAGGATACTCAGGTAGCGACATTTTTTCCCCTGGCGGTGCCGTTCTTCCGCCCATGCTGAAGCATAGCGTAGCTGTTTCTGTTGAAAAACGGCGAAGTCTCGGCAGGTTAAATGTAATAAATCGCCTGATAGATGGCTCAATGTGGCTGAACCATAGTCAAGAGACTCGTGCACGCTGTTGTCATTATAACGGTAGTGCTGGTTTGCATAGAGGCGGATAACCTTGTCGGGATACCATCCGCTATGTTTCATAAAACGACCAAGGAAAAAATTGCGTCGTGAGCAGCAGTAAACCGTATTAGCGCCAGTGTCCGAAGCAGTGAGCACGGATTCGATTGATTGCCGTAGCTCAGATGTCACTCGTTCGTCAGCGTCAATCATGAAAATATAATCACCGCTGGCATAGCTCTGCGCGCGCTGCCGCTGCTTGCCATACCCTGGCCAATCGTCGTGCTGATAGACTTTTGCACCGTATTGATGCGCGATCTCTACCGTGTTATCTGTGCTGCCAGAATCAACGACAATAATTTCATCTGCCCACGAGACAGACTTTAGGCAATCGGCGATCAGTTCCGTTTCATTTTTGGTAATCATGACGACGGATAAACGTTTATGCGCGTTCACTATATGCCCTATGGTGTTGAAAATGATGATACAGACGAGAGAGGTGTTCTCTTGCCGTCTAAGCGTTGAACCCAATGGCACCGAGATTTTTAAGTGCCATTGGGTGAGCAGCATGATTCTAGCGTAACGCTATTCTGACGTAACTATGATGGCCTGCTGGGCTGTGGTGATTCATTTTTCTTACGTTGCACAAATGGAATATGCTTCGCCAGAAGGAGCGCGGTCAGAATGACAAACAGGTGCCCTTCCGTTGAGTCCAAAAGGAATGAGTTAAAGAGATTACCACTTAAATAAATGACCAGAAGAGTAATAAAAATGCTTTTCTCTCGAGAAGGTTGTTTCCAGGCGGCGAGAGCAAAATTGGCCATCCATAGTAAGAAGATGATAAGGCCTACGGCACCATTCTGTATCGTTTCCAGTAAATACTGGTTGTGTGGGTTATTTACGCTGTAACCTGTTTCCGGGTTGTGATACCAGAAGCTTCCTGCGCCATTGCCCAACAGCGGAGCCTGCTCAATTAATTGCGTCGCCTGTAAAATAAACGCGGTCCGTTGCCCCATTGAACTGTCACAAGCAGAATACGCATCGCCCGTTTTTTGCTGTAGACAGTTTTGTATTTCGTGGACGCCAAGCGTAATTCGTTCGGCTGCACGGTTAGGAATCGTAAATAACAGGCAAATGACGACAACGCCAGAGCCTAGTGCGAGCAGGGCCTGACGCGGTTTCAGAGAGAGCAATGCCCAAGCGCCAATACCTGCAATAAGGGCGATGTATCCGATTCTACCTTGCACCATAAACAGTATGTTGCAGCAAGCGACTAGTGCTAATAGTAGGTAACCGATCCGTCCAGATCCCTGGCTGATTCTGGCTCGCTCAAGCCAGAGAAATACGGCCATGGCCATAAAAAAGTTTTGAGTAATCTGTAGCTTAAAAACGGTCGGGTTCGCAGGGTCGATATGCCCAGGAAATAGATGAAACAAACCACCCGCTAGGCTCAGTGCAAGGACAATACCATTTCCCAATAGAAAGCCGCTGAATAACGCCTTGCTCTGTGCTGATTGGAGCACAAAGAATAAAGCAAGAGGCAGGACGTACAGCAGCTTCTTATATTTTTCGACCATCTCCGGCCCTGCCTCATGATGATGAGTGAGCAGGGAAAGTGCTAATAAGCCGGTCATCAGCGCAGGCAGAATCACCATCGGATGAATAATCATCTGGCGCCAATACTTCATATCCCGGTATTTCAAGACGCAGAGGAGCGCCAGGACCAACGCGACTTTCAACAGTTGATTCGAAAGCGGTAGAGAAAGCCCAAGTAAGAAGGCGGTAATGGTAGGGAAATTTCTCTTATCGGCGTCCGTAAGGATCGCGGGAAAAAAATCAAGTTTCATACAATCTCACAGGTGTAAAAAGCGACTTGTTGGCGTCTTCTTAATTTACAGATTAATAGGTTTAGGAAAGCCATTTGCGGGTCGCAGCAATCACGTCAGAGACCGGAATGGCATCAAGGTAACGCTCCTGTGTATTAGTATCAATTTCCTCAGGCTTGGGGAGTGGGCGATAGTCGCCAGCCCATAATAATGTGTGTGGTGCCTGCCATGGATGCCACTGTTTCAGATTACTCGGGCCAAATAGCGCAACAGAAGGTGTTTGTCGTGCAGCGGCCATGTGCATAGGTGCAGAATCAACACCAATAAATAACGTTGCTTTATCAATCAGTACCGCGAGCTGAGGTAATGCCAGCTGTCCGGTCAGATTTACGACCTGCGCTGGGTTTGCCACGTGATTAAGAATGGTTGTGGCTATCTGTAATTCTTCAGCTGATGGCCCGCCAGCAAGCACGATGCGTTGTCCCTGATTTGCCAGATGATCAATCAAGGCAGCGAAGGAGAGTGCAGACCAGGTTTTGAACGCCCAGCGAGCGCCCGGGTGGATCAATATATAGTCAGGTAAGCTGTGCTGTTCGAGTAATTGGTTAACACACTTTTCATCTTCTGGTAGCCAGCACATATTCACTGAGGTATCCGTGTCAGGAAGGCTCAGAGGCGATAGGATGGAAAGGTTATTTAAAACAGTATGTTGATCATTATGCTGCGTAGTTTCAACCAACATATCATGGCAAGATTTCCATAAGATGTTGTCTCTTTTTGGCCAATTGAAGCCAATGCTGACACCAGAAGTGAGAAACTTACAGTAAAGCGCAGCACGCCATTGATCGGAAAGGTTGATGATGAGGTCGTATTGTTGCGCCTTCAGCGTTTTCCAAAGCGTACTTTCTCCATGCAATTGTGCACGGATGCCTTCATGTTTGAGATTCCTGTCAACCGTAAAACAGGTGTTAACCGCCGGGTTACCAGAGAGCATGACCTCTGTACCGCGATAAACCAGTACATCAATCTGGGCACTCTCGTAATGCTGTTTCAGCGTCCCCAGGAGCGGGGTGGTCAACAAAACGTCACCGAAATGTCGTAGTTTGATTACCAGAATTCGCTTAACGCGTTCTCTGGAGAGCCGTTTTTCTTTCGAATGCATCTGCATTGCCAAAAACTCGTCGGTTATATAAAAGATTGTAATTGTTGAAAGATTGTTTGGGATGAAATGGTATCCATGGAATTGTCACCAGACATTTCCACCACCTGATTCATCCCGTAGCCGCCAATCAGCCCCGGGTCGGTTGGCCCATATAAGGTGATATTTGGGCGATCCAGCGCTGCCGTCAGGTGGCTAAGTCCGGTATCGACGGAAACGACGACTTTGGCGCCAGCTAATACCTCGGCGACCTGTTGCAGCGTGAGGCGTGGTAAGACGTCAACATGCGGAAAGCCTTCCGCCAGCCGTAAGGCGCGCTGGTGCTCATGCTCCGCTCCCCAGGGGAGTTTGATGCGTAATCCACTCGGTGCTAATAGAGCAATCAGTTCACGCCAGTGTGCTTCTGACCAGTGTTTTTCATCACGCGTCGTGGCGTGGAGAAACACCAGATAGCGATTGGCGTCTGCGGGTGACTGAGAGAGAAAACGCGAAGCAATCGCATAGTCGCCACGCTCGGTGGGTTTCCGATAGTTCAGGCTGGCGGCAAACAGTTCCCGTACGCGCTCGACGGCATGCTGCCGACGGCTTATTGGGTGGCGGTAGTTATAAAACCAGCTTGCCAGTGGTTCACGTGCACTTTTGCAATCCAATCCGTGCTTCTTTCCGTTGGCGAGTCGCGTAACCAGCAGCGCGCTTTTAATCAGCCCTTGCGCATCAATAACCGCATCGTAGCGATACTGGCGTAGTTGGCGTGTGAACTCTGCACGCTCCTGACGTATCGGAGCGCTGAACCAGCTTTTGCGCCAGCGGCGTATTGCGACGGGAATTACGCGAGAAACCGCCGGGTGCCAACTGGGAATTTGCGCGAAACCTTCTTCAACCACCCAGTCGAACTGGATACCGGGAATAGCCTGCATTGCATCGGTTAAGGCGGGCAGCGTATGCAGCACATCGCCCATCGACGATGTCTTCACAATCAGCACTCTCATGCGTCCGCTCCCGGAATGAGACTTTCTCTTGGAACGATATACTTATCCAGTGCGCTGAGCACGCGTTCAGGCTGAATGTCGATCAAACTCTGGTGATAACCCTGTTCGGCATCCCCTTTGCGCACTCGGTGATAGCCGGTAATCAGGCGAATCACCTCGGCCTGATGGGACAGCGGCGGGGTAAAATCGGGGCTGCTTGGGCCATAAAGCGCGACAAGCGGACGATGAAGTGCCGCCGCAACGTGCATGAGCCCAGAATCGTTGCTGACGACGGCGTGGCAGGCGGCAATGAGCACTACCGCCTGTTCCAGCGAGGTTTTCCCTGCCAGATTAGCGCAATGCTGTCGTGCCTCTTCCGTTAATCCTTGAAGGATATCGTCACAGGCCGAACGGTCATTGGCCGAACCGAACAGCGCTATCTGGTAGCCGCGCTCGATCAGTGATTGTGCCAACGCCGCATAGTGATAATGCGGCCAGCGTTTGGCGGGGCCGAACTCGGCACCGGGGCAAAAGCCGATGATGGGGCGCGCATCGCTGAGATCGAAGGCCTGCATCATGTCCGCAATTTCGGCCTGATTAACCTGCAACTGTGGCCACAGTAAAGGCTGCGGTAAGTCTTCGGCCCGACGAATACGGCTACGATCGTAGGCTAACGCAGCATAGCGCTGAACCATCATCGGAAATGCGGCTTTATCCAGCACGCGTACGTCGTTCAGCAGCCCGTAACGCATTTCGCCACGCCAGCCTGTACGCTGCGGAATGTTGGCAAAGAAGGGGACCAGCGCGGATTTAAAGGAGTTAGGCAGCACGTAAGCGCGGTCATAGCCCGCGTCGCGCAGCGATACGCCAAGACGGCGACGTTCGCCCAGCTCCAGTGCGCCGTGACCTAGCGGCATGGCTAACGCCTGATTGACTTCCGGCATCCGTGCCAGCAGCGGACGGCACCAGGCCGGTGCCATCACGTCAATGACCGCTTCCGGGTGTTCAGCCTTCAATGTGCGATAAAGGCTGTGCGACATCATCATATCGCCGACCCAGGAAGGGCCGATGACCAAAATTTTCATACCGCTTATGAATCCTTATCCGATTAAACGGTACGGTTCAGCCAGGCCATATATTCTGCCACACCTTCGGCGACGGTTTTGAACGGCTTGTCATAGCCTGCGGCACGCAAATTGGTGAGGTCGGCTTGTGTATAAGCCTGATAGCGGCCTTTCAGCTTCTCAGGGAACTCGATGTATTCCACGCTGCCTTTTTTATGGAAGGCGAGGGTGGCGTCCGCGACAGCCTGGAAGGATTCGGCGCGACCAGTACCGCAGTTGAAGATGCCGGAAACACCGTTTTGCCAGAACCACAGATTGACGGCCGCGACATCACCGACGTAGATGAAGTCACGTTGGAAGTTCTCGCTACCGGAGAACAGCTTCGGATTTTCACCCTGATTAATCTGGTTATTCAGGTGGAATGCGACGCTCGCCATGCTGCCTTTATGGCCTTCGCGCGGTCCGTAGACGTTGAAATAGCGGAAACCGCAGATCTGCGATTCAGCTTCTGGAAGAATTTCACGCACGTACTGGTCGAACAGGAATTTGGAGTAGCCATAGACGTTCAGCGGCTGCTCGTATTGACGCTCTTCGATAAAGTTATCGTTGCGACCGCCATAGGTTGCGGCAGAAGAGGCATACAGGAACGGAATGTTGCGATCGAGGCAGTAATGCAGCACGTCTTTGGAATACTGATAGTTGTTATCCATCATGTATTTGCCATCCCACTCGGTGGTGGAAGAGCAAGCGCCTTCATGGAATACGGCATCGATATCGCCCAGATCGTCACCTGCAACGATGCTGGCGATGAAATCTTCTTTATCCACGTAATCTGCGATGTCCAGATCGACCAGATTGGCGAACTTGGTGCCGTCTTTCAGGTTATCGACAACCAGAATGTCCCGATAGCCGATGTCATTCAGAGATTTTACGATATTGCTGCCGATAAAACCGGCACCGCCAGTAACGATAATCATGGGCGCGACCTTTATTAATCTTGCCGGTGAGGCACCGCGCCCCACACTGTTTATGACCGCTATAATAGCATTTCATTTTACTGCAAGCAGCCAGAGCTTAATTTATCCCGTGTTGCTCCCACGTTTTTAAGATGATTCAGGCCGTGACGAAGCCAGCATTTTCAGACTGTTTACCCCGCATTTCTGCCCACATCCGCTAGCTTAAAAACCATAACGCAATCTTTTTATGGGAGAGTGACGCTATGCCTGCCGCGTTTTATCAACAACTTACTGCACAAATTATGGCTGCACGCACCGAAGGGGTGTTTAAGGAGGAGCGCATCATTACCTCTGCGCAGCAGGCTGAAATCGAGGTGATGGACAGCAACCACCTGCTCAACTTCTGTGCCAATAATTATCTTGGTCTGGCGGACAGCCCTGAGCTGATTGCCGCTGCAAAAGCCGGATTGGACAGCCACGGTTTTGGTATGGCATCGGTGCGCTTTATTTGTGGAACGCAGGATATCCACAAACAGCTGGAGCGTAAGCTGGCGGAGTTTCTGGGAATAGACGATGCGATTCTCTATTCCTCTTGTTTTGATGCTAACGGTGGGCTGTTTGAAACGCTGATGGGGCCGGAGGATGCGATTATTTCCGATGCGCTCAATCATGCCTCAATCATCGACGGTATTCGGCTATCGAAGGCGCGGCGCTACCGCTATGCCAATAACGATATGAGCCAACTGGAAGCACAGCTGCAACTGGCCAGAGCGGAAGGGGCAAGACACGTCATGATTGCCACCGACGGCGTTTTTTCGATGGATGGCGTCATTGCCGATTTGCAGGGGATTTGCGATCTGGCGGATCGCTATGATGCGTTAGTGATGGTGGATGATTCGCATGCGGTGGGATTTGTGGGCGAACAAGGGCGCGGAACGCATGAACGCTGCGGAGTGATGGATCGCGTTGACATCATCACCGGGACGTTGGGCAAAGCGCTGGGTGGCGCATCGGGCGGTTATACGGCGGGCAAGCATGAGGTGATCGACTGGCTGCGCCAGCGTTCTCGACCCTATCTATTTTCCAACTCGCTCGCCCCTGCCATTGTCACCGCGTCGCTCAGGGTATTGGGCTTGCTGGAACAGAGCGGCGAACGGCGTGAGCGTCTGTGGGCAAATGCCCGTCTGTTCCGTGAAAAGATGACGGCCGCAGGGTTCACGCTAGCGGGAGCCGATCACGCCATTATTCCCGTCATGTTGGGTGAGGCACAGCTGGCACAGGATTTTGCGCAGGCGCTACAGCGGGAAGGTGTTTATGTCGCCGGCTTTTTCTATCCCGTTGTCCCCCTCGGTCAGGCGCGTATTCGCACCCAAATGTCGGCCGCCCATACGCCGCAGCAAATCGAATTCGCCGTCGAGGCGTTTATCCGCGTGGGTAAACGTCTGGGTGTGATCATCTGAGGAAACCATCATGAAAGCATTGGCAAAACTGCGGCCGGAAGAAGGCATCTGGATGGTGGACTCGCCCACGCCGGAGCTCGGGCATAACGACATCATGATTAAAATCCGCAAAAGCGCGATCTGCGGAACAGATGTGCATATCTATAACTGGGACGAATGGTCGCAGAAGACGATTCCCGTTCCGATGGTCGTCGGGCATGAGTACGTTGGCGAAATTGTCGCTATCGGTCAGGAAGTTAACGGTTTTCATATTGGCGATCGGGTCTCTGGCGAAGGGCATATTACCTGCGGCTACTGTCGCAACTGCCGTGCCGGACGGCGTCATTTATGCCGTAATGCTATCGGCGTCGGGGTAAACCGTCCCGGTTCATTCGCGGAGTATCTGGTGATTCCTGCGTACAACGCGTTTCGCATTCCCGACAATATTTCTGATGAGCTGGCCGCCATTTTCGATCCCTTCGGCAACGCGGTGCATACCGCACTGTCCTTCGATTTAGTGGGGGAAGATGTCTTGATCGCTGGCGCAGGGCCGATAGGCATGATGGCGGCGGCGGTATGTCGCCACGTTGGTGCAAGGAATGTCGTGATTACCGATGTGAATGCGTACCGTCTGGATCTTGCCAGTAAAATGGGGGCCACGCGCGTCGTCAATGTGGCGCAGGAAAATCTGGCGGACGTGATGATCGAACTGGGCATGACCGAGGGGTTTGATATCGGTCTGGAGATGTCGGGTGCGCCATCGGCCTTTCGCGCTATGCTGAAAGCGATGAATCACGGTGGGCGCATCGCTATGCTGGGTATTCCGCACGAACCGATGTCGATTGACTGGGGAGAGGTGATTTTTAAGGGATTGTTTATCAAAGGGATCTACGGACGAGAAATGTTCGAAACCTGGTACAAGATGTCGGCGCTGATTCAGTCTGGACTGGATTTGTCACCGATTATCACCCACCGCTTTCACATTGATGAATTTCAGAAAGGGTTCGATGCCATGCGCTCGGGTCAGTCGGGCAAGGTGATTCTCAATTGGGATGAGACATAACCCTGCCGAGGCGAACCCGCGCGATGGCAAAAGAGAATGTGCACTCAGAGATTACGGCTGTTTGGGCGCTTCGGTCTCACCTGAAGCAATCCAGGTCTGCCAGCGGTGCTTGATAAATAGCACGGGGGCGCTTTCCCGAATGCTGCTGCTCACCAGTTTGAAGAACACATCGTTCTTCACCGGTTCCGGCGGCTGTTTGACTTGGCACTGCGGTATACCGCGGAACGGATTACGTGGTTTGACTGGCTGCTGCGGCTGAGGCTCATACTGCCGCGTCGGCTCATTCAGCAACTGGCTGGGGCGGACTAAGACAATATCGGTATCCAGCGTGGGCAACATCTGCTGTAAGACGCGGATGGTTGAAGGATGTGGGTGCCCGATAGCGATGGCAGAACCGCTGCGGCGGGCAATTTGCACCGCACGGGTAAACTGTTTGCGAATCTCGGCTTCGTTTTGCGAGTCATCCAAAAAGACTTTGCGTTTGATGACCTTAACGTTCGTTCCAGCCGCGGCCTGGCTTGATTGGCTGCTGCCAATGGTCATGCTATCGAGGAAATAGAGCTGGTAGGCGCTCAGCGCCTGCATGACTTTTTGCATACCCGGCAGGCTGGCGGTCATCGCGCTGCCCATATGGTTATTCAACCCCACAGCGTAAGGCACGTTATTAACCGATTGGCGGATAATGCGCTGAATTTCTTCGCTGCTCATGTCTGGGCGTAACGTATCGCGCTCCAGCGGCTGCTTGCTCATCGGTGCCATCGGCAGATGGATCAGCACTTCTCGCCCTTGCTGGTGAGCTTTGGTCGCCATTTCACGGGCGTACGGCGCGTTGGGTAATACCGCGATGGAAATCGCCGTCGGCATTGCCAGAATCTGGTTCTCATTATGCGGACGATAGCCGAAATCATCGATAACGATGGAAAGTTTTCCGGCCAGTGCCAAAGGAGACAGGGCGAGCAGACTCAACGCCAATAGTGGTGTTTTGGTTAAATAAGACAAGACTATCTTCCCAGCCAAGGTTGTGGATTGACCGCCTGACCCTGGCGACGGATTTCAAAATACAGTCCAGGCTGACTCTGCCCGCCGCTGGTGCCGACCAGCGCAATGGGTTGGCCTGCCTTGACCTGAGCGCCAACGGAAACCAATGCGCTCTGGTTATAACCGTACAGGCTCATATCGCCTTTACCATGCTGCACAACAACGACCAGCCCGTAGCCCTGTAGCCAGTCGGCCATCAGTACGGTTCCGTCGGCGATCGCCTTCACTTCCGTTCCTTCCGGTGCGGTAATCACCATACCTTTCCAGCGCAGCTCGCCCTGCAACGGTTCACCGAAACGATGCTCAATACGTCCATTAACTGGCCAGATGGCTTGACCTGAAGGTCGCCCTAAACCGCCGGTTCGAGCCATGAGTGAGCGTTCACCTTCAGTCGGTTTGTAACTGCTGCCGCTGCGTTTGGCCTGCTCTTCTTTAGCGCGAACTTTGGCGGCCTCGCGCGCTTCCCGTTCGGCACGGGCTTTCGCTTCTCGCTCAGCGCGGGCGATCTGATCGCGCAACCGCGTTTCATTCTGGCGCAGTTCCGTCAACTGTTGCTGATCTTTTTCCAGCGAACTTTCCAGCGTCGACAGCGTTTTCTTGCGATCGGACTGTGCTTGCTCCAGCGTCTGCTGTTGCTGCTGTTGGTCGCCCAGCAGCGTTTTTTGCTGTGCTTGTTTTTGTTCCAACTGACGCTTTTGGTCAGCCAGCTCTACGCGCGTTTGCTGCAATTCGTGGATAGATTTCTGCCGTGCTTCATTCAGGTAGCCAAAGTAGGCGAGGATGCGCTCGTTGCGCTGGCTCTCTTCTCCGCTCAGCATTAATTGCAGTGCGCTGTGCTGACCTTGCCGGAAGGCGGCGTCAAGCTGACGGGAAAGTAGCGTTTGTTGCTTATCCTGCTGAGATTGCAGTTTTGCGATAGAGGCGCTGAGGCTGGTTAATTCTTTATTGAGCGTGGACAGCGTATTGCGCGTTTCATGCAGTTGACGACTGGCCTGAGAGATGGACTGCTCCTGCTTTTTCAACTGCTGGACTAAGGCACTGCGCTGCTTTTGTTGTTCTTGAACGCTTTTTTCTTTCGCGGCGATATCTTGTTGCAGGGTCTTAAGCTGTGCCTGATTATCTTCAGCCTGGCTGAGCGCGGGCAACAGCAAAACGCCAACGCAGAGTGCGCTGACGCAGCGGGTGAGTAGCCTTTGTAATGCGGATAAATGGCGATCCGCGCTACATGCTACTCGACTCTGTACAAATAACGCGTTTTTACTCATAGCGGTGAATTATTCCACGATGAACAGCAGCTTACCAGTTGTCTCTTGTCTGATTTCTATTTCCAGACGTGACAAGCATGGCACAAAGGTGGGCGTCTGGGCGCATCAATATAGAGATAAATGGAAAGCTCGCCGCAGATTCGATACGCTATATTGGCTTACTGGCTGTAATTGCCGTATCGCGCAGGTATACTCAGGAACCTTATATTTTTGTTGCTTAACTGATCCGGGAGTCGTTACACCCCATGCAAGAGATTATGCCATTCATTAGCAAGCACCCTATTTTGAGCATTTCCTGGGTTGCCCTGTTGGTTGCGGTCATTGTGCTTACTGTGAAGAGTAAACTGTCGAACGTGAAGGAAGTGGTTCGCGGTGAAGCGATCCGACTGATTAATAAAGAAGAGGCTGTCGTCGTTGATATCCGTAACCGTGACGACTATCGCCGTGGCCATATTGCCAGCGCATTTAACCTGTTGCCGAACGACATCAAGAACGGCAGCGTAGGTGAACTTGAAAAACATAAGTCGCAGCCGATTATCGTGGTATGCGCCAACGGTCTCTCTTCACGCGAAGCAGCCGAGAATTTGCACAAAGCCGGTTTTGAGCGTGTGCAGGTACTGAAAGACGGTCTGGCTGGCTGGAGCGGTGAGAATCTGCCTTTAGTCCGCGGCAAATAAAACGGTTTGTGGTAAAACTATCCGCATCGTGCCAAGTGTATCAATCATACACCGTGAAAATGGTGGCGATTTTGCAGGATAACCGACAGGCTGATTGCAGTACTACCGTTATTGCAACTACAGTGATTGCAGTATGACAATGACAGAAATGTGCTGACGTCCGCCCACTTATGACGACGGAAGACGTCAAGAGAATCTAACAAAAGGGTATTACTTAACATGTCTGAACAAAACAACACAGAAATGGCTTTCCAAATCCAGCGTATCTACACCAAAGATATCTCTTTTGAAGCGCCGAATGCGCCTCAGGTGTTCCAGCAGGAATGGCAGCCGGAAGTAAAACTGGATCTGGATACGGCCTCTAGCCAACTGGCTGATGATATCTATGAAGTCGTACTGCGCGTGACCGTAACGGCTTCTCTGGGTGAAGAAACTGCATTTCTGTGTGAAGTTCAGCAAGGTGGTATCTTTACCGTTGGCGGTATCGAAGGAACTCAACTGGCGCACTGCCTGGGCGCATACTGCCCGAACATTCTGTTCCCTTACGCGCGTGAGTGCATCACCAGTCTGGTTTCTCGCGGTACCTTCCCGCAACTGAACCTGGCACCGGTTAACTTTGATGCACTGTTCATGAATTACCTGCAGCAGCAGACCGAAGGTGAAGGCGCTGCGCAGCATCAGGATGCCTGATGAACGCGTCTGACGCTTCAATGACCGTCATCGGTGCCGGTTCGTACGGCACCGCGTTGGCCATTACGCTGGCGCGTAATGGCCATAGAGTCGTGCTGTGGGGTCACAACCCTGTGCACATTCAGGCGTTACAGGCCGCTCGCTGTAATCAGGCATTCCTGCCGGATGTGCCTTTCCCTGATTCGCTACAGTTGGAAACCAACCTCGCGCAGGCGCTTGCTGCCAGCAGAAACGTGCTGGTCGTTGTGCCGAGCCATGTGTTCGGCGATGTCTTGCGTCAATTGAAACCTCACTTGCGTGCCGATGCGCGTATCGTGTGGGCGACCAAAGGGCTGGAAGCGGAAACGGGACGCTTGTTGCAAGATGTCGCACGCGAAGCGTTGGGCGAAACCATCCCGCTTGCAGTGGTATCCGGCCCGACATTTGCCAAAGAATTAGCGGCAGGCATGCCGACGGCGATTGCACTGGCATCAACGGACAGTGAATTTGCTGACGATCTGCAACGGCTGCTGCACTGTGGGAAGAGCTTCCGCGTTTACAGCAACCCCGATTTTATCGGCGTGCAGCTGGGCGGTGCGGTGAAAAACGTCATAGCGATCGGTGCCGGGATGTCTGACGGCATTGGGTTTGGCGCGAATGCGCGTACCGCGTTGATCACCCGCGGGCTGGCAGAAATGACCCGGCTTGGTGCGGCGCTGGGTGCGGATCCTACCACCTTCATGGGGATGGCGGGGCTTGGCGATCTGGTGTTGACCTGTACTGATAATCAGTCCCGTAACCGGCGCTTCGGCATGATGCTGGGGCAGGGAATGGATGTACAGAGCGCGCAGGATAGCATTGGTCAGGTGGTTGAAGGGTATCGCAATACGAAAGAGGTGCTGGCATTAGCACAGCGCTACGGCGTTGAAATGCCAATTACTGAGCAACTCTGGCAGGTGCTGTATTGTGGGAAAGACGCCCGAGAGGCGGCGCTGAGCCTATTGGGGCGCACGCGTAAAGACGAAACCGCCAGGTTATAAAACACGTCGTTCTATGCTGGGCTTCCTAATCCTGGAGGCTCATAGTATCTTCATTTTCTTGTATACGAGCGGTGGCGCTAATCAACCCGCTGTTTGAGAACAGATATACGTTGTGGTGTGTGGTATCTCGGAGAGTAAGGCAATGTCGACAGAAGAACTGGAACTGGTCTGGACCAATATCAAGGCAGAAGCGCGCAGTCTCGCAGACTGTGAACCGATGCTGGCCAGCTTTTTTCATGCCACATTGCTGAAGCACGAAAATCTGGGTAGCGCATTGAGCTACATGCTAGCGAACAAACTGGCAAATGCGATCATGCCTGCGATTGCTATTCGTGAAGTTGTGGAAGAAGCCTACCGCGCCGATCCACAGATGATCGTTTCTGCTGCGCGCGATATTCAGGCCGTTTGCCTGCGCGACCCAGCGGTGGATAAATATTCGACGCCGCTGCTCTACCTGAAAGGGTTTCATGCATTACAAGCTTACCGCATTGGTCACTGGCTTTGGTCGCAGGATCGTAAAGCGCTGGCGGTCTATTTCCAGAATCAGATCTCGGTTTCTTTCGGTGTTGATATTCACCCGGCGGCGAGAATCGGCTGCGGGATCATGCTCGATCACGCAACGGGCATTGTGATCGGCGAAACGGCTGTCGTTGAAAACGATGTTTCCATTCTGCAATCCGTGACGCTGGGCGGTACGGGTAAAACGAGTGGCGATCGTCACCCTAAAATTCGCGAAGGCGTGATGATTGGCGCTGGCGCGAAAATTCTGGGGAACATTGAGGTTGGCTGTGGCGCGAAAATTGGCGCTGGTTCTGTCGTGTTGCAATCGGTGCCTCCACATACGACGGCAGCTGGTGTTCCGGCTCGTATCGTCGGCCGCCCGGAAAGCGATAAACCTGCTATGGATATGGACCAGTATTTCAACGGGGTCAATCGCGGCTTCGAATATGGCGATGGTATCTAGCCCCGTTGTGTAGGCGATTCACCGTTCTGTCTATCTATCTCGAACGTGTCTCAACCAGAATATAAGCCACCGATAAATAAGGTGGTTTTTTGTTATTTCGGCTAAGAAACGTCTGAAAGCACCTCTGAACTCGTTATCTATTTAAGTACAGTTACTGTTTATCCCTTCATAATAGGCTGGCTTAGTTTCCCGTCTATATAGGCAGATGACGTAAACTGAACTATATATTCTGGTAAGAACCAAAAATAGCTTTGTCTGGATCACCTTTGTTTGAATGGAATCGTGACGCTGTTACAGAGAACCTTATATGTATTTGAAGCGAATTTTAATCACGTTGAGTTTGATTACACTACCCGTTGTCCCTTTTTTGAGTTACGCAGCAGAAAGCATAAATAATGTAGGGATAAATAATACAAGCAGCACGGCAAATCTCGCACCTGTCGCGGTTGATTCCAGTGAGTCGGCGTCGGATAAGCAGGATGAAAGCTGGTGGCAGAGAAGTAAAAATAATCTGTCTACGACCTGGAATTCGCCGCAGAGCCACGATATTTATATCCCGGCGATCACCTGGCATAACCGCTGGACGTACGATAAAGAAAAGACGGATAGGTACAATGAAAGACCATGGGGCGCGGGCTACGGTGTTTCCCGTCTGGATAAGGATGGGGACTGGCACGGGCTTTATCTCATGGCATTCAAAGACTCCTACAACAAATGGGAGCCTATCGGTGGCTATGGCTATGAAAAGCGCTGGCGGCCAACCAGCGATCAGGATTTTCAGCTGGGTCTGGGCTTTACGGCGGGTTTCACGATGCGTGATAACTGGAACTATATTCCAATTCCCGTCTTATTACCTTTGGCATCAATAAGCTACAGCAAGCTCTCTTTCCAGGCAACTTACATTCCCGGAACATACAATAACGGTAATGTATTCTTCGCCTGGTTCAGATGGCAGATTTAATTGCTCAGTCACAGGGTCTCTTTATTTTATAAAAAGAGGCCCTATTTTTTGCTAAAAGAGTAGCACTGACAGAATATATTTAATGACGTGGATGCACCCTGCTAAAGGTTATTTCACGTCACCCCTCCCCGTTGTGAAGATTATTTTTCGTTTGTTTACTATTCACCCTCATGTAAACCATATTGCCTGAAATTCATTCAGTCATCTCCGTTACAATGGCGATACTTTTTTCTCAGTGGATGCTGTTGTGCCATTACTTACTATCACCACTATTTTGTGGGCATTTTCATTCAGCCTGATTGGCGAATATCTGGCGGGTCAGGTTGATAGCTGGTTTTCTGCGATGTTCCGCCTGACGGCGGCGGCAGTGGTGTTTTTGCCGTTCCTACGCCTGCGGGGTTACACGCCGCGCGTCATTTTCTTGTATATGTTAGTGGGTGCTTGCCAACTGGGTATCATGTACCTGTTCGTATTCCAGGCTTACCTGTACCTGACCGTACCTGAGTTTTTACTCTTTACGGTGATGACGCCGCTATACGTCACGCTGATTTACGATCTGCTTGCCCGACAGCGCCTGCGCTGGGGTTACGTGATGAGCGCGCTGCTGGCAGTATTCGGGGCGGCGGTGATCCACTATCACGGCGTGAGTGAGCATTTCTGGTGGGGATTCCTGCTGGTTCAGGCGGCGAACGTGTGTTTTGCTGCGGGTCAGGTGGGTTATAAGCGCCTGATGGAACTCTATCCTGTGCCGCAGCACTGCGCGTTTTCCTGGTTTTACCTGGGGGCGGCAATCGTGACGATAATCGCGTGGCTGCTCTTCGGTAATCTGGATAAATTACCCACCACAACCTTGCAGTGGGGTGTTCTGCTCTGGCTTGGGGTTGGCGCTTCTGGCCTGGGTTATTTTATGTGGAACTACGGCGCAACTCAGGTCGATGCCGGAACGCTTAGCATAATGAACAACTTTCACGTGCCGGCTGGACTCTTGGTCAACTTCGCTATCTGGCATAAAACGCCAGACTGGCTGAGCTTTATCGTAGGGACGATAATTATTACGTCCTCACTGTGGGTACACCAGCGTTGGGTCGTGAAGCGTCCTTTACAAACGGTAAGTGCTCACAAGCGTGCTGACGCGCCGAACGAATAAACGCATCAATCACCGGTTGGCGCTGCTCTCCGTCACGGACGGCAGCGTACAACCGGCTCCACAGCCCGTCACCCAGCGATTTAGTCACAATCAGCCCCTGACGCTCGAAGCTTTCCACCACCCAGTGCGGTAGCGCGGCGATGCCCATGCGGGCGGCGACCATCTGAATCAGCAGCAGCGTATTATCCACGCTTTTCAGCGTCGGACTGATGCCTGCCGGTTGCAAAAAGTGACGCCAGACGTCCAGTCGTTGCCGCTGTACTGGATAGATCATCAGAGTCTCGGCGGTGAAATCCTCCGGTTCAATTTTCTCTTTTCCTGCCAGCGGATGGTCGGGAGCCAGTACCAGCCTGACTTCAAAATCAAACAGAGGTGAATAGTGCAGACCGCTGCGCGGCATGATGTCGGAGGTCATAACCAGATCCAGCTCGCCTTGTTGAAGCGCTGGCTGAGGATCGAACGTCACGCCTGATTTAAAGTCCATCGCCACCTGCGGCCAGTGCTGATGGAACTCGTCTAGCGCAGGCGTCAGCCACTGAATACAGCTATGGCACTCAATAGCCAGACGCAGCGTGGTTTGGTGCGGCTCATGGCACGACTGCAACGCCTGCTGGATTTGCGGTAACACCTGCTCTGCCAGCTGCAACAGAATTTCTCCCTGAGGCGTAAAGCGCAGCGGCTGGCTTTTACGCACGAATAGCCTGAACCCAAGGCGCTGCTCCAGATCGCTGAACTGGTGGGATAACGCCGATTGAGTTTGGTGAAGTGCAGAGGCAGCGGCGGCTAACGATCCGGTATTGCGCAGTGCTTGCAGCGTTCGCAGGTGTTTGAATTCGATCATGAGAGTCCTTCACAGTGACAGTGAATAAATTGCGCTTGTGCTTACTACACTACCTGCGGATTATGGATGTGTAAACATCTGGACGGCTAAATGAGGAATTAACGATGGCGATTGTGAATCACACACTGGGTTTTCCGCGCGTTGGATTACGCCGTGAACTGAAAAAAGCGCAGGAAAGCTACTGGGCAGGTAACGCGACACAGGAGGAGTTGCTGACCGTTGGCCGCGAGCTACGTGCGCGCCATTGGCAACAACAGAAGGATGCTGGCGTTGATCTGCTGCCAGTGGGTGATTTCGCCTGGTACGACCATGTGCTGACCACGAGTCTGCTGCTGGGTAACGTACCTGCACGCCATCAGAATAAAGACGGCTCGGTCGATCTGGATACGCTGTTCCGTATTGGCCGCGGACGTGCGCCAACCGGTCAACCTGCTGCTGCGGCAGAAATGACCAAGTGGTTTAACACTAACTATCACTACATGGTGCCGGAATTCACCAAAGGGCAGCAGTTCAAGCTGACCTGGACACAGCTGCTGGATGAAGTTGATGAAGCACTGGCGCTGGGCCATAACGTGAAGCCTGTTCTGCTAGGCCCGGTTACCTACCTATGGCTGGGCAAAGTGAAAGGCGAGCAGTTTGATCGTTTGTCGCTGCTGCAGGACATTCTGCCCGTTTACCAGCAGGTGCTGGCTGAGCTGGCGAAGCGCGGCATTGAGTGGGTGCAGATCGATGAACCTGCGCTGGTGCTGGAACTGCCGCAAGCGTGGCTGGCCGCGTTTAAACCGGCTTACGATGCCCTGCAGGGTCAGGTGAAACTGCTGCTGACGACCTATTTCGATAGCGTTAGTCAGAATCTGGAAACGATCAAAACGCTGCCGGTTCAGGGGCTGCATGTCGATCTGGTTCACGGTAAGGATGATGCCGCTACGCTGAGCGCCCAACTGCCTGCTAACTGGGTACTGTCTCTGGGGGTGATTAACGGCCGTAACGTATGGCGTGCTGACCTGAGCAACTGGTTCGAGCGTCTGCAACCGCTGGTGGGGACGCGCGATCTGTGGTTGGGCAGCTCATGTTCACTGCTGCATAGCCCTATCGATCTGAGTGTGGAAGTGCGTCTGGATGATGAAGTGAAGAGCTGGTTTGCCTTTGCCATCCAGAAATGTGCGGAGCTGTCACTGCTGTCTCAGGCATTGAACAGCGGCAACGGGCAGGCACTGGACGCCTACAGCGCGCCGATTCGCGCTCGCCGTACCTCCACGCGTGTGAATAACGCCGCTGTTGCCCAGCGTCTGGCGGCCATTACTGCGCAGGACAGCCAGCGTCAGAACGTGTATTCGGTTCGTGCGGATGCCCAGCGTGAGCGCTTTAATCTGCCAGCATGGCCGACGACGACGATTGGTTCTTTCCCGCAAACCACCGAAATTCGTGGCCTGCGTCTGGATTTCAAACAGGGTCGTCTGGATGGCAATAACTATCGCACCGGCATTTCCGAGCACATCAAGCAGGCCGTGGCTGAGCAAGAGCGTCTGGGGCTGGACGTACTGGTGCACGGTGAAGCCGAGCGTAACGACATGGTGGAGTACTTCGGTGAGCATCTGGATGGGTTCGTCTTTACCCAGAACGGCTGGGTGCAGAGCTACGGTTCTCGCTGCGTGAAACCGCCAGTCATTATTGGCGATGTGAGTCGTCCAGAAGCGATCACCGTTGAGTGGGCGAAATACGCACAGTCTCTGACTGACAAGCCGATGAAAGGTATGCTGACAGGTCCGGTGACGATCCTGTGCTGGTCTTTCCCGCGTGAAGACGTCACGCGTGAAACCATCGCTAAGCAGATTGCACTGGCATTGCGTGATGAAGTGGCCGATTTGGAAGCTGCAGGCATTGGTATCATCCAGATTGACGAACCGGCGCTGCGTGAAGGTCTGCCGCTGCACCGCTCTGACTGGGATGCTTATCTGGCCTGGGCAGTGGATGCCTTCCGTCTGAACGCCGCGGTGGCGAAAGATGATACGCAAATCCATACCCATATGTGTTATTGCGAGTTCAATGACATCATGGATTCTATCGCTGCGCTGGATGCTGACGTGATTACGATTGAAACCTCGCGTTCCGATATGGAACTGCTGGAGTCGTTTGAAGAGTTCGAGTACCCGAATGAAATCGGTCCGGGCGTTTATGATATCCACTCCCCGAATGTCCCGAGCGTGGAATGGATGGAAGCTCTGTTGAAGAAAGCGGCGCAGCGTATCCCTGCTGAACGCCTGTGGGTGAACCCGGACTGCGGTCTGAAAACCCGTGGCTGGCCGGAAACGCGTCAGGCTCTGGCGAATATGGTTCAGGCAGCACAGCGTCTGCGTGAAACCCAGTAATAGTTAATGGCTAATGCAATCAGGGAGGCGATGGCCTCCCTGATTTTTTTTATAGCTAACGAGTAGATAAAAATACGCACTATTTTTCGTCGTATCTCGATTGTCTATTATTTCTCCCCTGCAAATTTTCTTCCCTCCTGAAAATTAACTATATTGTCTTTCCTTTAATAAAATCGCCGCGCTATCCCCCTTGTTTTTCTGCATCGACTGGTAGGTTATTTGTCGAAAAGGATTATTTATCCGCTATCAATATATTTATTCCTCGGCGGAGTTAATCGACGCCGTCATAAAGCTAGGGAATATTGTGCCGATAAGGTAGACGGCATGGAGGCGGCTCTGGGTTTACCAATAGAGCGAGGTTGTTTGTATTTTTTAACGTTTTATTTATGTTGAAAGTGCACCTGCAATTACTCATTTGTGGGTATTTATATACACCCATAAAGCATATTTATTTTCCCGAAAAACGATAATTCCCCACTCTGCGGCGTTATTAGACGAGCAGCAGTCATTATTATGTATTACCTAAAAGGAGTGAGACATGAGTTTAGCGAATTGGCGAATTGGCTATCGATTAGGAGGCGGATTTGCCATCTTGATTTTGATGTTATTTACCGTGAGTATTTTTTCTTTGTCTAAACTGTCCTCTTTTCAGGATGGTGCCAGAGATATCGTCAAAGAGGTTTATCCGCAAACGGTAGATGCGAATGACCTCATCGATAACGTGAATGGGCATTTTGTCGCTTATTTGCAGATGATGCTGGTATCCGGTCAGGAACAGCGTCAGGGATATGTCGATCGGATTATGGCGTACCGCAAGGAAATTAGTCGTCTTCTCGACAATCTGGAAAACAACGCGTCAGGCGAACTTGCCCGTAAACAAGTGGGGGTTGTCCGCGGATTTCGTGCCGAGTTCATCAAGTCTGGCGATAAAATTATCAGTGATGCGCTGGTGGGTAATAACGACGTCGCCGTCGCGGAATTCAATAACACCCTGAACGTCATTCAGCGCAATTACCGTGACTCGGTGAAGCAGTTGGTGAATTACCAAAATGATGCGATGGATAACTCTGTCGAGACCATGGCTGAGGTATACAGCAACACCCGCATGATTTTGCTGCTTATTTTGGCGCTGGGTGCCGTATTTGGGGTGCTGATTGCCTGGGCGATCACGCGCAGTGTAACCCGTCCAATAGAGCAGGCTTTGCAAGTGGCAGACAGAGTGGCGCAGGGCGATCTGACTTCACGCATCACGGTGACCAGCAAGGATGAAACCGGATTGCTGCTGCAAGCGTTGGATCGCATGAACACCAGCCTGAGCACGATTGTCGGCCAGGTGCGTGATGGCGCGGAAACGATCTCGACAGCGGCGTCACAAATCACGGCCGGTAATCAGGATCTGTCATCGCGTACTGAAGAGCAGGCCAGCTCGCTGGAAGAAACCGCTGCCTCAATGGAGCAACTGGCATCCACCATTAAAAACACCGCGGAAAACACCCAGCAGGCGACGGAGATTGCCAATAAGGCGACCGGTGCGGCGAAACAAAGCGGTGATGTCATGCTTTCCGTGACGCAAAAAATGCGCGGCATTCGTGATTCATCCCAGCGTATGGCGGAAATCATCGGTGTGATCGATGGCATCGCTTTCCAGACCAACATTCTGGCGCTGAATGCCGCCGTTGAAGCCGCGCGTGCGGGTGAGCAAGGGCGTGGTTTTGCCGTGGTGGCGGGGGAAGTCCGTTCTCTGGCACAGCGCAGTGCGACCGCCGCGCGGGAGATTAAGGATTTGATCGACGATTCCGTAAGTAAAATTCGTGAAGGCATGGAACTGGTTGATACCGCTGAAGAAACGATGGGCGGATTAACGGCCCACGTGAAGGACGTACACGGCATTATCAGCGAGATTTCTCAGGCCAGCCGTGAACAGAGTGACGGGATTAACCAGATGAATCTGGCGATTGGACAGATTGATACCACGACCCAGCAGAATGCGGCTCTGGTTGAAGAATCAGCCTCTGCGGCGCTGTCTCTGCAAGCACAGGCCTCCGTTCTGGCGGAAGCGGTGAGTGCATTTAAAATACAGTCATACGGCAGTAGCAACGCTGGGTCTTATGCGCCGATGTCGATGAGCACACCCACGCTGTCTTTGGCGCTGGCAAGCAAAGAGTAAATGACTGCCATCATTTGACGGCGTTGTAACGTAGCACCTATTCCCACAGGGAGGCGACAGCCTCCCTGATTCTTTTCATATGCTACGTAGCGTAAATACATTTTTTCCCCTGCTTATTCAGCTTGTTATCCTTTACTAAGAAATATTCCCATCTCTTTATTTTTAATATCAACTATATCTGACTATCCTTTTATGTAATTGGGGCGTTATTTCTGTTAATGGCTCGTAGATTAATATGTGTTTTTTCCGATCGAAATTTACTATTTGATAGTCATAGGCTATTTATTATTTACTTTTGAATGATTTAAACGATCAAATGATAAAGATCATGGGTGGTGTGCCGATAAGATGGATAACACAGGAGCGGCCATGTCTGCATGAGTGCGGAGAGGGAAGACCATTATTATCACCTCAATAACGTCTCTGCGGTCTTATCCGTTGTATTTGTAGCACTGTTAGATTTATTTCCACTTTTGCACCTCAACACCCGAGGGAAACTATTTGATTTTTGATAGCGCCTCTCATGCTGAGAGCGTGCGTAAAATGCCTACCTCAAGGTATCTCTGGCGCGTCATAAGGTCTGTTCGCCTTCGGATCGCCAACCATTCTCCGCCCTGTGGTTCCATCAATCTGCGACATGTGCGCAATTGACATTGCTATGCATTATCTAAAAGGAGTGAGACATGAATTTAGCGAATTGGCGTATCGGCTATCGACTGGGGGCTGGGTTTGCTGTCCTGATTTTGATGTTGTTTGTCGTGAGTATTTTTTCCCTGTCCAAGCTATCCGGTTTCCAGGATGGTGCCAGAGGCATTGTGAAAGAGGTTTATCCACAAACGGTTGATTCAAATAGCCTTATCGATAATGTAAACAGCATTCTGGTGGCCTATCAGCGGCTGATGCTGGTTTCAGGTGAGGATAAAATCAAGGAAAACGTCGATCGTGTGAATGGATTCCGCCAGGAGATTGGCCGCTTGCTGGATAAGCTGGACAGCCAGACGGTTGAAGAGCGTTCAATCTCTCAGCTGCGTGCTATCCGCGCGATCCGTGCCGAATTTTTGAAATCCGGTGACAAAATTATCAGCGAAGTGGTGGCGGGTAATCGAGAAGCGGCGATTGAGGAATTCAACAACAACCTGAATGTTGTCCAACGTCAGTACCGTGATGCGGTAAGACAATTAGTTAACTATCAGGACGATGCGATGGATACCTCTGTTGAAGCCATGGCTGAGGTGTACAGCGAGACCCGCATTATTCTACTGCTCATTTTAGCGCTGGGCGCCGTATTTGGTGCGCTGATTGCCTGGTCAATTACGCGTAGCGTCACCCGACCGATACAGCAGGCTTTGCAAGTCGCAGACAGAGTGGCACAGGGCGACCTGACCTCACGTATCACTGTTACCAGCAAAGATGAAACCGGATTGCTGCTGCAATCGTTGGATCACATGAACACCAGCCTGAGCACGATTGTTGGGCAGGTGCGTGACGGGGCGGAGACGATCTCGACGGCGGCCTCGCAAATCGCCGCAGGTAATCAGGATTTGTCATCGCGCACCGAAGAGCAGGCCAGCTCGCTGGAAGAAACGGCGGCGTCGATGGAGCAACTAACGTCTACCATTAAGAACACGGCGGAAAACACCCAGCAGGCAACAGATATTGCGAATAAAGCCTCTGGTGCGGCGAAGCAAAGCGGCGACGTTATGGTTTCTGTGACGCAGAAAATGCGCGGCATTCGCGATTCATCTCAGCGTATGGCGGAAATCATTGGCGTGATTGACGGCATTGCGTTCCAGACCAATATTCTGGCATTGAACGCCGCGGTTGAAGCGGCGCGTGCGGGCGAGCAAGGGCGTGGTTTTGCCGTGGTGGCAGGGGAAGTGCGTTCTCTGGCACAGCGTAGTGCGACCGCCGCGCGCGAGATCAAGGATTTGATCGACGACTCCGTAAGCAAAATTCAGGAGGGCATGTCGCTGGTGGATACCGCTGAAGAAACGATGAGCGGATTAACGGGCTATGTACAGGATGTGAATGAGATTATCAGCGAAATCTCGCAGGCCAGCCGTGAACAGAGTGACGGGATTAACCAGATGAATCTGGCAGTGGGGCAGATTGATACCACGACCCAGCAGAATGCGGCTTTGGTTGAAGAGTCGGCTTCTGCGGCGCTGTCTCTGCAATCACAGGCCTCTGTGCTCGCGGAAGCGGTAAGCGCGTTTAAGTTGCAGTCATACGGCAGCGGCAAAACCGCGTCTTATGCACCGACACCAACGCGCACGCCAACGCTGTCTTTAGCGCCAGCGACGGCGAAAAGTAAGGGCAATGATGGCGACTGGACGACGTTCTAAGGCTGTCTGTCTCTGTAAAATCGTCAACAGGTAAAACACCAACGCCACCGTTATTCGGTGGCGTTTTAGATCGTGGAATAAGAGGCAAAACGTGTGAAGGTGTTACGCCACGCCGTTTTTCTGGAACCACGCCAGCATACGCTGCCAGCCGTCGCGTGCGGACTCTTCATGATAGCTGGGGCGGTAATCGGCATGGAAAGCATGCCCGGCATCGGGGTAGACGATGATGTCTGCCTCCGCGTTGGCCGCACGCAGCGCCTGCCGCATGATATCCACTTGTTCTAGCGGAATACTCCCGTCTTTCGCGCCGTATAATCCCAGCACAGGCGCTTCCAATTCTGTTGCGATATCAACCGGATGTTTGGGGCTATTCAGCGTTTTCTCGCCGGTAAATTTGCCGTACCAGGCAACGGCCGCTTTGAGCTGCGGATTATGCGCGGCGTAGAGCCAGGTGATGCGCCCGCCCCAACAGAAACCCGTTATCGCCAGTTTACTCGCGTCCCCACCCTGTTTAATCGCCCAGTTGGCCGTGTGATCGAGATCGGATAGCACCTGCGTATCGGGCACCTTATACACCAGCTCGGTCAGTATTCGCTGAATATCGTTATAGTGGCTGGGGTCGCCCTGACGAAAATACAGCTCTGGCGCAATGGCCATATAGCCTTGTTTGGCCAGCCTACGGCAAACGTCCTGAATGTGTTGATGAACGCCGAAAATCTCCTGCACCACCAGAATGATAGGGAGCGGCTTGTCATGGTTCGCCGGTCTGGCGATATACGCAGGCAACTGCTCACCCTGAGAAGAAATAGTGGTCTCACTGGCAATGATACCGACAGAATCCGTCGTAATGATGGAGGAGGTCTGCGGTTCTACCGCCGGGGATAGCCCCTGAGGAAGATGTTTGAAGGTCGTCTGTTCATCAGTCTTCATTACGCGCACTCCTGTTATCGGCCGATTTTCATGTGAAAGAGGGATCTCAGAATATCCATCATAAATACTATCAATGATTAAAGAATCTACACTAGAAGACAATTAATCGGCAAAAATGAATTCCCTACCTAATAAATGGTGATTTATGTCACATTTTTTATGTATGTTGATGTTTGTTTCTTTTTCATCGGTGACTATTGTCACTTAAAAAAACGTCATGATGCGCTAGAGTCTTTTTATTGAACGGACGCTGACTGGCTGCGAAAGGCAGCATAGATGAGGCGTCCGGCGCGATTTCTCTGAATACCCAATTGATTGCCCGGGAGGCAGTTATGTCTACATCTGATGTGTTCCATCTTGGTCTGGTCAAGAACGATTTACAGGGCGCGACGCTGGCTATCGTCCCCGGCGATCCTGAGCGTGTTGAAAAAATTGCTCGCCTGATGGATAACCCGGTACATCTGGCATCACACCGTGAATTTACGTCCTGGCGTGCGGAGCTGGACGGCAAGGCAGTGATTGTTTGCTCGACCGGTATCGGCGGCCCGTCAACGTCAATCGCGGTAGAAGAATTGGCACAGCTCGGCATCCGTACTTTCCTGCGCGTCGGTACGACGGGGGCGATTCAGTCCGGTATCAATGTCGGCGATGTGCTAGTAACCACGGCAGCGGTTCGCCTTGATGGGGCGAGCCTGCACTTCGCGCCAATGGAATTCCCAGCCGTTGCCGATTTCGGCTGTACTACCGCGCTGGTGGAAGCGGCGAAGGCATCGGGGGCGGCGTTGCATGTAGGGATTACGGCATCTTCCGATACGTTCTACCCCGGTCAGGAACGCTACGACACCTTCTCTGGACGCGTTGTCCGTCGCTTCCGCGGTTCGATGGAAGAATGGCAGAGCATGGGCGTGCTGAACTATGAAATGGAATCCGCCACGCTGTTGACGATGTGCGCCAGTCAGGGGCTGAAAGCGGGCATGATCGCGGGCGTGATCGTGAACCGTACCCAGCAGGAAATCCCGGATGCGGCGACCATGAAGCTGGCCGAAACCACCGTCATCAAGGTGTTGCTGGACGCGACTCGTCGTTTGTTAGCCGCTGAATAAGCACAAAAATTGATGGTATTTTGGGCTGGTCATCGTCGATGCCAGCCCGTATCCTGATAGCCTCTTCAGGTTCATCGGGTTAACCTGCACCGTGCTTAGCGCGTGTAATACGGTTGCCTTGCTCGCCTTTCAACCTCGCAAGGAGATGTATGACCGAACCAACGTTGCTTCATCCCTCTTTATTACCGCTGGACGGCGGAATCAACTTCCGCGATTTAGGCGGTAACCGCGCTGCTGATGGGCGGCTTATCCGACACGGTAAACTTTTTCGCTCCGGCTCGCTGGATATGCTGAGTCAGGCTGATTGTGAACACCTTGCTGGCGTGCCGATTTCTCACGTGGTGGATTATCGGGATGCCGATGAAATTGCGCAGAAGCCCGACGTCTTGTGGACGGGAGCCAACTACCACGCTTACCCAGCCAACCCATTGCGCCATGAAGTGACGGCCAATCTGGATTCATTGGGATCTGATGTGCTGGCGGCGTTTGATTCCCGCGCGTTTATGTTGGAGCTTTACCGCCGTCTGCCTTTCAATAACTCAGCCTATAAACAGCTGGTATCGCTGCTATTGCGGCCGGATGAGGGCGGGCTGGTACAGCACTGCGCAGTCGGTAAAGATCGCACCGGTATCGGTTCGGCGCTGGTGATGTTTGCGCTGGGGGCAGATGAGCAGACGGTGATGGAAGATTACCTGCTCACCGAGACGACGCTGACGCCATTCCGCCAACAGCTACTGGCACATCTGTCGGCAACGCTGAATGAAAAAGCGCTAGGACAGTTCTCTTATGTACTGTCGGTGCAGGAAGAGTTCATCGTGACGGCGTTGCAGGCTATCTACGAACGACATGGCTCAATCGATAGCTGGCTTGAGGTGGAATACGGTCTGGATAATCGTGCGCGGAACTATTTGCAGGATAAATACTTGGCGTGAGGTTTTTGGTGTTAGGCCGGTCAACTGACCGGCCTTTGTTTTGCTATGTATAGCTTTGCTGTGTAGTTTTTTGCTGGATGCGCAATTAACCCGTATTACGCATACCCGCTGCGACACCGGCGATCGTCACCATCAGCGCGAGTTCCAGATCGGCATCCGGTTTTTCCTGCTGACGTGAACGATGCAGCAATTCGGCCTGCAATACGTTCAGAGGATCGGTATAGACGTTACGCAATGCGATCGACTCGGCGATCCACGGCAGATCCGCCATCAGGTGATCGTCGTTGGAGATCGCCAGCACGACATTGATATCGGCGGCCAGCTGATCGCGCAGCTGTTTCCCTAACGGCCACAGCTTCTCTTCTACCAGACGCTGATCGTAATACTCCGCCAGCCACAGGTCGGCTTTGGCGAATACCATCTCCAGCATACCAATACGCGTTGAGAAGAACGGCCAGTCGCGGCACATGGCTTCCAACTGTTCTTGCTTACCGTCATCCACCACTTTCTGCAACGCGGCACCTGCACCCAGCCACGCTGGCAGCATCAGACGGTTCTGCGTCCAGGCGAAAATCCACGGGATAGCACGCAGGCTTTCTACACCGCCGTTCGGACGACGCTTGGCCGGACGTGAACCCAGCGGCAGTTTACCCAGCTCCAGCTCCGGCGTAGCGGCGCGGAAGTAAGGGACGAAATCTGGGTTCTCACGCACGTACCCACGGTACATATCGCAGGACACGCGGGACAGCTCATCCATCACCTCGTGCCATTCCTGTTTTGGTTCCGGCGGCGGCAGCAGGTTTGCTTCCAGAATCGCACCGGTATACAGCGCCAGACTGCTGATGGTGACTTCCGGCAGGCCGTATTTAAAGCGGATCATCTCGCCTTGTTCCGTCACGCGCAGGCCACCTTTCAGGCTACCCGGCGGTTGTGACAACAGCGCAGCATGAGCCGGTGCGCCACCGCGACCGATGGAACCACCGCGTCCGTGGAACAGCGTCAGTGCGATACCCGCTTTCTCACAGGTTTTGATCAGTGCGTCCTGTGCACGATATTGCGCCCAGGAAGCGGCCATCACGCCCGCGTCTTTCGCGGAGTCGGAATAGCCGATCATGACCATCTGTTTGCCTTGGATAAAGCCGCGATACCAGTCGATGCTCAGCAACTGCTTCATGACATCATCGGCGTTGTTCAGGTCGTCCAGCGTTTCAAACAGCGGCGCGACCGGCAAGGCAAACGGGCAGCCCGCTTCTTTGAGCAGAAGGTGAACGGCCAGCACGTCGGAAGGCGTGCGTGCCATTGAAATGACATAGGCTGCGACTGAACCGATTGGCGCTTTGGCGATGACACGACAGGTATCCAGCACTTCTTTGGTATCCGCACTCGGCTCCCAGTAGCGCGGCAGGAGCGGGCGCTTGGAGCTCAGTTCACGGATTAGGAAGGCTTGCTTATCGGACTCTGACCAGCTTTCGTAGTCGCCCAGACCCAGATAGCGGGTAATTTCGGCCAGCGCTTCGGTGTGGCGGGTGCTTTCCTGACGGACATCGATGCGTACCAAAGGCACACCGAAGCAGCGCACGCGACGCAGCGTATCCAGCAGACGACCATCGGCGATAATGCCCATGCCGCAGGTTTTCAGCGACTGGTAGCAGGCGTGGAGCGGTTCCCAAAGCTGTTCGTTGGTAACCAGCAGATCTTTAGGAGGCAGACGCTCTTCACCCGTCAGACGGGCTTCCAGATAGCTCAGCGTACTGCTCAACTGTGAACGCAGTGACTTCATGATGGCGCGGTACGGTTCCTGTACCTCGCTGCCGCCGGCCAGCTCCAGCAGCTCCGGCGTACATTCGGACATCGACAGCTCGGAAACCAGCACCTGAATATCACGCAGGAACAGATCGGCTGCTTTCCAACGGCTGAGTAACAGCACATGGCGAGTGACTTCCGCTGTGACGTTCGGGTTACCGTCGCGGTCGCCGCCCATCCAGGACGTAAAGCGCACCGGAACCGCATCAACGGGCAGACGGTAGCCAAAAGCCTGTTCCAGCTGTTCATCCAGCTCGCGTAAAAACGCAGGCACACCTTCCCACAGGCTGTTTTCCACCACGGCAAAGCCCCACTTGGCTTCATCTACCGGGGTAGGACGAATTTTACGGATTTCATCGGTATGCCAGGACTGTGCGATCAGCTGGCGCAGGCGGCGCATGATCTGATTACGTTCATAATCAGCCAGATCGTTATGGTCGAGCTGCTTGAGGCAGGTATTCACTTCCACCAGTTTGTGGATCAGCGTCCGGCGGGTAATTTCGGTCGGGTGCGCGGTCAGCACCAGCTCGATCGACAAGGACTCCACAGCATCGCGGATATCGCGTTCGGTCAGATTTTTGCTTTCCTTCAGACGCTCAAAGGCGTTGGAAAGCAGTGCCGGGTTACTCGCCGCTTCACCGTGCGGTGAAATCGTATGGTATTGCTCGGCGGTATTGGTCAGGTTAAGGAACTGGCTGAATGCACGGGCAACGGGCAACAGTTCATCGTTAGACAGGTTTTGCAGCGTGGTCAGCAGCTCCTGACGATGTTTTTCATTACCTGCGCGGGAAGACTTTGACAGCTTGCGGATTGTTTCGACTTTATCAAGGATGTTTTCACCCAGCGCTTCCTTGATGGTATCGCCGAGAAGCTTGCCGAGCATACTGACGTTACTGCGCATTGCGGAATATTGTTCGTTCATAGTTACCCTGACCATCCCTACCATTTTTGTAAGTTTATTTCACTTGACATATTTTGACGCACTGCCTCCATCTAGCCACGATAAGGCGGATTCGTCAATTGACGATTCTTTCTTCTCCTTATTCTTTGTACTTGCATTGAGGCGGGCTTGGCAATTTGTGAAATTTAATTACAGACGCGCGGATATTAGGCTAACTAATATACTCGTCATACTTCAAGTTGCATGTGCGTTGGCTACGTTCAGTCACCCGAATCACTTACCTGAGTAAGTTCATCGGGATTCCTTCGCTTGCCGCCTTCCTGAAACTCGAATTATTTAGAGTATCGCGGAGGGGGGATGGCGGGGCGCAAAGGCCCCGCGAGTGCGGTTACGCCTGTTTGGACGCTCTGACGACCAGAATATAAGTCAGCGTGAAAGAAAGCACGATGGCGATGGCCATGCCGGATACCGCGTAGCTAAAGTACGGGCCGATATAGGCTGGCAGGCTGAAAATACTCGACAAGATGTAGCCATACAGCCGGACACCGAAGTACGCGATAAAGGCCGAGGCGATGGAGCTGGCAATAGTTGCGGAGATAAACGCTTTTTTATACTTGGTCAGTACGCCGAAGAGTGCAGGTTCGGTAATACCGAGCAGCGCGGAAACCCCAGCAGACAGCACGACCGATTTGTCCTGACGGGTTTTGGCATGGAAGTAGATGGCAAACGTGGAACCCGCAATCGCCATGTTCGCCATACACATCATTGGCATCAGCATATCAAAGCCCTGATTGCTGAAATTTTGCAGCGCAATGGGCGTCATCGCGTGATGCATACCAGTCAGAATCGCGACAGGCCGAATCGCACCGACCACGAAACCAGCAAAGATAGACGACACATCGAACAAGCTCTGAATAAACAGTGCCAGCAGTTTACCGAGGTAGATCCCGAATGGTCCGATAACGGTGAGCGACACCAGTGCGGCGATAAACAGCGTCAGCGTTGGGGTAAACACGGTTTTCAGCACCGAAGGCATGATGCGGTCGACCCAACGATGGATATAGCTCAGAGCCAGCACGGAGAAAATCACCGGGATGACGCTGGCGGCATAGTTGAACACCGGAATGGGTAGCACACCGATGAAGTAAAAGGCGCTGACCGCATTAGGGCTATTGCTGGCTAGTGCCTTCGCCGCTTCTATCAACGACGGGTACATCAGGCAGGCTGCAACAGCCGCTGCCAGATATTCGCTTGTTTTAAATATCCTGGCTGCGGAGATGGCGAGGAAGAAAGGTAAGAAATAGAACACACCGCTGGCGATCAGATCGAGGACGATCACAGTATCGGTTTTGGCAGAGACCACTTTCAAGGCGATCAGCCCTGCCAGCAGCCCTTTGATCATCCCGGCACCCGCGATGGCAGGGACGATCGGACCAAATACGCCGGAAACGGTATCCATGAACAGCGAAATCAGCCCCTTCTTCTGCTTCTGCACGTCCGGCTGTGATGTCGTTGTAGGCGAAAGCTGGGCGTTCAGCAGCTCGTAATACTCATTGACCTGTGGCCCGATAATAATCTGAAACTGTTCACTCTGGTGTTGCGCACCTAATATACCGGGCAGATTTTTGATCGCCTCGGTTTGCACTTTATTTTCATCAATTAAATCAAACCGAAGCCGCGTCATACAGTGCCAGGCTTTATTTATATTATCGTTTCCGCCAACCAGTTTAATGATTGACTGAATAACCTCATTTTTTCCCATGGAATAAACTCCCCGCATAGCCTTATGTTATTTTTGGCCGAATTATTTCCATCGATAGTAAAAACTTAAAGAAGAAAAAACAAACCAATAAAACATGAAGTTCGTCACATGGTTAGTCTATAAGGGGGTTTTTGTTGCCATTATTTGATAATTGGTATGGTTTTTTAATCAATTAGATGGGTTTTTCAAACCAAAATAAATCTTTTAAATAAGAGGTTTACAATAAAAGAAAAAATAAGTAGAAAACAAAAAAAGAAACTAATTTTAGACTGTGTTTTTGCCGGGTAGCGCTATTCCGGTAAATGCTCTGGAGGATATTTTTGTGTTGCCGACAATCATTACTGACATTGAATGTCTTGTTACCCGCCCTGACCGCCATAATTTAGTGACGGTGGTGGTTCACACGGATAAAGGCGTGACAGGTTATGGCTGTGCGACCTTCCAGCAGCGCCCGCTGGCCGTCAAAGCGATGGTGGACGAGTATCTCAAACCGCTGCTGCTAGGACGAGATGCTAACCACATTGAAGATCTGTGGCACATGATGATGGTCAACGCCTATTGGCGTAACGGGCCGGTTATCAACAATGCGGTGGCGGGCGTCGATATGGCGCTGTGGGACATCAAGGGCAAGCTGGCGGATATGCCGCTCTATCACCTGTTTGGTGGGAAATCCCGCGATGCCATTGCCGCTTACAGCCATGCAGCCAGCGATACGCTGGACGGGCTTTATCAGGAAGTGGATCGGCTGTATGCGCAGGGCTATCGCCATATCCGCTGTCAGCTAGGATTTTATGGCGGCAATCCCGATGCGCTGCACAGCACGCGGCAGCCAACGGAGGGAGCCTATTACGATCAGGATCAGTACATGGCCAACACGCTTGCCATGTTCCGTGCGCTGCGTGAGAAATACGGCGATCGTTTCCACATCCTGCATGATGTTCATGAGCGTTTGTTCCCGAATCAGGCCGTGCAGTTCGCTAAAGCGGTAGAAGTGTATCGTCCCTATTTTATCGAAGACATTTTGCCGCCTGCGCAAAATGAGTGGCTGGCGCAGATCCGCAGCCAGAGCGCGGTGCCGCTGGCGACTGGGGAGCTGTTTAATAACCCCGCCGAGTGGCAGAATCTGGTGATTAACCGTCAGGTTGATTTCATCCGCTGCCATGTCTCACAGATTGGCGGGATCACTCCAGCACTGAAGCTGGGCGCGTTCTGTCAGAACTTTGGTGTTCGTCTGGCGTGGCACTGCCCGCCGGATATGACGCCTATCGGCGCGGCGGTCAACATTCACCTCAATATCCATTTGCACAACGCCGCTATTCAGGAATTTGTCGCTTACCCGGAAAATACCCGCAAGGTCTTCCCGCAGGCGGTGGAGCCGGAGAAAGGCTATCTGTATCCGATTGACCGCCCCGGTATCGGCGTTGGGATCGATCTGGACGCGGCGCGGCAGTTCCCCGTCGTCTATCGTCCGCACGAGTGGACGCAAAGCCGCCTGCCAGATGGCACGATGCATACGCCTTGAGTCTACGGCGACTGGCGGAAGGTCAGGTTGTCGCGGTTGAAGGGGATAACGTAGGTACAGGCGTAGTTAATGTCGATGATGTCGCTCGATTCGTACACGCGACCGCCCTGTAAAATACCGCGATTAAGGATATGCATCGCCGCCGTGCCTTTCTTGCAGCCCAGCAGCTCAGCCTGTGCTTTGGTGACGTTAACCGCCTGATAATGCGTCAGGTAGTGTGAAATCGCGTAGCCCTTGCTGAGCACATACTGCTGAATCGAGCTTTCAATAATCTTCTGGCTCATGTCTGGGAAATCCGCGGCGGGCATTTTCGATATCTCGATCTGCACCTTGCGGTTATCGACATAGCGTAACCGGCTGAATTCCCAAATGAACGTATTTTCGCTGATAGCAAAAACCTGCTGTTCTTCCCGCGTCGGCAGCCGCTTATGCAGGCTAAGCAGACGGAATGAAATCTGATTAAATTTCTTTTCGGTAATAGAGTTATACACCAGCGGATTGCTGCGTACGCCCTGATTAATGAAGTTACCCGAGCCTTGTACCATATGGATCGCGCCGATGCTGGCGAGCTTTTCCAGCGCCTGACGGATGGTAAAACGCGACACGCCGTATTCTTCCGCCAGTTGGCGTTCCGGCGGCAGCTTTTCCGGCAGCGGATCGGTGTGCTGATAGATTTTGCTCAGTAAATCCTGCGCGATGAAGTCTTTCTTTTTCATGAGCTGTCTCAAAGTAGCCCTGCCAGCGTAGCTGACAAGGCCGTTTCCATCGGATCAGTGGTGACAGAAGTGATGAATCACCTGCGAGATCAGATCACGCGTTGGTTTGATAAACTTGGTATCAATATATTCATCCGGCTGGTGCGCCTGCTCAATCGATCCCGGTCCCAGAACCAGCGTCGGACACAGCGTCTGAATAAACGGCGCTTCGGTGCAGTAGTTCACGATTTCCGTTTTCGTCCCCAGCAGCTTCTCTACGACTGACACCAGACGGTGATCGGGTGGGCACTCATAGCCAGGAATCGGAGGATGCAGCTCGCTGATGGTCAACCGACCCGGCCAGCGCTGGCTGACGGGCTCAAGCGCTTCTGACAGCAGTCCGTCCAGATCGTTAAGCGTAATGCCTGGCAGCGGACGGATATCCATATGTAATTCACAGCAGCCGCAGATGCGGTTAGCGGCATCGCCGCCGTGAATGTGGCCGAGGTTCATGGTCGGATGAGGAATGTGGAAAATCGGGTTGTGATAGCGCTCTTGTAACGTGTTACGCAATACCAGCAGATGAGAAATAGCTTCGTGCATTAGTTCAATCGCGTTCACGCCGCGCGAAGGATCGCTGGAGTGACCGGACTGCCCCTGAATGCGGATCGCGTTGGACATATGGCCCTTGTGGGCGCGCACCGGTTGCAGCGACGTCGGTTCGCCGATGATGGCGCAGTCCGGGCGAATCTGCGTGGATTCAGAGAAATACTTGGCACCGGCCATTGTCGTCTCTTCATCTGCCGTTGCCAGCACATAGAGCGGTTTCGTCAGCTTGGTCGGATCGATATCGCGTAACGCATCCAGAATAAAGGCAAAGAAGCCTTTCATATCCGCTGTACCCAAGCCGTACAGCTTGTTGTCATGTTCGGTCAGCGTGAACGGGTCGCGCGTCCAACGACCATCGTCAAACGGGACGGTGTCGGTGTGGCCTGCCAACAATAAGCCACCTTTTCCTTCACCAATCCGTGCCAGCATATTAAATTTATTAAGGGTGCCGGGGACCGGTTGGACTTCCACGTGGAAGCCAAGATCGCCGAACCAGCCTGCCAGCAGGTTGATTAACGTATGATTACTTTGATCGAGCGCGCTGTCGGTGGCACTGATGGACGGTGTGGCGATCAATGCCCGATATAGCTCAATAAAAGGGGGTAAATTCATCTTCACTGTTGACAGCCTCTGGTTAGGATAGTATCAATATTCATGCATTTATTTTGAATAAAAATACAATAATGCTCGGCGAAAGGAAACCCAAAGGTACGGCGATGGCGATTCGTCACTTTCACTGAGTTTCGCGGGTGAACAGCGTACCGACGCTGGTGAGCCCTGTTACCTGTTTCATAGATAAGTAAGAAGGTATACGGATCCCATGCTGAATACGCTGATTGTTGGTGCAAGTGGTTATACCGGCGCTGAGCTTGCGCTCTACCTGAACCGTCACCCACAGATGAACATAACCGCTTTGATGGTTTCTGCGCAAAGTGTCGATGCAGGAAAATTGATTTCTGATTTACATCCGCAGCTCAAAGGCATCATTGATGTACCGGTAAAACCGCTGACCGATGCGGAAGAAGCGGCGAAAGGCGTGGATGTCGTTTTTCTGGCGACTGACCACAAAGTCAGCCACGATCTGGCCCCTGTTTTTCTGGCGGCAGGCTGCACCGTTTTTGATTTGTCCGGCGCGTTCCGCGTACAGGATGCCGACTTTTATCGTCGCTATTATGGCTTTGAGCATCAGCACCCTGACTGGCTGGCGAAAGCGGTTTACGGGCTGGCCGAATGGCGTGCTGAAAGCGTAAAACACGCACAACTGATTGCGGTGCCGGGCTGTTATCCAACGGCAGCACAGCTGGCGCTGAAGCCGCTGCTGGACGCGCAATTGCTGAACCCGGCCCAGTGGCCGGTGATTAATGCCGTGAGCGGCGTGAGCGGGGCAGGGCGTAAAGCGTCGATGACCAACAGCTTCTGCGAAGTCAGCTTTCAACCGTACGGTATTTTCAACCATCGCCATGAACCTGAAATTTCAACGCACCTCGGCACGCCAGTGATCTTCACGCCGCATTTGGGCAACTTCGCTCGCGGTATTCTGGAAACCATCACCTGCCGCCTGCAACCGGGCGTCACCCAGCAGGATGTTGCCGAAGCCTATCACAACGCCTATCACGATAAGCCGCTGGTTCGCCTGTATGACAAAGGCGTTCCAGCGCTGAAATCCGTTGTCGGCCTGCCGTTCTGCGATATCGGTTTCTCCGTTGACGGTGAGCACCTCATCGTGGTGGCAACCGAAGATAACCTGCTGAAAGGCGCGGCAGCGCAGGCTGTGCAATGCATGAACATTCGTTTTGGTTTCCCTGAAACCCAATCGTTAATTTAATGACTACTGGTCCCGACATTTCGAGGCGCGAAGCATAATGAATCCGTTAATTATCAAATTAGGTGGCGTTTTACTGGATAGCGAAGAAGCGCTGGAGCGTCTGTTCACCGCACTGGTGGCTTACCGTCAGGAGCATCAGCGTCCGCTGGTGATTGTGCACGGTGGCGGCTGTCTGGTGGATGACCTGATGAAGAAGCTGGCGCTGCCAGTCGTGAAGAAAAACGGCCTGCGCGTCACGCCAGCCGATCAGATCGACATCATCACCGGTGCGCTGGCGGGTTCCGCCAACAAGACGTTGCTGTCATGGGCGAAGAAGCATGATATCAACGCAGTTGGCCTGTGCCTGGGCGATGGCGGCAGCACGACGGTCACGCAGCTCGATGAGTCTTTGGGCTTTGTGGGTAAAGCGGAAGCGGGATCGCCTGCGCTGCTGAACACGCTGCTGTCTGCGGGTTACCTGCCTGTCGTTAGCTCCATCGGTATTACGGCGCAGGGTGACCTGATGAACGTCAACGCTGACCAGGCGGCGACGGCACTGGCGCAAACGCTGGGTGCGGATTTAATCCTGCTGTCTGACGTGAGCGGTATTCTGGACGGTAAAGGCCAGCGTATTGCCGAAATGACGGCAGAGAAAGCCGAGCAGCTGATTGCTCAGGGCATTATTACCGACGGCATGATTGTTAAGGTCAACGCCGCGCTGGATGCCGCGCGTGCGCTGGGGCGTCCGGTTGATATCGCCAGCTGGCGTCATGCCGAGCAGCTACCTGCGCTGTTCAACGGCGTGGCGATTGGTACACGTATTCTGGCGTAAGTCGTTTCTGGGTATGGCATGATGCGATACCAACATGAATTAAATTCTGGGAGTAATCGTTATGGCTTTGTGGGGCGGTCGGTTTAGTCAGGCAGCAGATCAGCGTTTTAAACAATTTAATGACTCACTGCGGTTTGATTACCGTCTGGCGGAACAGGACATCGTTGGCTCGATCGGCTGGTCGAAAGCGCTGGTGACGGTCAATGTGCTCAGCGAGCAGGAGCAGCAGCAACTGGAACAGGCGCTGAATGCGCTGCTGGTTGAGGTACAGGCTGACCCTGAGATGATCCTGCAAAGCGATGCAGAAGACATTCACAGCTGGGTTGAACAGCGCCTGATTGAGAAAGTCGGCGATTTAGGTAAAAAATTGCATACCGGTCGTAGCCGTAACGATCAGGTCGCGACCGACCTGAAACTGTGGTGCAAGGCGCAGATTTCAGAGCTGCTGCTGTCGGTACGCCAGCTGCGTCAGGCGCTGGTCACGACGGCGGAAGCCAATCAGGATGCGGTGATGCCGGGTTACACCCACTTGCAGCGCGCACAGCCAGTGACGTTTGCACATTGGTGTCTGGCCTACCACGAAATGCTGGCACGTGATGAAAGCCGTCTGGAAGATACGCTGAAGCGTCTGGATGTCAGCCCGCTGGGCTGTGGCGCGCTGGCGGGAACGGCTTATCCGATCGACCGTGAGCAACTGGCGGGCTGGCTGGGATTTGCCTCAGCCACGCGTAACAGTCTGGACACGGTTTCCGATCGCGATCATGTGCTGGAACTGCTGTCCGATGCCTCGATCGGCATGATCCACCTGTCGCGTTTTGCCGAAGATCTGATCTTCTTCAACAGCGGCGAAGCGGCATTCGTTGAGCTGTCTGACCGTGTGACATCCGGTTCTTCCCTGATGCCACAGAAGAAAAACCCGGATGCGCTGGAGCTGATTCGCGGTAAATGCGGTCGTGTACAGGGCGCGTTAACCGGCATGATGATGACGCTTAAAGGCCTGCCGTTGGCGTATAACAAAGACATGCAGGAAGACAAAGAAGGGCTGTTTGACGCGCTGGATACCTGGCACGACTGCCTGATGATGGCGGGTCTGGTGCTGGAAGGCATTCAGGTGAAGCGTCCGCGCTGTAAAGAAGCAGCCGAGCAAGGCTACGCGAACTCGACAGAGCTGGCGGATTATCTGGTCGCGAAAGGCGTTCCGTTCCGTGAAGCGCACCATATCGTGGGTGAAGCGGTGGTTGAAGCTATTCGTCAGGGCAAAGCATTGGAAGCGTTGCCGCTGGCCGATCTGCAAAAGTTCAGTGCTGTGATTGGTGAGGATGTGTACCCGATTCTGGCGTTACAATCCTGCCTGGATAAGCGTGCTGCACAAGGTGGCGTGTCACCGCAGCAGGTCGCTAAAGCGATTAGTGATGCGAAGCAGCGCTTAGCTTAACTCGCCCACCTCTGTTCTGTTCCCCCAGCGTGGTGTTCCGCGTTGGGGGAATTCCACCGTTACCGATCTGATTCTTCTGCAAATTATCATCTATTCATTTTCATATGGAATGCGGCTCGCATTTTTCTGCTCAGCATCTTCCCCGCCGGAATTGTTTCTGGACATCCATACAGTATCATTTTACCTTGACCGACAGCGTGAAAGGCCTGCGGAGGCAAAGTGGATATCAGCATATTTTATGGTCTGGGCGGCAGTGCAGTGGGTCTGTTGGTCGGGTGGTTAATTGCCAGCCTGATTCATCAGCAGAAGCTGTCGCGGCATGACACCGAACAGCAACTGCTGGCGCAGACATTGCAGCAGACTCAGCAGTCGCTCAGCGAACAGCAGCAGGCAAAGCAGCTGCACGAACAGCGGCTACGGCAAAACGAGCTGGAGCTGCGTACGGTCCACGCTCAACTCTCTGCCAGCCATGAAAAGCTGCAACAGCTCGGTGAACTCCGCGAGGAGTGCGTGCAGCTCAATCAGGAACTGCGAACGCTGCGTGAAATAAATAGCGCACAGGAAGCGGAGCTACGGGAAGTCACCATTCGGCTGGAAGAAACCCGTATGGCGGCGGAAGAGAAGCAGCGGCTGCTGGCAAACAGCGAACAGCGGTTGACGACACAGTTTGAGAATCTGGCGAACCGGATTTTTGAACACAGCGGTCGCAAAGTGGATGAACAAAATAAACAGAGTCTGGATAAGCTGCTGATGCCGCTGCGTGAGCAGCTTGATGGCTTCCGTCGTCAGGTGCAGGACAGCTTTGGTGCGGAAGCGCGTGAGCGTCACACGCTGGCGCATGAAATCCGCAATCTGCAACAGCTGAACGCGCAGATGGCACATGAGGCCATCAACCTGACGAAAGCGCTGAAAGGCGATAACAAAACGCAGGGTAACTGGGGCGAGGTGGTGTTAAGCCGCGTACTGGAAGCTTCCGGCCTGCGTGAAGGTTATGAGTACCAAACACAGGTCAGTGTGCAGACGGGGGCAAATAGCCGCCTGCAACCGGATGTCATCGTGCGTTTACCGCAGGGCAAAGATGTCGTGATCGATGCCAAGATGTCGCTGGTGGCTTATGAGCGTTATTTCAATAGTGACGATGACGCAGAGCGCAGTGTGGCGTTGAACGAACATTTGCTCTCGGTTCGCAGCCATATTCGGCAGTTGAGCAGCAAAGATTACCAGCAGCTGCCGGGGCTGCGCTCGTTAGACTATGTGCTGATGTTTATTCCGGTCGAACCTGCTTTTCTGGTCGCTATCGATCGTCAGCCCGAATTGATCAACGAGGCGCTAAAGCACAATATTATGCTGGTCAGCCCGACCACGCTGCTGGTGGCATTACGCACTATCACTAATTTATGGCGCTATGAACAACAGAGCCGCAATGCACAGCAGATCGCTGAAAAAGCGTCGCGGCTATACGATAAACTGCGGTTGTTTGTCGATGATATGGAAGCGCTGGGGCAAGGTTTGGATAAAGCGCAGGGCACTTATCGTCAGGCGATGAATAAACTTTCCTCTGGGCGTGGTAACCTTATTGGCCAGGCTGAGGGGTTCCGTGCGCTGGGTGTAGAAATTAAACGCACAATCAGCCCGTCATTAGCAGAAAAAGCAACGGCCCATGAGCACGCTGAACGCGATGAATTACCGGATTCCGTAGCGCCCGACGCTGTTTCACCAACCGTGAAAACGGAGGGCGAAGAAGGGGAAATCCCCCTTAGCAACCCGTAACCTATCCTAAATAATTCGAGTTGCGTGAAGGCGGCAAGCGCACGAGTCCTCAGGAGCTTACTCAAGTAAGTGACTGAGGTGAGTAAGTGAAGCCAACGCACAAGCAGCTTGAAGTATGACGGATATAAATAGGTATGAATTTCGTGGGCTTGGCACCATGCTATGCGAAATTAGTGCAGTGGGGTTTTTATACGGGTCTGGTACACTCTCACCATTAATGGGTAGACCCGAAATTTGACTGAAATAGTAGGCGGATAAGATGGCAAGTGAGCAGGAGAAAACGGCCGACTTTGGTTTTCGGACTGTCGCCAGGGATGAAAAAGAAGTCATGGTGGCTGAGGTTTTTCATTCTGTAGCAGCAAAGTATGACTTGATGAATGACCTGATGTCCTTTGGTATCCACCGTGTCTGGAAGCGTTTCACTATCGAATGTAGTGGAGTAAGACGTAACCAGCGAGTTCTGGATCTTGCCGGAGGCACAGGGGATTTAACCGCCAAATTCTCCCGCATGGTTGGCGAAGGTGGTGAGGTCATTCTGGCGGACATCAACGCATCAATGCTGAAAGTGGGCCGCGAAAAACTGCGTAACAAAGGCATTATCGACAACATCAACTACGTGCAGGCCAATGCTGAAGCGCTGCCGTTCCCTGATGACTTCTTCGACTGCATTACTATCTCCTTTGGTCTGCGCAACGTGACGGACAAAAACAAAGCGCTGCGCTCCATGTACCGCGTGCTGAAGCCGGGTGGCCGCTTGCTGGTGCTGGAGTTTTCTAAGCCGATCATTAAACAGCTGAGCACCGTTTACGATGCGTATTCATTTCATATCCTGCCGAGGATTGGCGAAGCCGTGGCGAGTGATGCCGGGAGCTACCGCTATCTGGCGGAATCTATCCGCATGCACCCCGATCAGGAAACGCTGAAAGGGATGATGAGCGATGCCGGTTTTGACAGTGTTAACTATTTCAACCTCACCGGTGGAATCGTTGCGCTGCATCGTGGGTTTAAATTCTGATTGGAAACGCCAATGCTGATAACGTCTTTTCTGACTGCTACGCTGGAAACCGCGCTGAATCAGCTGCTTTTTCACGATACGGTTTCTTGCGATCGAAGCATGAAGTCTGCCCGCCAGCGCTTACAAGGGAAAACACTTCAGATCGAGCTGGCTGAACTGGATATGCCCTTGGTGCTGGTGTTTAACGAACAGCGGCTGGACGTGATCAGCCAATGGGGCGAGCCAGCGGATTGCTGCCTGAAAACACGCGTTCCGGTTCTGATGAAATTACGCGATCGTCAACAGCTATCGTCGCTGATGCGCAGCGGCGAGCTGGTGATAGAAGGCGATATTCAAGTTGTTCAACAGTTCATCGTGCTGGTTGATCTGGCGGAGTTCGATCCGGCGGAGTGGTTGTCCCCCTATCTGGGCGATATTGTTGCTCAGGGGCTTACCCAAACGGCACAGAAAACCCTGAGTTTCCTGAGACGCTCATTCCATCAGCAGCAACATTTCTTGTCTGAGACGCTAACGGAAGAGTGGCGACTGGCTCCGGGAAAACTGGAAAACGCCTGGTTCCATGAGGAAATTGTTGCGCTGGATAAATCCGCCGATACGTTGTCCGAACGGCTGGCGAAGCTGGAGGCTTTACGATGACGCCCAGTGAATTACGCCGCCTTTACGGCATTGTGCGTGTGCTGTTGAGCTATGGTCTGGACGAACTGATTCCTAAAATGCGTCTGACGCTGCCGCTACGTGCGGGCCGTCGTCTGCTGTTCTGGTTACCCAATCGTCACCGGACTAAGCCTTTAGGGGAACGTCTGCGTTTGGCGCTTCAGGAACTAGGGCCCGTGTGGATTAAGTTCGGACAAATGATGTCCACACGCCGCGATCTGTTCCCACCGGCTATCGCCGATCAACTGGCGATGTTGCAGGATAAGGTTGAGCCGTTTGATGGCAAATTGGCGCGCGAGCAAATTGAGCTGTCGATGGGCGGAATCCCCCTTGAAGAGTGGTTTGATGATTTTGACATTAAACCGCTGGCCTCTGCCTCGATTGCACAGGTGCATACCGCCTGTCTGAAAAGCACGGGAAAAGAGATCGTTATCAAGGTTATTCGCCCGGATATTTTGCCTGTCATCAAGGCGGATATGCGCCTGATGAAACGTCTGGCGGGGTGGTTGCCGCACCTGTTGCCGGATGGTCGTCGCCTGCGTCCGCGCGAAGTGGTGCTGGAATATGAAAAAACGCTGCTGGATGAGCTGAACCTGCTGCGAGAAGCGGCAAACGCCATCCAACTGCGGCGTAATTTTGAGAACAGCCCGATGCTGTATGTGCCGGAAGTTTATTCGGATTACTGCAGTGAAGGCATGTTGGTGATGGAGCGAATCTACGGTATTCCTGTTTCTGATGTCGACGCGCTGACAGCCAATGGCACGGATATGAAGCTACTGGCAGAACGCGGCGTTCAGGTTTTCTTCACGCAGGTGTTCCGCGACAGTTTCTTCCACGCAGATATGCACCCCGGCAATATCTTTATCAGCTACGAGCACCCGGAAGACCCGCAATACATTGGTATTGATTGCGGCATCGTTGGTTCGTTGAATAAAGAAGATAAGCGCTATCTGGCTGAGAATTTCATTGCCTTCTTCAACCGCGATTATCGCAAAGTTGCCGAACTGCATGTGGATTCGGGCTGGGTGCCTCCAGACACCAATGTTGCCGATTTTGAGTTTGCTATTCGTACGGTCTGTGAGCCGATCTTTGAGAAGCCGTTGGCAGAAATTTCGTTCGGCCATGTATTATTGAATCTGTTTAATACGGCGCGTCGCTTCAATATGGAAGTACAGCCTCAGCTAGTGTTGCTGCAAAAAACGCTGCTGTATGTCGAAGGTGTGGGGCGGCAGCTTTATCCGCAGCTCGATCTGTGGAAAACCGCCAAGCCGTTTTTGGAAAATTGGCTGAAACAACAGGTCGGTTTGCCTGCGGTTTTCCGTGCGCTCAAAGAAAAGGCGCCATTCTGGGCTGAAAAATTGCCGGAAGTCCCTGAATTATTTTATGACGGGTTGCGTCAGCATAAGATGTTAAAGCAAAGCGTCGATCAACTGGCCTATGAATTGAAGACGCAGCAGTCTCGTCAAGGGCAGTCACGATATCTTTTGGGTATTGGCGCAACGTTGCTAATCAGTGGTACGTTATTACTGATTAGCCGTGTTGAAGCCGATATGGTTCCCTCGGGGTTGATGGCCGCAGGAATTGTTGCCTGGATTATCGGTTGGCGTCGAACTCGTTGAAGCAGATCATGATGCACGCCAGAATTACCCGATATAATAACGAGAATTCTGTCGTTCCCCTTTTTGAAAAGAGGTAAATGTTATGGGTGGTATTAGTCTCTGGAACCTGTTGATTATCGCAGTCATCGTCATCTTACTGTTCGGAACCAACAAGCTGAGAACGCTGGGTTCGGATCTGGGTGCATCTATCAAAGGCTTTAAGAAAGCGATGGGTGACGATCAGCCGTCTACTGGCGCAGACAAAACGCAGCCAGATGCCGATTTCTCTACCAAGTCTATCGCTGACAACCAATCAGACGTCAAGCCAGGCGAAACGAAGAGCCAGCATAAAGAGCAGGTGTAATCTGTGTTCGATATCGGTTTTGGTGAATTGCTATTGGTGATGGTTCTTGGCCTGATTGTCCTCGGGCCGGAGCGTTTGCCTGTGGCAGTCAGAACGGTTGCAAGCTGGATTAGGACGCTGCGTTCGCTGGCGTCTACGGTTCAGAATGAGCTGTCGCAGGAACTGAAACTCCAGGAGTTTCAGGAAAGCCTGAAGAAAGTCGAAAAAGCCAGTTTGCAGAACCTGTCGCCTGAGTTGAAAGCCTCAATGGATGAACTCAAAGAAGCGGCAGAAGCGATGAAACGTGGCTATACCGAGACAGTGTCGCCGCAAAAGCCAGATGACCACCAAACGTCAGAAGGTCATCGCGCGACGGCGGAACCGCAGCACAGCACCCCGCTGAGCGATCCCGAAGCGGCCTACGATGGGGTGATTGAAGCGGAAACCGCAGTACGTCCGGCAGTCAGTCAGCCTAAACCTGAAAGCGCTACTGTGGCTGAACATCACCATGATGGTCACAACGCCGCGAGTGATGACGCTGTCAGCAGCGATAATGTCAAACCTGAGCAGTCCCAGTCTTCTGCTGTTTCTGCCCGCCAACCGAGCGATAGTCGTTAGTTTATGGCCGATGAAGAGACTCAACCGCTAATTAGCCACCTGATTGAGCTACGTAAGCGGCTACTGAACAGCATTATCTGTGTGCTGGCGGTATTTATTTCGCTGGTGTACTTTGCCAACGACATTTATCAACTGGTTTCCGCCCCGCTCATTGAGCAATTACCTGCGGGTGCCAGCATGATCGCGACCGATGTCGCCTCGCCTTTTTTTGCGCCAATAAAACTGACGATGATTGTCTCAGTGTTTGTCGCTGCGCCGCTGGTGCTGTATCAGGTGTGGGCATTTGTGGCCCCAGCCCTGTATAAACACGAGCGTCGCTTAATGATGCCGTTGCTGGTCTCCAGTAGTCTGCTGTTTTATATGGGCATGGCGTTCGCGTACTTCGTAGTGTTCCCGCTGGCGTTTGGCTTTTTTGCGAAAACCGCGCCTATTGGTGTGCTGATTGCGACGGACATCAATAACTACCTCGATTTTGTTATGGCGCTGTTCATGGCGTTCGGGATATCGTTTGAAGTTCCAGTTGCCATTGTGCTGCTCTGCTGGAGTGGCGTGGTGACGCCGGAAGAGCTGAAAAGAAAGCGCCCTTATATTTTGGTCGGCGCGTTCGTTGTCGGTATGTTGCTAACGCCACCGGATGTTTTCTCGCAGACGCTGCTGGCGATTCCCATGTATCTACTGTTTGAAATCGGCGTCTTCTTCTCGCGGTTTTATGTTGGCAAAGGCCGACGCGCTGAAACCGAAGAGCCATCGCAGTAACGAACGGTTTCCTGCGGTAGGACGGTAAAATGACCTCTCTTTGAGAGGTCTTATTTTTTTATTCGCCAGCGTAAAATCGGCGAACGGTCACGGGCAGGTGAGAGTCATGTTTGATATCGGTGTCAATCTAACCAGTTCTCAGTTTGAAAAAGACAGGGAGCAGGTCGTCATCCGGGCAAAGGAAGCGGGTGTCAGCGGCATCTTGATCACCGGAACAAACGCTCAGGAAAGCCATCAGGCCATGTTACTGGCACAAGCCTACCCCGATTACTGTTGGTCAACGGCAGGCGTTCATCCGCATGATGCCAGCCAATGGAATGACACCATCGCTGAGCAGCTTCATCAGATGGCAAGCGCCGCCTGCGTGGTTGCCATTGGCGAATGCGGGTTGGATTTCAACCGTAACTTTTCGACGCCAGAAGAGCAGGAACGGGCATTCAGTGCGCAGCTAGCGATAGCGGCCGAACGCTCCATGCCGGTTTTCCTTCACTGTCGTGATGCCCATTCCCGCTTTATCTCTCTGCTGACGCCGTGGTTGAGTCAGTTACCTGCCGCTGTCGTTCACTGCTTTACCGGCAATCGTCATGAATTGGATGAGTGTCTGGCTGCGGGGCTGATGGTCGGCATTACCGGCTGGGTTTGCGATGAGCGTCGCGGACTTGAGCTGCGCGCCTTACTGCCGCATATTCCTGCCGATCGGCTGTTGGTGGAAACCGACGCACCTTATCTGTTACCCCGGGATTTACGCCCTAAACCGGCCTCCCGCCGTAACGAACCCTGTTATCTGCCTCATATTATTCGCCAGATTGCGGAGTGGCGTGGAGAAGATGCCACATGGTTGGGACAGACAACAGATGAAAATGCCCGCCGGGTTTTCCGGCTGGCCTGATTCAGGAGAATAATGACATGAGCACTGCTTTTCCCGGCACTTTCCCCGGCCGACGTATGCGTCGCATTCGCCGCCATGATTTCAGCCGCCGCCTTGTTGCTGAGAATCAACTGACGGTGAATGATTTGATTTATCCCGTTTTCGTGATGGAAGGGACAAATCATCGTCAGGAAGTGCCTTCAATGCCGGGGGTATACCGGATGACTATCGACGTGCTTCTGAAAGAAGCCGAAGAGATCGCTAAGCTCGGCGTTCCGGTTCTGTCGCTGTTCCCCGTTATTGAAGCGGATAAGAAATCGCTCTATGCCGAAGAAGCCTATAACCCGGATGGTCTGGTTCCTCGCACAATCCGCGCGTTGAAAGATGCCGTCCCAGAACTGGGTTTACTGACGGATGTGGCGCTCGATCCCTATACCACGCACGGGCAGGACGGGATTATCGATGCGGATGGCTATGTGATTAACGACGTCACCAAGGAGATTTTGGTGCGTCAGGCGCTGTCCCACGCTGAAGCTGGAGCCGAAATTATTGCGCCTAGCGACATGATGGACGGTCGCATCGGTGCTATCCGCGACACCCTCGAAGCGCAAAACCTGATCAATACCCAGATCATGGCGTACTCGGCTAAGTATGCGTCGTGCTATTACGGGCCTTTCCGTGACGCCGTGGGCTCAGCTGGCAATCTGAAAGGCGGCAACAAGAAAACCTACCAGATGGACCCGGCTAACAGCGATGAAGCCTTGCAAGAAATTGCGCAGGATTTGCAGGAAGGTGCGGATATGGTGATGGTCAAACCGGGGATGCCTTATTTGGACGTGGTGCGTCGTGTCAAAGATACCTTCGGCGTGCCGACGTTTGCTTATCAGGTATCTGGTGAGTACGCGATGCACATGGCGGCAATTCAGAATGGTTGGCTGCAAGAGCAGCCAGTAGTGATGGAGTCTCTGCTGTGTTTTAAACGCGCGGGTGCAGATGGTGTGCTGACTTATTTTGCCAAACGTGTCGCACAGTGGCTGCACGATCAGCATATGCAGCGCTAAGTCTGTTCTCATCCGGCGCGGCAAGCGCGCCGGGTAGGGCAAACAGACAAGGAACGTCGAGCTAAGCTTTTCGAAGGACTACATTTTTCGAAAGACTATTTTTTCAAAGGGCTATGTTTTAAAAGGATTATATTTTACAAGGACTAGGCTTTGCGAAACTCGCGGTTATCGATGCTCTGTCTGACCTGTTTATTCAACATATTCAGCAACAGCATCGAGCGGGCTTCGCCGTCAGGCTCGGTGTAGATAGCCTGAAGACCAGAGAAAATACCGTCGGTAATGACCACGCTATCGCCGGGCTGTGGCGTCAGTGGGTCAATGATTCCCTGAACAGGGCGAAGTGACAATTCATCGATAACCTGCTGCGGAATGGTCGCGGGCAGTGCACCGAATCGCACAAAGTTGCTCACCCCGCGCGTCGCGCTGATGGTGGTGGTGTGGATGCGTTCGGGATCGAACTCCACAAACAGGTAGTTCGGGAACAGCGGTTCACACACTTCCGTTCGTTTACCACGAACGATCTTATCCAGCGTGATCATCGGGCTCACGCAGGTGACATCCTGACGTTCCAGATGCTCTTTCGCTCGCAGCAGTTGACCACGTTTACAATACAGTAAGTACCAGGCTTCCATAATTTCGCAGACTTATGATTCCGACGAGCAAGCATAACAAAAGCGAGCACGGATAAAAAATTTTCGGCAGATATTTTTGTTACCACATTTTGGCGATCGGATTCTTGATAGCGAGCAGATTCTTACCATAAATAGGCGCTTCGGGAAGCGACAGGTTGGCGAAGAGACTTTATAATAGCCAGAACGATAGACTGCCCCCGATGAATAGCATGAAATACCGTGACTTACGCGAATTCCTCTCACTGCTGGAAGAGAGAGGGGAGTTGAAACGCATTACCCAGCCCATCGATCCCTACCTTGAAATGACGGAAATTGCCGACCGAACGCTGCGTGCGGAAGGCCCTGCGCTCCTGTTTGAGAACCCCAAAGGCTATGACATGCCGGTGCTGTGCAATTTATTTGGCACGCCGAAACGTGTTGCATTGGGAATGGGGCAGGAAGACGTCAGCGCATTGCGTGAGGTGGGCAAGCTGCTGGCGTTTCTGAAAGAGCCGGAGCCGCCCAAAGGGTTCCGCGATCTGGTGGATAAAATGCCGAAGTTCCGTCAGGTACTGAATATGCCAACGAAACGCCTGTCTTCTGCGCCGTGTCAGGAACAGATTTGGCAGGGGGATGACGTTGACCTGCGCCGGATTCCGGTGATGCAGTGCTGGCCGGAAGATGCTGCACCGCTGATTACCTGGGGGCTCACCGTGACGCGCGGGCCGCATAAAGAGCGGCAGAATCTGGGGATCTATCGCCAGCAGGTGCTGGGTAAAAATAAACTGATCATGCGTTGGCTATCTCATCGCGGCGGCGCACTGGATTTCCAGGAGTGGTGTCAGGAAAATCCCGGGCAGCGTTTTCCGGTGTCTGTCGCATTGGGCGCTGACCCCGCGACGATCCTCGGTGCGGTGACGCCAGTCCCTGATACGCTATCGGAATATGCCTTTGCGGGGTTGTTGCGCGGGCATAAGACAGAAGTGGTGAAGTGTCTGTCGAACGATTTGGAAGTCCCCGCCAGTGCGGAAATTGTTCTGGAAGGCTATATTGAACCGGGAGAAATGGCAGCGGAAGGGCCTTATGGTGACCATACCGGCTATTACAATGAAGTCGATCACTTCCCGGTCTTTACCGTCACGCATATTACTCAGCGCCAGAATGCCATTTATCACTCGACTTACACCGGCCGTCCACCGGACGAACCTGCTGTTTTGGGCGTGGCGTTGAACGAAGTTTTCGTGCCGATCCTGCAAAAGCAGTTTCCTGAGATTGTTGATTTTTATTTGCCACCGGAGGGTTGCTCTTACCGTCTGGCGGTCGTTACCATGAAGAAACAGTACCCTGGCCATGCTAAACGCGTCATGATGGGCGTTTGGTCTTTTTTACGCCAGTTCATGTATACGAAATTTGTCATTGTCTGCGATGATGACGTTAATGCGCGTGACTGGAACGACGTCATATGGGCGATCACGACGCGTATGGATCCGGCGCGCGATACGGTATTAGTAGAAAATACGCCGATAGATTACCTTGATTTTGCCTCGCCGATTTCTGGCCTTGGCTCCAAAATGGGTCTGGACGCCACCAATAAATGGCCTGGCGAGACGCAGCGCGAGTGGGGTCACCCCATCAAGAAAGACCCGCAGGTTTGTGCCCGCATTGATGAAATATGGGATGAACTGGCCATTTTTAGTGACAGAGAGCCTCGGCGTTAAGGGCTGCTGCTCTGTTCTCAGTTTTGCTTTTATGACCCTATAGAGGGAATGCATGACAACATTGAGCTGTAAAGTGACTTCGGTCGAAGCCATAACCGATACGGTTTATCGCGTTCGTTTGTTACCTGAAGCGCCGTTTTCCTTTCGGGCTGGTCAGTATTTGATGGTGGTGATGGGCGATCGAGATAAACGTCCTTTTTCACTGGCATCGACCCCGATGGATAAAAATTTTATTGAGTTGCACATTGGGGCGTCCGAACTGAATCTTTACGCGATGGCCGTGATGGAACGCATTCATAAGGAAAAATCCCTGACGGTCGATATCCCGCACGGCGAAGCCTGGCTGCGGGAAGAGAGCACGCGCCCCTTGGTGTTGATTGCGGGCGGAACCGGATTTTCGTATGTGCGTTCTATTCTGCTGACCGCGCTGGCGCAGCAACCCGAGCGTGATATCGCTATTTACTGGGGGGGACGTGAATCCCAGCATCTGTATGACTTAACCGAGCTTGAAGGCTTTGCGGCCAAGCACCCGAATCTGCGCGTAGTGCCGGTAGTCGAGCAGCCGGAAGCAGGATGGGATGGCAGAACGGGGACCGTCCTGAGTGCGGTATTGCAGGATTACGGCTCACTGGCAGAGCAGGATATCTATATTGCTGGTCGTTTTGAAATGGCGAAAATTGCACGTGAGCGTTTTTGTAACGAGCGCGGTGCGCTGACAGCGCATATGTTCAGCGATGCGTTTTCGTTTATTTAAAGCAGTCGATAGCAGTAAGACATAAGCAGCAAAATAAAAATCCCACGGCTGTGGGATTTTTGGTTTCTAGTCGTGCTCTGGCAGAACTTTCCTGTGTTTAGACGCGCTCAAATACCGTCGCAATGCCTTGTCCCAGCCCGATGCACATCGTCGCCACGCCAAACTGAGCGTCGCGGCCTTCCATCAGATTAATCAACGTGGTGGAGATGCGTGCGCCTGAGCAGCCGAGCGGGTGACCCAGCGCAATCGCGCCGCCGTTGAGATTGACCTTTTCATCCAACTGTTCCAGCAGCCCCAGATCTTTAATACAGGGTAGCGTCTGGGCGGCGAAGGCTTCATTCAGTTCAAAGATGCCGATATCGGTCAGACTGAGCCCTGCTCGTTTCAACGCCAGTTTGGTCGCGGGGACGGGGCCGTAACCCATAATCGAAGGATCGCAGCCAACCACGGCCATCGCTCGGATGCGAGCCCGTACGGGTAAGCCTAACGATGCCGCGCGGGATTCGCTCATGATCAACATGGCTGCCGCACCATCGGATAACGCCGAGGATGATGCGGCTGTCACCGTACCGTTAACCGGATCGAACGCGGGTTTGAGTGCCGCAAGGCTATCGACGGTGGTGTCTGGGCGAATGACCTCATCATAATCGAAACGTTGAAGCACGCCGTCTGCAGCATGGCCCGCCGTGGGGATGATTTCATGACGAAACGCTCCTGACTGGGTGGCGCTGTGGGCGCGCTGGTGCGAACGTGCGGCGAACTGATCCTGCATCTCACGGCTAATATTGTGCATACGCCCCAGCATCTCAGCCGTGAGCCCCATCATACCTGCGGCTTTAGCTATGGTGCGGCTCAGCCCCGGATGAAAATCGACGCCATGATTCATCGGCACATGGCCCATATGCTCAACGCCACCGATTAAGCAGACATTCGCATCGCCCACCATAATGGCGCGGGCGGCATCGTGGAGCGCCTGCATGGAGGAACCGCACAGCCGATTAACCGTGGTCGCAGGGACGTTCATCGGGATTTCTGCCAGCAAAGCGGCATTGCGGGCGACGTTGAAGCCTTGCTCCAGCGTCTGTTGCACACATCCCCAATAGATATCGTCGATCTCATGGGCGTCCAGCGCAGCGTTACGGCTCAGCAGGCTACGCATCAGATGTGCAGACAGGTCTTCGGCTCTTACCTGGCGGAAAGCGCCGCCTTTGGAGCGTCCCATCGGCGTACGTACGGCATCAACAATTACTACCTTTTCCATATTTCCTGTCCTCATGCCGGTTGACCGTAAGAAACGTCCGCGTGTGGCGCGACCGACGGATAATAGCCTTCATTGCTTTTGGCTTTTTGCTGCAAGCCGTCAGGCACCTGATAGATGGCACCGAGGTGTGCCAGCTGTTGCGCCATCTCGACATAACGTTCGCTACCTAATGTATCCAGATAGCGGCAGGCTCCGCCGTGGAAGGGAGGGAAACCTAACCCATATACCAGCGCCATGTCTGCTTCGGCGGGGCTGGCGACGATACCTTCTTCCAGACAGCGAGCGACTTCATTAATCATTGGGATCATCATGCGCGCGATAATCTCTTCTGCGCTGAACGTTTTTTTCGGCTGGCTGATGTCCTGAAGGATCGCATCTACAGCTTCATCCTGTTCTTTACGCAGCTTCCCCTTACTATCGGTTTGATAACGGTAGAAGCCGTGACCATTCTTCTGCCCGAAACGCTGGTGTTCAAATAGCACATCAATCGCATCGCGATAGTCTTTCGCCATGCGCTGTGGGAAGCCCTCAGCCATCACAGCCTGAGCATGGTGAGCGGTATCAATACCGACAACGTCCAGCAGATAGGCCGGGCCCATCGGCCAACCGAACTTTTTCTCCATGACGTTATCAATATCGCGGAAATCAGCACCGTCTCTGAGCAATAGGCTGAACGCAGCAAAATAGGGGAACAGCACCCGATTCACGAAGAATCCAGGGCAGTCGTTCACGACAATTGGCGTTTTGCCCATCTTGTTGGCGTAAGCCACCACGCTGGCGATGGTTCTGTCGCTGGTTTGAGGGCCGCGAATAATTTCGACCAGTGGCATGCGGTGTACCGGGTTGAAGAAGTGCATACCACAGAAGTTTTGCGGTCGTTTTAGCGACGCAGCCAGTGAAGCAATCGGGATCGTTGAGGTATTCGAAGCCAGAATCGTATTCTCACTCACGTGCGATTCGGTTTCTGCCAACACGTTGGCTTTGATTTTCGGGTTCTCAACCACAGCCTCAACCACGATGTCGGTGCGCTCGAATCCGACGTAATCCAGCGTTGGCTGAATACTGGCCAGAATCGTCGCCATTTTCATTCCGTCCAGCTTGCCGCGCTCCATCTGTTTATTCAGGAGCTTAGCGGCTTCATTCATCCCCAGCGCAAGCGGCTTCTCGTTGATATCTTTCATCCGAATCGGCACGCCTTTGAACGCAGATTGATAGGCAATGCCGCCGCCCATAATGCCCGCACCTAGCACGGCGGCCTGCTGCGGTACGGATGTCTCGCCAACCAGCTTCTTCGCTTTGCCTTTAACATATTGATCGTTGAGGAAAATGCCGACGAGTGCACGAGCTTCATTGGAACGCGCCAGTTGAACGAAGTGCTGCGTCTCAAGCTGCAATGCGTCATCGCGTGTCATGGTCGCGGCGGCTTCGATGGTCTTGACTGCTAGCATTGGTGCCGGATAGTGCTTGCCCGCAGTTTGTAGCACCATCGCTTTGGCGGTGGTAAAGCTCATCATGGCTTCGATCTTATTGAGCTTCAGCGCTTCAAGTTTCGGACGTCGGTAAGCCTGCCAGTCCAGTGAGCCATTAATCGCCTGTTTCAACATCTTGATGGCGGCGGGAACCAGCTTGTCATTGGCGACAACGGCTTGCACCAGCCCCACTTTTAAAGCATCGGCTGCGCCGATGTCTTTGCCTGCGGCGATAATCTCCAGCGCGCTGTCCGCGCCCAGCAGGCGTGGTAGCCTGACCGTGCCGCCAAAGCCCGGCATGATCCCCAGTTTGGTCTCAGGCAGCCCGATTCGCGCATCCGTCGTTGCCAACCGAAAATCGGTCGCCAGCACACATTCACACCCGCCGCCCAACGCATAGCTATTAATCGCGGACAGTGTGGGAACGGGCAAATCCTCAAGGCGGCTGAAAATGTTGTTGGCGAAGACAAGCCATTCATGCAGCTTTTCGGCCGGTGCGGCAAAAAGGGAAAGGAATTCTGTGATATCGGCACCGACAATAAATGCCGGTTTATCAGAACGTAGCAGTAAGCCCTTCAGATTCGGCTGTTCCGCCAGAACGTCCAGCGCTTTACCCAGGCTGGCAACCGTGCGGGTATCTAGCTTGTTTACGGAGCCAGGGGCAGAAAATACCAGCTCGGCAATGCCGTCCTCAAGCCAGTTAAGGTAGAGGGATTCACCTTGATAAAGCATGTTTATCTCCGCTGTTTGTGTGAGTGATCTGGTATGACCAGATAATCGAATTGTGGTTTTAATGTTAACGTTTTGCAAACGAGAGATTAATTTTTTGCCGAATCGATCACAAAGCACCGGACGCTGCCCTTGGGGAATGCCTGTGTTAAAATGGAGAGATCATGTCGTGACGTACAAGGATACTCATGGAAAAGCTGGCTTCTTTATATCATCACCACCTGGCTACGCTGCAAGCGCGTGCTCAGGCGGTTTTAGCGCGCCATCAGCTTGACGCATTACTGATTCACTCTGGTGAGCTGTTGACCGTTTTTCTGGACGATCACGACTATCCTTTTAAAGTTAATCCGCAATTTAAAGCTTGGGTGCCTGTCACGCAGGTGCCGAACTGCTGGCTATGGGTTGACGGCGTTAACCCGCCAAAACTGTGGTTCTACTCGCCGGTGGATTACTGGCATAACGTTGCACCGGTTCCCGAGAGTTTTTGGACTGAAGACATCGATATTACCGTGCTACGGAATGCTGATGATATTGGGCAACTGCTTCCATCGCAGCGCGAACGTGTTGCCTACATCGGCTATGCTCCGCAGCGTGCGCAGGATTTGGGGATTCGTGCAGACAATATTAACCCTCAGGGCGTGCTGGATTATCTGCACTACCATCGGGCTTATAAAACGGATTACGAACTGGCCTGCATGCGTGAAGCGCAAAAGACCGCCGTTATCGGTCACCGGGCGGCGCATGAAGCGTTCCTGTCCGGGATGAGCGAATTCGATATTAATCTGGCGTATCTGACGGCCACCGGTCATCGCGATATTGATGTCCCTTACGGCAATATCATCGCGCTAAATGAACATGCCGCAGTGTTGCACTATACCCAGCTCGATCATCAGGTGCCTTCCGATGTCCGCAGTTTTCTGATTGATGCGGGTGCCGAATATAACGGCTATGCCGCCGATCTGACGCGTACCTATTCTGCGCAGAGTGATGGCGCGTTTGCCCTGCTGATTAAAGATCTCAATCAGGAAATGCTGTCATTGATTGATACCATTCAGGCGGGAGTGCGTTATACCGATTACCATCTTCAGATGCATCAGCGGATTGCGAAGCTGCTGAAATCACATCAGCTGGTGCAGGACATCAGCGAAGAGGCCATGGTGGAGCAGGGGCTGACATCGCCTTTCCTGCCGCACGGTCTTGGCCACCCGCTGGGCTTGCAGGTGCATGATGTCGCCGGATTTATGCAAGACGATCGCGGCACACATCTGGCGGCACCGTCGCAGCATCCTTATCTGCGTTGTACTCGCGTGCTTGAACCCGGCATGGTCATGACGATTGAACCGGGCATCTATTTCATCGAATCCTTGCTTGCTCCGTGGCGTGAGGGCGAATTGCGTCAGCACTTTGACTGGCAAAAAATCGATGCGTTGAAACAGTTTGGTGGTATCCGTATCGAGGATAATATTGTCATCCATGACGGGCGTGTGGAGAACATGACGCGCGACCTGAATCTGGCCTGATGCAAGCGTATCCCATTCCTGCGGCGCCAGTGAGCTTCAGCGAGGAAATCAAGAAAAGTCGCTTTACGACGATCCTGGCGGCAACGCCGGGAATCGACGCGGCGAAAGCGTTTATCCAGCATGTCAGGGAAGAGCATGCTTCGGCGGGTCACCACTGCTGGGCATTTGTTGCGGGGGCGCCTGACGATTCCCAGCAGCTGGGTTTTTCTGACGATGGTGAGCCTTCCGGCACGGCGGGTAAGCCGATGCTGTCGCAGCTGATGGGAAGCGGTATCGGTGAGATTACGGCCGTGGTCGTACGCTACTATGGCGGAATCCCGCTGGGCACGGGTGGGTTAGTGAAGGCTTATGGTGGTGGTGTTCAGCAAGCGCTGAAGCTGCTATCGCTGCAAGAGAAAGTATTGCAAAAAGAGTATGGCTTACAATGTGACTATGCACTGTTGCCCCAGGTGGAATCCCTGATCTTCCAGCTTGGTGGAAAAGTTCTGCATAGTGAGTATGGCGTGGAAGTCGTATTGCGGTTCTCTATCCCCGTTAGGGGAACTGAGGAGGCGGCAATGAAATTACGTGATTTAAGCCGCGGCGCGTTGCATTTATTGCCGATTCCATAATAATCCCAGCGCTTTTTATGAATCATTAAGGAATTCCCTGCGATGCACTTGCGCGCCATAACTCGTATTGTCGGCCAGTTGGTTATCCTGTTTTCCGGGACAATGGTTATTCCCGGACTGGTGGCGTTAATTTACCGCGATGGCGCAGGCCGAGCGTTTACGCAGACATTTATTGTCGCGCTGGCGATTGGCATCATGCTGTGGTTACCAAACCGCAAACAGAAGCATGAACTGAAATCTCGCGAAGGGTTTCTGATCGTTGTTCTCTTCTGGACGGTGCTGGGAAGCGTCGGTGCGCTGCCTTTCCTGTTTGCTGAACATCCTAATCTGGGCGTAACGGATGCTTTTTTCGAATCGTTCTCTGGCCTAACGACAACGGGTGCCACTACGCTGGTCGGGCTGGATTCACTGCCTAAAGCCATTCTGTTTTATCGACAAATGCTGCAATGGTTTGGTGGGATGGGAATCATCGTACTTGCCGTTGCCATCCTGCCTATTCTTGGTGTTGGTGGGATGCAGCTTTATCGCGCGGAGATGCCGGGACCGTTGAAGGAAAACAAAATGCGCCCGCGTATTGCTGATACAGCAAAAACGCTGTGGCTGATTTATCTCTTACTGACGATTGCCTGTGCTGTCGCGCTTTGGCTGGCTGGCATGCCGGTATTCGATGCGATTGGCCACAGTTTCTCTACGGTGTCCGTCGGAGGGTTCTCTACCCACGATGCTAGTATCGGCTACTTCAATAGCCCAACGATCAACACCATCATCGCGATATTCCTGCTGATTTCCGGCTGTAACTTTGGCTTGCACTTTGCCCTGCTGAGCGGTCGCAGCCTGAAGGTATACTGGCGTGACCCAGAATTCCGCATGTTCATCTTTGTTCAACTGTCGCTGGTGGCCGTGTGTACGATTGTCCTGTGGTTCCACCACGTTTATGACAGCGGGATGCAGACGATCAATCAGGCGTTCTTCCAGGTTGTCTCCATGGCGACAACGGCAGGGTTTACCACGGATAGTATTGCATCGTGGCCGCTTTTCCTGCCGGTTTTGCTTCTATGCTCTGCATTCATTGGCGGGTGTGCGGGCTCAACCGGGGGCGGCTTGAAAGTGATTCGTATCCTGCTGCTTTTCCTACAAGGGTCGCGTGAGCTTAAACGGTTGGTGCATCCGAATGCGGTTTATACGATTAAGCTGGGTCATCGGGCGTTACCTGAACGCATCCTTGAAGCCGTGTGGGGATTCTTCTCCGCGTATGCGCTGGTTTTTATTGTCAGCATGCTGGCCGTCATTGCGACAGGTGTTGATGATTTTTCCGCGTTTGCGGCGGTCGCGGCCACATTGAATAACCTGGGGCCGGGGCTAGGCGTCGTTGCTGAGAATTTTACTTCGATGAATGATACGGCGAAATGGATTCTGATACTGACGATGCTGTTTGGTCGTTTGGAAGTCTTCACTCTTTTAGTGCTGTTTACGCCAACCTTCTGGCGGGAATAGTCCCCATAAGGATAAAGAACAATGAAAGCTTTGATCGTGTTTTCGAGTCGGGATGGGCAAACAAGAGCGATTGCCTCCTATATTGCAAATACGCTGAAAGGAACCCTGGAGTGCGATGTGGTTAACGTACTCAATGCGAATGATATCGATCTGGGCCAATACGATCAGGTCCTGATTGGGGCATCGATTCGATACGGGCGCTTTCATCCTGCGGTAAATCAATTTATCCGTAAGCATCTGACTTCTCTACAGCAGCTACCCAGCGCATTCTTCTCCGTGAACCTCACTGCGCGTAAGCCCGAAAAACGCACGGTACAGACCAATGCCTATACGCGTAAGTTCCTGCTGAATTCTCCCTGGCAGCCAGATTTGTGCTGCGTGTTCGCTGGCGCCCTACGCTACCCACGCTACCGCTGGTTCGATCGGGTAATGATTCAACTCATTATGCGTATAACGGGGGGCGAAACAGATAGTACTAAAGAGATTGAATACACAGACTGGCAGCAGGTTTCCCGTTTCGCTCAGGATTTCGCTCAATTAGCGGCGAAAAATCCGGCATAACGGCGTCTTTTAATTCGCTTTGCTGAAAAAATCCCCACTCGGTAATTTTTTTGCATTTAGCGCTTGTCAGCCGCCGAGAAGTCCCTATAATGCGCCTCCACTGACACGGCAACAGCGACACGCCGTTGCGGTGACAGGAAAAAAGATTCAACGAAGGCAGTCAGTAATGACTTGACTTCACAGCGGAAAAGCATAGTATATGCAGCCCGCGCCACCGATGAAGTGGCACTGCTCTTTAACAATTTAATCAGACAATCTGTGTGGGCACTCACAAGACCGTATCTTAAC
>NZ_JBIXKO010000006.1:0-249683 GCF_044751765.1 Pectobacterium sp. CHL-2024 | reverse complement strand
TAGACTATGAATCACCCGCAGAGCGTTTTAACCAATGTGTTGCATCCATCGGTTGAACTCACAGCAAGAAGCGGACAAAGATGATGATGGTAGCCTACTATGCCATTAACGCGGTTGTGGCATGTTGCCTGACATTATTACCTTCACTGCTGTTTAATATTGCGTTGGACGGTAATGCGTTCAGTGTTCTTTCTGCCGTTGCTTTCAGTATTGTCGTCTGGATCCCCTATTTCCTGTTCTCAAAAAGAATTCCGCTGGTTTTTAGCCGCTAGCGAATAGGGGGAGCGGCTAACAAATCACTTTAGCCGTGAGTGAATAATGCGTGTGCCGCCAGTGTTTGGTAAAAAACAGGGGCGGCCTCGACTTTTCCCTCAACCCGCTATAAATAGCTCAAGGTAAAATTCGCCGTTGCCATGAAATCGCCGGACTGAATCAGATCGTCGCGTATCTTTTCGATGCGGGCCGAAAAGGGAATAGTGTTGTCTCCGCTTTGCAGCACAATGCGGTCCGTGCTGCTGTTGATGCCGACCAGTTTGTTCGCATGATAAATGCCAACTGCGATGCCTTTGGCACCGGAAGGCGTATCCAGCGCCAGCCGCTTGGGCAAGAGCGGTTCTTCTTTGCCTGAAAAACGGATAGTGACGTTTTGGTAGGTATCCAGATTGCAGTCCGTGAGGTTAATCGTGAAGTCATGCCAGTCGCCGTAGCGATTGGCTTTTAACGTGCGGTCAGAGACTTCACTCATGTCCACCACAATCGCCTTGCTTTCCGTACTCACATTACAGGCGGCGTTGACGACTAAAACGTGGAAGGTCACTTCGTGATCGTCCAGCATGGTCCTCTGCTGCGCAAAGGATGTACCTGAAGACAGCGCGATGATGCCAAGTGTGAAGGCGAGTAGAGGGCCGCGCGACGTGGCTTTCGCTACCGTATTGTTGTTCTTTATCATCGTTACGATCTCGCGTAGGAAGACGGATTAATGATAATTAAACCGTAGGATAATATTTTTCTCGGTATCGCCTACCACTGCGGGGCCGGCGGCATAGAGCCGAGCCGTATAACGCCGTTCAACCTGGCCGCTCGATGCCGTCAGGCCGTCAACCAGACCGATGAACTGGTTAAACACCACGTTATTGCCGCTGCGCGTATCTTCGATCTTCAGCGTAGCGCCATTTCCCATGTTCATGCCGTCTATCCCGACGAGTGAATTTCCCCGCGACGAGGCATCAAAGTTGATGTCCAGATCGAAACCCTTGCCGCAGTCTTCTCCGCCGTCGGTCGATATGTTGATGTGGAATTCCGTTTGTGCCAGCACGTTAGCCTCCGTACCTGACCACGCTCGGACCGTACCAAAATCGACATAGCTGTCGGGCGAGACGTTGATTTTCGCGGCGCACTGCATAATGTCGATGCCGTGTAGTCCTGACAGGCTGAGGCCATAGTTGCTGTTGGGTTTGTTGTTGATGCCTCCTTCACCGTCGATCTGGAAGACGCGTAGCGAATCGACGCCCGCTGTGGTATCGGTGATATTTCCCGTTTTTTCGAGGTAGAGTTGCACCGTAACGTTTAGCATGGTCGGGTTGGACGGCGGTGACGAGCCGCTTGGACCGGGTAAGATCCACTGCCCCGTGGAGACGCGGGATGCGGTGGTGCCGCCGTTGGTAATCACCCCGAGATCCTGCCCGTTATAGATGATGCCAATCCCGACCCCTTGGCTGATGACTTTGCCTTCAGGGTTGGGATAGAAGTAGGACATTTCGCCCTGCGGGCGCACGGATTGATACGCCCAGCAGGCCAGGCTGCGGGTATAGGGTTTTGATGTCCACAGACGGCTGCCAATCGGCAAGGTCGCAGGGATTTTTAGCGTACCAATATCCTCATAATCGTTTACCGGGCCGGTCACGGTGCCCAGCCGGCATTCCAGCGCGCTGGCGTTAAACGCCGTTAAGCCGAAAAAGAGCGACGCGCAGAGGGCGACATGGCGATGTTGACGAGCAGCTAACCAAGACATAGCGGTTCCCTGTGGCTTATTTACGGATAGCGGGCTGGCACTGGTTTTGTGCGCAGGTAAAAGGCAACTCCAGATGGCCGCCGTAGTCATTGACGTAGTACAGATAGAAGCGATCGACCGCGCCGTCATTCACCTCAACCGACAGCGTCGAGCGTGGCGCGACCATAAAGGCGTTTCCCTTCAGCAGGCTGGTGGGGTTGGCGCGCGTCGCTTTGGGCTGTTTCAAGATGCCGCTGACCGTGATGTAGTACGGCGTGGGGTTTTCTACCTGAAAGGTGTTTCCCGTTTTGCGGACGATCAGTTTTTCCTGCCATATTTCGTCTTTGGCTGGCTTTACGCCACGGGGGCGGAAGAACACCTTAATTTCAGACTGAATGGCTATCTGTAATACGTTGGGCTTGTCCGTCTTGGGTGGAATTTCCCGGACGTTAAGGTAAAACAGCGATTCGCGGTCGGTTGGCAATTGGCTGATTTGTTCTGTTTTGACCAGACGGATCAGGCTATATCCTTTCGCTTCGATGCGCTGTAGCGGCGGCAGTACCATCAGCGGCGTCGTCACTTTATTGTGCCGATCGTCCGTCAGCCAGGACTGCGCCAGAAACGGGTTCTCCACGTTTTGGTTCATCAACATGACCGTCGCCGATTGCTCCTCATCGTTAAAAATAACGCGGGTGCGATCGAGGCTCAGGGCGCTATAGGCTGTGGGCATCAAAAACAGGCAGCCGATGAGGAATCCTGCTGCTCGCTGATAAAATGTGTGTTTCATAACGTACTCTCCAGATTTTTCTCTTTCTTCGCGCCGCTTATTTACAAGGAAGCAGCAGGGCATCAAGGTGATTTAAGGTGGCGGGTAGGGTGATGGCGCACTGTGTTCTGCCCTCCCAGATGACGGACAGCGTTTCGTCAGGCGATACGCCCGTGATATAGGCCTGCCCGCCGTTGGTGATCATGGCGATATCGCGGCCTTTCTTGTTTTTGATCTGGGCGGCGAACGGGGGATTTTTGCCATCGGCCAGCGCGACGTGCGCCATGATTTTTGCCCCGCTCACCACGTCGAATTTACGGTAGCCAATGGCACCTTCGGTCAGCGTGCCCTGAACGACCGTCGTCACCGCTTCAATGTGTTGCGGTAATTTTTGAAGATCAATGCGGGTCGATACGTCGTAGTAGCTGCTGGTGCCAGCAATCACGGCCAGCCCATAGCGGTTGGTCTCGACCTGACTACCGGTGAACGGTACGCCGGCCTGTTCGGTATCGACCATGATGCGGGTGCCGCCCTGATTACCTTTCGGGTGTGCAGCGACGCCGTGGCGAGTAGCGGTAATTCCGCCGCGCAGTGAACCGTTCAGGTAGGTATAGCGATCCTGCTGCCAGGCGACGCCCACGGTGGCGTCAGTCATCGGTGCCAGATGGGTATAGTTGCCGCTCAGGTAAGTATTCTCTTTGCTGTCGTGCCGGGTGCTCAGATTCCAGGTGCGGCGCGGATCGGCGTTATTGGAATAGGTCAGCGCCTGATTGCTGCTGTTGTTATAGCGCCCCATGCTGTAGCTCAGGCGATCCTTCTCGCCGAGCGGGATAGAAAAGCTCAGATACAGGCTGTCATCGGTACGGCGGTTGAATTCAGTGCGGTAGGCCGAGAGGTTCGCGGCAATACCTTTAACTGCGCCGATATCGAAGTACTTGTTTAGCGAAATCCCATAGCGATCCTGCTCGGCTTCATTCCAATAGGTTTGGCGCGTATAGGTCACGTAGGTCGACAGCCCGCTCAGCAGGGGAGATGATTCCCGCGTCGCGAAGTTTTTGGAGAGCGTAATGGTGTAGCGCTCTTTTTCATTGCGATAGCGGCTATCGAGATTCAACGCATAGAGATACTGCGCCATGCTCATGTAGGTCTTTTCTGAAAAGCGGTAGCCCGCAAAACTGATCTGGCTATCGATCGAGTTGAAGTATTTAGACCAGTTAAGTGAGAAAGCGTGTCCCATTTGCGACGAGGATGTTGCTGGCAGCGTCGCGCGTGACTGTGTGATATCCGCCGACAGCGCGCCTAGCAGGTAGAGGTTCTTTCCGATGCCTGCCGACCAGGACTGGTAGCCATCGGATAATATGCTGCCGCCGTACACCGACCATGCGTTGGATAATCCCCATGAGGCTTCGGCGGCAGAAAAGGCCGGGCCTTGCAGACGATGGTTGGTATTCGAGGGTTTACCCGCGGCGAGTTTGTACTGCACGTGTCCCGGCCGCGTCAGGTAAGGCAGGTTGGCCGATTCGGTCTGGAATGTCGTCACCGTGCCGTCTTCTTCCGTCACGCGCACATCCAGCGTACCGCTGACGCCGTTCTTCATGTCCTGAATGGTAAAGGGGCCGGCAGGCACGGTGGTTTCATAGATCAGCCTGCCATTTTGCGTCACGGTTACCGTCGCGTTGGACTTGGCGACGCCGCGAATTTCGGGCGCGTAGCCGCGCAGCGAAGGGGGAAGCATGTTCTCGTTATTGGCTAATGACACGCCGGTAAAGCGATAGCTATCGAACAGGTTGCTGCTGAAATACATTTCACCCAGCTTGAGATCGGCTGAAAGCGTTGGCAGCGGACGATAGGCGTAAAACTGATCCCACGAGAAGCTATCGCGATTCGCGTTGCGCGATTTTTGTAGAAAATAGCGATAATCGGCACGATAGCGCCAGGCTCCCTGATTAAATCCGGTGGTGCCGTAGCTGCTGAGGTAGTGTGATGTGCCTCTGCCATTGGTCTCACGGCGTACGTTCCCAACGAGGTTATAGTCCAGCAGCGCACCGCCGATGCCGTGATCCCACTGTTCGGGTGGAATCCAGTTGCGATCGCTGTACGCCAGCCAGGCCTGCGGGATCGTAATATTTAGCGTTCCCATGCCTATCTGGTTAGAGACAGTGACGCCAGCAATAGGCGTCAGATCGACACATGCGCCGTTATTCCATAATTCGGCTTTGTCACGCGCCTCTTTTTTCAGTGCCAGTTTATCGACGAGTTCGGGCGAGAGACAGGCTGTTGGCCGAGCGCGATGATTGCCTTCCGGCAGGTAGTTAATCATCTGCTGCTGTATTTCACGCGCGTTGACTTTTATTGATAAAAGATAGGTGCCGGGCGTGACATATTCGGGATCGGAAAAATGGCTAAGATCAATGTCATTACGATTGTCGACATCCAGTACGTTAACGTTAAATTCCGTTGCACTGAGCGATGTTGTATTCAAAGAAAAAATAAAAAAACCGTAACGAAATAGCGCGGGTTTTATTTTTTCTTTGAACGTAATATTTTTCATTGCCATAGGAATAGGTGCTTGAAAAGATGTCGCGTTGTGGTTATCCATTCATGTATTTCGACATGTGGAATGAATAGGATAATAGGGGAGGAAGCCTCCCCGTTTTTACGGATACCCTGTTGTTAGCGCAATAGATTGTTAGCGCAATAGAATTTTATTGATAGGACACAACAAAATTAGCCGTGCTGGCGAAGGAACCTGTCGTGATGACTGGCGATTCCCCTTCCTGTGGCGTTGGCAGTTTGGCAACATAAGACGTGAAGGAGAAAATATTATCTCCATTTGCCAGCGGCGTAGCAGGAACGGCTGGTGTGGTTCCGTCGAATTTAATTTTTTCGCCGACGCGTTCTACGGCAATACCTGCACCGGTTGCACTGCCGTTTAATGCCAGCAGTTCATTATTGGTGCCAGATGCTACGCCGCCGGAGAAAACAATTTTGGCACTGGTTGCGGTATCCAGGCTGCAATCTTTTAATGTGATATCAAACGGTTTGATTTCTGACGTGCCGCCGTTTTCCAACACCGTTTTGCTGATTTCGCCAAACTCGATCGTTTGGTGCAAATCATCCTGAGATACTGAGCAGGGCGTATCAATAATTTTTCCTTTAAACGTCACCGATCCATTATGTGAATCTGCTGCATGTGCGCCGACAGAAAATATCACGGAGATGAGGGATGCCAGGGTGATCTTTGATAATTTCATATTATGCTCTCTCGGTTGGTTACTTTATTTAAAAAATGAGCACGACTCGCATGAATGTTCACGCATTCATGCATAACGAGTAATGCCTTCTCTTTTGTAATGTCTTTTCTGACTGATTGGTGGTTCGTCGTGTTTCATGCGGTGAATATATTTCCGCTTGCCTAACCAACGACGCTGAAACTGGGGATATCGTAGTGTTGAATGATTTTGTGGTCAAATATATTGAATTAATTATATTTATTTAGATTAAATGTTTTAAATTTACATTTATTTAGTTTTTTGTTCTGTTTTTTTGTTTTCACGTTCCAGCGTGAAATTATAAGCTATAAATATAATTATCGAGATAATTTATTTAATTCAATGTGTTACTTGTTATTCAGCGTCTTTGGCATGTGTTAGTGCGGAATATCTATTGGTTGGTAAAAATAATGAAATGTCTTTTTATTTAGATAGAGGGTAAATGAAAGGTAGATAATCTTTGACAATAAATAGGTAAGTTTTTATCCTTGCTCTGAGATAGAGCCTGTGAATTGAGATATATAATTGTTTTTGCTTTTATAGATAACGTATTTTTTGTTGTAGCATGGTGATTTTAAGACTATTCCATAAGTTTTATCATCATAAATGATGTATCTATCAGGCTGATTATAACAAACGAATAGCGCTTCTTAATCTTGATGGAAAAGCACGTATGGTTTATTTGATTAATGACTTAATCATTTTTAATGAAGGAGAAGGAACGCTTGCATGGATAGAACGTGAAAATGAAGCAATCTCTGTGAATTTTCCTATTTCCCGATTGTTCTGTTTGTTTATTGAGAATCAGGGGGTAACGCTAAGCCGCGATTTTTTGTTAAAAGAGGCGTTGGAAAAGCACGCGCTTTGTCCTTCTATTAATAATCTAAACAACTATTTATCTCTGTTAAGGAAGGTATTACGTGAGTTTGATCTTTCTGATTCGATTGTAACTATCCCCAAGCTGGGTATTGTTTTTAACGTAGAAAGCATTGTTCCCTATCCGGCGCAGGAAGGGGCAAAGGCAGAGAGAGAAGCGTTAAATCAGGGAGATGAGGACAACATTGAAGAAGGGAATTTCGAAGAAAAAAAACCGTTTTCTGTAAAACATCGCGCCATAGCTGAGCCAGTAAAAAAAAAGCAATACATCCTGTTCCTTCTCATCTGGATAACGATAGTCGGAGTTTTTCTACTTGCGCTGGAGAGCGCAAACCGTTTCCCGTATCGGTATCTTATCGATGTGAAGATGGATGGGAAGTGCGATCTTTTCTATTTATATGACAGCGTGGGTTATCCCCTCCCGACCGACTATGAAAACCTGTGCTCAGATAACACATTATTCTTCCTGTCGAAAAAAATCGTTATATCTGAAATGCTGGATAAGAAAAGTGAAATCGTTATTTCCTGCAAGAAGGATGGGAAGGGATGTGTGACTTATGTTAATAATTAAAGTCAGAAAGAAAATTTTTTGCACTATATTGGTGCTTTCCATTTCATTTATTCTGGGAATCTTTTTTTATTTAAAAAGCAATTTATACAGTAAGCCGCTGGTCTGTCAGGCTGAGGTAAAGCACTACCTGGAAGATCGGAAAATCAGAAAGGAATATGACGTCTATTTTTATCTCAATAAACAAAACAGAGCGCTGGTTTTAGTCAACGGCATTTACATTGGCGAGGATGGCGTGCCGCTGACGATTCGGCGCACATTCAGCTTTGATTCAGTGTGGGAGGGGAACCGTCTGGTGGTGAACAATATCGCGATGAGTAAGAATACCAGTGATAATGCCCCCGATGAGGCGATCCCCATTCTGGCTGAAAATGATGTCATCCAGTTTGAAATGTTGATGAAGCATGCTTATCTGATTAGTACCGTTCACTCGAAATTGGCCTGTAATATCCGCGATTAATGCGTGTTGTGGCGGCATGTACACATTAATCGCAATTCTGGGCGTGCGGCTTATGCGCGTCACAACACTCGTTGTATAAAATCATCAATATCTTCAGTTGCTTGCTGAAAATCGGCAGGGGATGGGTTAATAATCAGATGGTCAGAGTAGCCGTTTAATAGCGCATCTAGCTGGCGGGAGACGCGCTGGGTATCGGTATTTTTAAAGACACCGGACGCGACGCCTGATGCGATGATCTCTTCCAACAGGGCAGACCATTTCGCTGTCATGACATGGGCGAGTTCGGCGTAAGCGATATTGTGAACGGCCAACTGCCATAGCGATCCATACAGATTCCAGATGACATCCGTGGTGTCCGGCAGGTAATTCTTCACCAGCGCATGCAGTTTCTCTTTCGGCGGTAACGTGGCGATTTCTGCCGCGACCTCTTCCAAATCCGCCAGCATAAACGCCGTTAGCGCCTCAATCGACAGCGTCTGCCAGTCAGGAAAGTAGTGATAAAGGTGGCTACGCGAAATACCAACGTGTTCCGCCAGCTCGCGCGTTGTCACTTTCTCTATGCCTTTCTCAATAAACAGCTCGATTGCGCCATCAAGGATTTTGTCTTTTAGCGCTTTCGTCGTCTCTTTCATTACCGTCCCCGCGTTGACTTTGAGCAAGTGCTCAAATACAATTTTTGTTCTTGAGCAACCGCTCAAGTATAACTCTGTTAAATACGATTCTCATGCAAACCCATAATATCAGCGAACCGGTCAAGGTTTCGCACAGTGCCGCTGTCACCCTTAAAAAACTTGGCAAGCTGCATGGCAAAAAACTGATTCTCACCCTGCTACTGGTGGTGGCGGAGAATGTGACTTATCTGCTTTATCCCCTGATGGCGGGTTTTGCCATTAACGCGATTCTGAATGCACAGCCTTGGCACGCGGTGCTGTATGCGCTGATGGTTTTCATTATGTGGGCGATTGGCGCGGCACGGCGCAGCGTGGATACCCGCACGTTTGCCCGTATTTATGCGGCACTGGCCGTACCCGTGATTTTGGCGCAGAGAAAAGAAAACCATAACCACTCAACCATTGCTGCGCGGGTGGCGCTCTCACGCGAGTTCGTGGATTTTTTTGAAATCCACCTTCCGGTACTGATCACGTCGCTGGCGTCGATCATCGGTGCAGCCGTGATGTTGCTGGTGATTGAGTCCTGGGCGGGCGTGGCCTGCATTGTCATTCTGCTGTTTTTTGCGTTGTTCCTGCCAAGTTACACCCGCAAGAATGAAGCCTTGTTTGGCAAATTAAATAACCGTCTGGAAAAAGAGGTTGGCTTTGTCAGCAGCGCGACGGCGGCTTCATTGACCAAGCATTACCATGTGCTGGCTGGGCTGCGCATTCGCCTGTCGGATCGTGAGGCGCTGGGCTATCTGGCGATCGGGGCCGCTGCTGCGGTCCTGTTTTCACTGACGATTGTGTATATGACGCTTAACGGCGGAACCAATGCGGGGCATATCTATTCGGTGATGACCTACATGTGGATGTTTGCCATGAGTCTGGATGACGCACCCAGCCTGTTAGAAAAATACTCGCAGCTAAAGGATATCGGTAAGCGCGTGGATACGGGCGTGGTGCGAGTGAATCGCGGGGGCGATGAAGTCAGTAATACGTCAGTTTCCCGTTGAAATAAGCAACCCAGCGATGCCGCTGGGTTGCTGAATCCGTGTTCGCGACCGGCTTTCTGCTACGCCTCTTTCAATGGCAGTGTCGTCATGCAGGTCTGACTGTCGTCATAGGTCGCAAACGGTGAGCTTGCCACGCGTCCCTGATAGGTCACATTAATCGTTCCTTCAATATTGCGCGGTAACCATACGCCAACAAAGCCGTTCTGGTGGCTACTCAGTGTTTTCTGCACGATAACATTACCCGCTTTATCGGTGATTTTTACGTCAAATGCGGTATTAGCGAGCTCACCCTGACATCCGGATAAACTGTGAGTGAAGCAAGGGTGGGTTTGCTGAATATAAGGTGCGAATGAAAGATAGAATTTATTTCCCAGCGGATAACTATACTGCTGCTGCCCATCGGATAATTTCAGTGCTTTGCTGGTAATCGACGCGCTGTAGGGCAGCGGTCTTGCCTGCGGCGATTGATCGATAACATCGACGATCTGCTCGACCGTTTTCCCCGCCAGTCCTTGTTTAGCCAGAAACGCGTTAGCGTCAGCTGTTGCTGCAAAACCGGAACCGCTTAATGTCAGACCGAGTAGCGCCGCCATCATCTTTAGCTTCATCATCATTTCCCCTCAATAGAGTCATCATCTGGAATCACAGGCTATGACGTTACACCTTCCCCCTACGGGAAGGTCAAAAGACGGGGAGTATAGAAAGGTAAATTAATGTATTTACTGATTTTTTATTGATTTTGGTCAATTTTAAATCAGGGTGAGTGGCGGCGATATCAGCGCTATTATTGATGTGGCGCATGAGTCAGGTGTTCTTAGGTCTCACTTACTGACCTGACCAGTAAAGCTCGATGCGGATCCCGCTTGGCTCATAGCACATCATATGCATGGCCGGGCCACCACTAGCCAGAGCGGGCGCAAATTCAATGTTGATGTTATGCGCTGATAATTTCTCAGCGATCTCAAACAGCGCCGCTTTGCTATCAACCTTAATGGCAAGATGATGCAAGCCGACATGACTTTTTCGATCAAACTGAACCGGCTCGCTGGTTTGTACCTGCCAAAGCGTGAGCATTATCGTTCCATCGCTGACAAAAATGGCGGGATAATCCTCTTTTCGTTTTACCTCTTTCCATCCCAGAAGCGAGGTAAAAAAGTGCGCGCTTTCTTCCAATGCTGATACCGTCAAACCAATATGGTGAACGCCTTGTGTGAGTGGTGAGTTCATGGTTACTTCCTCAATGAGAGATAAAGTTAATAGTGGCTGCTTGTTCGTCGGCTTGCTTTACCGATGTGTGATAGACACCGAGTGATTACTGAGAAGGATGAGGGAAGGCTAACTGTCTCGCGTGCCGGCGATAAACATCCTCGCCACGGGTTAGGCCAGTAAATTCCGCTCTCACGATCATCCCTTCGATAAACGTCATGATAGCTTCGATTTTGTCTTCTTTTTCCGGTTCTTCGGCAGTGAATATCGATAGCAAGAATGACTTGATCCAGGTTTTATGGCGCAGGGCCAGAGCTGTAATGGCTTCGTCTTGCCCTTTAAATTCAGCCAGCGCATGCATGAACATACACCCCTTAAAGTTGACGGTTCGGAACCAGGAAAAATGCCAGTCCATCACGGCATCCAGACGACTTTCCGCGTCGTTAGCGCCAGATATCACGCTGGCTAACCCTTCCTCAAAGCGCGTATGTCGGCGAGCCAGCACGGCTTCAATCAACTTATTCTTTGAGCCGAAATGGCGATACATGGATGTTTTAGAGACTCCCGCCTTATCTCTAATTAAATCAACGCCAACGGCGGTATAGCCAAATTCATTAAACAGCGCTTCCGCGATATCTAAAATGTGCTCTCTCTTGCCCATGATCTCTTTCATCGTTTTTCTTCATCAATGATGGGTTGTTTTTACGTGGACAGATCTGTACTCTTCGCCTGGTTGTGTACAGATCTGTACACTTAATCTAGCACAGCAATTTCATAACATCATGTTTTTTTATCGGGGATGACCATGAAGAGACTCAGAGGGGGCGGTGCTTTGCCACCAAAGCCAACATTTATCCAGCTAATGAAAGGGTTAGTGGGTGGGAGCATAGGGATTCTGATCCTAAGCTATTTGGGGCAGTCCAGCGGTGTACCTTGGTTGATGGCCCCCTTCGGGGCAACCTGCGTCATTTTATTTGCTGCGTCAGCATCGCCATTCGCGCAGCCAAGGAACGTGATTGGAGGACATTTCATTACGTCAGCCGTGGGTCTGATTGCTTTGTATGGATTCGGCGACACTCTCGTTGTGCTGTCACTGTCTGTTGGCGTAGCAATCATGCTGATGCAGTATTTTCGCGCGGTTCACCCACCAGCAGGTGCCAACCCGCTGGTGATCATTCTGGCAGGGAAAAGCGCCGTGGGGTTTGAGTTCTTAGTCACACCCGTTCTATTGGGGAGCATTGTGCTGGTGGCGATCGCCGCCGTGATCAATAACTATGCCGAGGAAAGTCACTGGCCTGCGTATTGGCACGGTATTGGACAGCGTAAGCGCCAGCCCTGAGATGGTCTGACTCAGGGATGAGGATACGTTGTTGAGAATGAATGGATAGCGATTGTTATAAAAAAATAATAAACGGTCTTGATGTTTTTTTATCGTTTTTGGGGGAATATAAAAACTACCTCTCCGGATATTTTAAGAGTGAAAATAAGACGGGCAATCATCCATTGTATCTTCAAAACTTGCGCTAATCGTTGGGTTTTATTTTTTAGTGTATTAATTAAAATATTATCGCCAGTACGATACTGGCGATAATCGCTATTTTTATTAAAGTATTTGGTTTTTTTTGCTAGCTATAATTATTTACATTAGCGATTGCCGTATCTAAGGGAATTACCTTGTATTTCCAGTATGTTATTTTTTGGGCTTTAGGCTTGCCGGTTGGGCCAAAATATTCTTTCCATGCGGTATCGCTCGTCAATAGATCTGAAAACATCTTGCTTAGATCGCTTTTTGTCCATATTTTTTTGTAACCCTTAGCGCCCGAAGGTGCTGGTGCGGTATGTTTTACATATTTTTCAACGGAATATTCATTTTCATACGCCATAAAGACGGTATAGACGGGCTCTTGCGATATTCTGTCTTGATACCAGGGAATGACGACGAAGTGATGCACGGTCGGCCCAACCAGGAAATGCCACACTGAAGTCTTTGAATCGGTACTGGGGAAGTCTAGGGCAATATTAATTTTTTTCTGCATGTCTTTGTTATTTTCAATTACATTGCCACTGCCTGAGTCATCCTGCGTCTTGCCATAAACAGCACAACTCATTGTTGTGGAAACTCCGGTACAATGATCGACTTCCATAAGCTTAGTATTAGCGACTATCGCATTTATTAGTGCATCATTAGGCATACGAACATTCCTTATATCTTGAGGTATATAATAGTTGGTGTATAAAATCATATTCGTGCTGAGAAATTGAAAATCACAATGGCCCGCTTAAAAAAACATAGAACTGGTACTCTGGTTTGTAAATTATTAAAAGGGACTAGGGGAAATAGCGGAGGGAATGGTGTGATTTATCGGCACAGCTCAATAAGCTTTGCTGAACCATTCTGAGAACGGGGTGGTAAAGTGGTCAGGATGGCATGCTGACCCTTTACGACTATCTCTAATCGGGAACGGGAGTTTTACTGTCCCGCGCTACACCGCTGCACCATAGAAATAATCACGTGGAACAGTTCATCTTTAGCCTGTTGTTCCGTAATAATCCCTTTAACGGCGGCATAAGATAATCCTTCGGCGGAACCGAGCATGGCCCGCAGCGCGGCAGCATGAAGAGGTTTACCTGCGCAGAATGGGGCAAAGAGATCGCGGCATTTTTCCGTGAAGGTGGCATCGTACTCCTGCCTGATTTGTTCAAGCTCGGGGGTTCCGGTGAGCGCCGCCATAACATTAGGCATTTCACGGCCCTGAAGCAGTACGCAATCAATGTACGAGGTGGCAATCACCGCAGCCAGCTTATCGAGCACGGGATCAGTTTTACGGATCATGTCATCCATAATTGCCGTCTGGCGAGCATCATATTCCTTATAAAGTGCAGCCAACAGCCCCGAACGGTTAGTAAAGTGATCGTAAACCACCGGCTTCGTTACACCTGCCTGTTCCGCCAGATGCCCAAGTGTCAGCGCTTCAGTACCTTCCTCTCGAATAATCTGCCAGGCGGCTTTGATCAGCTGTATATGGCGATCTTCTCTTGATAAACGCTGTCGTGCCTGTGGTTTAGACATTGGCAATATTATCCTGTTGACATTCTTATGTACCAAAAGTAATTTACCAATGGTAGGTTACTGTTAGTATATTAGATTATCGCTGACATCGTTCTATAGCAATAGGGAGTACCCGGAATGCATGCATTACTTGTCGTTTCTCATCCTGTTCATACCTCACTAACGCACAGTGTCGCTACCGCGATTGCGCAAGGGATCGCTGGGGCAAACCCAGAAAATACGTTTGAAATCGCAGATCTTGCACAGGAAGGCTTTAACCCGGTGTTTTCTATGTCAGATATAGCGGCTTTTCAGCGTACCGGAGTAACACCGGCTGACGTCGTTGCTGAGCAATCGCGTATTGATCACGCAGATGCGCTGGTGCTGGTGTTCCCGATTTACTGGTGGTCCATGCCGGGGCTGTTGAAAGGGTGGATCGACCGCGTGTTTTCAAACGGCTGGGCCTATGAAGAAACTGCCGATGGGAATGTGATAAAGAAACTGGGACATTTACCGGTGCATCTTGTGGCGCTGGGTGCCGCTAATCAGAGAACATTTGAAAAGCGTGGCTATGCGGATGCTTTTCATGCACAGATCGATCACGGGATTTTTGACTACTGCGGCGCTTCAGTATTGACGTCTGAAATGCTGTTGATGCCGGAGTTGGGAACGCCAGAGGCGTGTATCGATGCCGCACGCCATATTGGTGGCCGCATTTTCCAGTCATCGTTATTTTGAGCCGTAGATAAAAAATCCTATTTTTAAAGTCATAATGTTTTTTAATTATGCTGCTTTAATCTCTTATTTCTTCTGGCCATATGGTCGTTGAGATTAAATTAAACGCGGTGCCGCAGAGGTGAATACTGTGGTGCTTCCTGTTTTCTTATTACTAAGTATGCTTCGATAAAGGTACACCATCTCTCTGTCAAGGCTATATATGACTTTGTCAGGCTTGATAACTATTTTGGTTGGTTGGTAATCCATCACTAAAAACCATGTAATACTCACTTGATGAGCCCTATCTGCCAATAGCCATAACAGGCGTGCCTCAGGGAGAAAAAAGTGAAGCGACGAGATTTTCTGGCTGGGGGTGTGGCAGTGATGGTGTCGTTGCCTTTTCATGCACGAGCTGAGGTACCGATGAAACAGCGGGTACCCAATCAATTGCCAATAGCTCTGCGTCAGCCGTTAAGCATGCAAAGCGGCAATGAGCCCATGGTGTTGCTGGCGGACTCGGCGATTACGCAGCAGACGACGACGCTGGGCATCAATCTGGTTGCTGGTACTCTACTGAATTTCAGCTATCACACTCTGAGCGGCAATCAGCCTGCGGATTATCAAAATCAGGTTTTTCTCTGGTCTGTTTCCAGCGATGACGTTCCGTGGAGCAGTCCTGCTGTGGCGCAAAGCGCAATCTTGCTCGACTTACCCGATGGCGATCAAAATCTGGATAATGTGGAGATATCCGCTGGGGCTTACATTCTTGGTTATGCCGTCGGACCGCAGCATGCGGAAGGGGAGTGGTCCCGTTATCTGAACGTGGTGGCATCCGCTTATATTCCGGCACAACTGCCGGGAGAGCAACGCCGCGCGGCAGTACCGAACAGATGCAGCATTACACCCACTTTCGTTGGCGTGAGTTCGCTTGCCTGCGATTTTGCGTTTCTACCTGGTTTTAATGCCAAAGCTTCTAATAGTTGGATCGGACTATGGGAAGGAGAAAGTATTTCCTGGACGACACCGCCAAAGTGGTTTGCTGCTATTGCGATTGATACCAATGCTGGTACGGCGGGAATCAATGAACTTTCGATTGTCAGTGGACAAAAATATACCCTAGGACTTTACACCAGCGGCTACAGCTCTCAGGCTCTGACGCTGGATCTGCAACGCCTCGCCTGTACCGCCACCTTCTCAAGTTGATCGATCTGGGAAAACACCAAGTAGGTTAAATAATAATCAGAATAATTAGTGTAATTTACTATTATGATCCGTTAAAGGGTCTGTTTCAAAGATAATGATCGGCGGTAAAAATGCCAATATAGATGGTGTTTTTTAAGAGTTACAATCTTTAAATCTAGTAATTTCTGTTTTTTATTTATTTTATACTTTGTTTTTTGCTTATTCCTACCTCTATATCTTTTTTTTAAAGAAATCTAAAGTTATGTATAAAAAGTGGTCTATTTTAAGATCACCTCTGATAAAAGTAAGTTTACCTTACCTTTTGGGGGCATCATGTATGGATATGGATGATGCAGCTCTTTTATTGTCCTGACCATGGCTATCTGAATCATCGTATTGATATTAGGAAAATATTATGTCTGTTGATAAAGTCTTGCAGGTCGAACTCGGTCTTTCTGCCACTGCCGATCAAAATATCATTGTGACTACCGATCCCAGCTCAGTGACGGCGAATCAAATCAGTGTTGATTACAGTGGGCCTAACGCTAACCAACCCAGCACCTATGGCAATATTCTCTATATCTGGCAATCAGGTGATGAGATTCCCTGGTCTACTGATGCCATCGATTCCGCTTCAGTGGTTGGTAATAGTCCTTCTGGTTCACAGTCTTTTGATGGTCTGGATGTCACCACGCTGTCCTATATTATCGGCTATGGCGTTGGCCCGCTGAACACATCCGGTACTGGGTCAAAATACAGTAACGTTGTTGCTTCCGTGCTTGTTCCCTCCGATAGCGATGACGACTACACAGTGCTAACATCCTCTGTTGATGTGTTTAAGCGTGGTTCCACCTCATTAGTGGCGCAAATAAATATGTTGCCAGGTTTCAGCCCCGCGGATTCCAATACCTGGGTAGGGATATGGGAAGGGGTGACCGCATCCTATAAACAGAAACCTAAATGGCGTTCGCCAGCGACTAGCAGCAACGCTAAGAGCACGGTTTCCTTCAATAATATCCTGCTGACGCGCGGTACGACCTATACGCTGGGGCTATTTTCCTCTGGCTACTCCGCTCAAGACGCACAGCTAAAACAGACCACGCTGGCGGCAACCCACACCTTCTCGGTCTGATTCCGACTTACGCATATAGCAAAGACAATACGGCCAAAGGGAACGTTTCCTTTGGCTTAAACCGTACGTCTCTTCGTCGGAGGATGTTCAATGGCTTTTTTTGCACAGGCAGCCAGTTCCGCACTCTATCTTGCCAATAATGATGGCAATAATACGGGGGCGCTAGCCTTCGTTCTGGGCGTAAATGCGCCTGCGGCAGGGAAAGATATTGAACTCTCCGATGCTCTCACCAATACCAGTCTGGCGGGTATTTTTGTCTTCTGTCCGCAGGCATTGAATTTTAACGACGATGCTGATGTACAGCTTGCCTTTGTGACCGCGGTACAGAATGTCGCCGCACGTCAGGCTGCTTCGCGCGGCATTCTCTGGTTATCTACCCCCGATCCGGTCGCGTTGGCACAGTCTAATGCCCCAATCTGGCTGGGGTTGGCGGGCGATGGTTCATCGGTGGTATCCGGCCTGGCTAACGCCAATATCCTGCCGAGTATGGCGCTTTCGATCCAGAACGGGATGAAGATTAGCCTCGGCAACAATATGTTGACGCTGAGTCAGGGTAGCGTGACTTTTACTGGCGCCTCGGCACCACCACCATCACAAATGACAGCAGCATCGTTGGCTACGCTGCCGTTTACGGGCGCTAATCGCGGCTGTATCGCTTTTGATACCGCTATCCGGCGTTCGTCGTTATACAACAGCTGGCATTGGGGGTTCCATTTTCTCTTTACCAATGGTGTGGCGTTTGATGGTCTGATTTCTGAATGGTTGCCGCTGGCCTCGGAGTCGGACGGTGCCACTGATATGCTGAATTTTCAGGCCAACATCGACCCCGCTAACCCACTGAACGCCATCAATACCCTGAATAATCAAAACAACAATCGTTCGGCGTTGCTGTTTGGCGGCACGAATCAGGATGGTCGCACTACCCAGCTAAATTCATTCTATGTGACGGTCACGGGCGACGCTGTGACGCTGACACCGGTTATCGCCACGCAGGAAGACAGTTACCAAAACGCCGGGCTGGTGTTTGCCATCGGCCACCGTATTTCTGACAGCGTGACAGACTTTCATGCCGCGCCTTTTGGTGATTTTTTGATTAGTGCACCACCTGGTCCGAACGGCGTTACCGCTGAAATACTGTGCGGACTTTCCGGCAGCGAGTTTATCTCCGTGATTCCCGGGGACTCGGTGGAAAGCGCCTCTTGCTTGCGCTTTATCTCCCAAATGGGGGCTTATGCGGTGGCGTTTCCTCCGCCTGCTGCCTCACCAACTGGGGCACCAACCGATAACAATATCTTGCTTAATCAAAGCTATGTCACTTCCTGGGCGACGGTACTGCCTCCTGCCGGCAAGCAGAATACCTATGCGGCACAGCCCGATGGTGCGGCGCTGTTTGGCTATGACGATTACGTTTGGCAGAAAAACCCGTCAATGCTGGGGCATGTCGATCCTGGCTATGTACTGCCGGATAGCGGAACGGCACCTTTCCCGCTGGTACCCTATGGCGGTTTTCAGCCCGGTGACGGGGTTAACCTGTTTAGCCAGCAGCAGAGCCGTCAGTTTGAAACACTGATCGTGGGCCCGACGCGCCGTAAGGCTATAGGCAATAAAAATATGCTCCAGACGCTGTCTGCACGACAGCACGCTGCCCGTCTTCCGTCACGTCTGGCAGTGCAGGCGGCAGGAGGAACAGTAAATTTCACGACCCCGTCGGGCGTGCTTGCCAGCGTGGACAGTTCATCCACCGGCGGCGAATGGGAAAAGATTTTGCTGGGGCAGGTGGTGACACCCGACCTGGGAGAGCTGGCGTTTAATCAGCCCAGTGCTGAATTACAGCAGGCGTTTCAGACTAATCAATTATTTCTGGTGGCAGCCAACGCACAGCATTTTGTACGCAGCGGCGGAACGTTCAGCAATCAACTGAATATCGGCGGCTGGGTGATTGAAGCCGACGTTGGAACGTCTCTCGACTATGGCGATTACACCAATGTGATGATCGTAAAAAATATTGCCGGTCCGTTGTGGGATCCCGAGGGAGACGTTGACGATAATCTGGTTGCCAGCCCGTCGAAATGGACTCAGGCAGACACGTTTTCCGCGCCGACCATGCAATCTGGCGATACACCGGACGCGCAGCAGATGGTCAATCTGTCGCAGTGGCTACAGGATTATTTTACCGCTGCTTTTGCGGAGGAAGATGACGAATTCTTCGGGGACTTCCGTCGAATTGCTGCCGATCCCAACTGGACCGGTATTCTGGTATTACGCGCCAAAATTGCCACCGTACCGAACGATCTGGCGGGGATTACTGCCGGTATCCGTAACCCTGATAGATTTTACGCCCATCATTTGGCCGTGCAGATCAGCCAGATTAAAAGCGATCCGCAAGGAACGGGGATTCAGATTGATAAGCAGAGCTCGGTGTACGGCCTGATCTACTATGTCGACAACAGCTATGACACCAGTAGCGAAGGCAACCCGGTCACCCCGGCTTACGGGGAAGATTATGACTTTATTACCCTGACGCTGAAGGTACTGTTTGAAAACACGGCGGTGAAACAGTTCTCTAGTTATACCCAACTGACGCTGAACAAGGTGTTCGGCAGTGCGGTAACAGACATGGGGGAGGGGGGCAATCAGTACAACTCCATCATTATGTCGGGTACCTTCCAAAGTAATAATGGCAGGCCTACCTATGGCATGAAGACGCTCTCCGACTACAGCTTCCTGTTTAACAATAATGTGCTCTGCGCGGTGGAGACGTTGTCCGCTTCAATGAATACCGTAAGCTCCGACAGTGCTCAGACTCAAATCCGCTTTGATCTGACTGGCTATATGAGCTTCCTGAAGCTGATTGCCGTAGACGATGATGATGGAGATGAGGGGGACGATGAGGATGATGGCGACACTGATTGCACCTGCTTAGATGAAGAGACGAGTACGGCGATTGATTTTTACTCCTTCGGACCAGAGGATAACCTCTATACACCACGCACCGGCCTGAGCTACAGCAATCTGGGCCTCAATATGTCGTTTGACACGCCCGCCCCCCTGAATACCCGGAAGATAACGTTCGACAGCAGCCAGATCGCCTTCAATATGGCGGCCAGCGTTGCGCGCGCAGGTAGCTTGTATAACTCACTCTCTATGGAACTGATGGGGCTGGTTAGCGCCAGCGATGATGAGGTGACGCCTGCGTCGCTCGGCTATTTGGACGTCGTGACCAACATTCGCATGGGCGGCGTTAGCGGGGAGTGGAACGGGCTACAGTTCAGACTGAACCTCGGGACGGCCGGTGATTTGGCGGGCAAAGCCGGGCTGAATGCCTATCTGCTGCTGGCGTGGTCGCCGGACAGTGAGGGAGATGGATACCAGACCACCACCGGACTGAAAATGCCGGGCACCAACAATGGGGCACCGTTGATCAGTCTGCAAAGCGTGATTGCACTGTCTTACGGCACCATCCAACTGCTGTATACCGACAAACCGGGAGCGTTATTGCATCCCACGTCGCTGAAACCGCTAACCTGGCGTGCCGATGATGACGGGAACCGAACGGGCCGCGCAGTGACGACGACATCGCAGAACAGCACCGGTGGCACAGGCAAACAGTTCATGCTGGTCCTCAATGAAATTGCTATCAAATTCCTTGGTGTGTTGAAGATACCACCTAACGGTAGCACCGCATTTTATCTGTTCGGCGACGCCGACAGTACCACCGGCGGCGCAGCGCCCAAAACCGGCCTTGCCTGGTATGCCGTTTATAACAATGAGCCGAAAACCAAGGGCGACGACAGCGCGCGCCTTGCTTCACTGACGAAGGGGAGTGCCGGTAATGAGTGAACAGATCCTGCCTTTGCATCCGATTAACGCCGCACTGACGGGCGGTGGCGCACAGAACCTTGCTGCTTTGATCAATGCTTTCTCCGTATCGGCTCAGTCCACCAACGGTATTATCACCGCACAGGGGCTCACCCGTCTGCAAACGTATCTGGCGACCCAGTCCCTGCGCTATTTTGTCTATCGCTCTTCCGGTTTTGGCAATCAGGCGAATACGGTGAATTTACTCAAGCGCATGATTGCTCTCGGCTTTACCAATCCCGTTGAACTGATTTATGACGCGACGAACGGCAGTGAGGTCATCGATAAACTGGCGGTACTGCTGCCTGGACTGAATCCAAAGAATCCACAGCCGTACACGCTAAACGGCGTGACGATTACCTTCTTTCCTTATCAGGAAAAACAGTCCGGAGACGGGGAGAGTCGTTCGGTTACTGGATTGAGCGGGCAGGTGCCACTGTGTATTAACGGCGGGGCAGAAGTCACTAGCATTACCAAACAGAATCTGGCAAATGCGCTGCAGGTGGATTTTTACCTGCAACTTCAGCCCTACATGTGGGAAATCGTCAATGAATCGGATAAGCCCCTCAGTTTGATTTTGCCAAAAGATGCCGATAGCTATATCGATCTGGCGAAACAACAGAGCTTGCAGCAGGGGGCATTTTCCTATCGTGCTTTTGCCATGCCGACACCGCAGGAACCCGACTGGGCACAGCTGCTACAGATACCCAATATCAATAAGGATGTGATTAACCGAGCGAAAGCGGTAGTTGATCTGGTGATTGCACAGAAGGTGCAAACCTTACCTGTTTACGGCTTATATGACTCTGCCTGGGGACGCAAACCGGTCCTCGGTGGTGCGTCAGAAATACCGTTTGAGCTGGCTACAGCCTGTGCGCTGGCGCAAAAAACCGGTAAGCCATTTAACCAACCGGTCGTGATTATTCTGTTGAATCAATTGCAGTCCACGACCTTCGATGCACTAAAAGATTTTATTCCCATTAACGCGGCCAAGCCGATAGCTGGCAATCCTGCCGATATGGATCAGGATGAGAAGATTGTTTACTACACCCAGCGTTGGTGCATCAACAAAGGGTTGTATCAGCCTGATACCAACTCGCAGTCACCTAAGCCGGGGAATATCTATATCGAGCCTGATATTTCCGCTGGCGATCTTAACTCGCTGGTGGGACAGCTCGCCAATCACGGCGTGATTGTGATCAACCTGCCTGGGTTGCCGCAGGATCTGTTTAATTACTTCTATGAAATCGCTGCCCTGCCTTCCGTATTTGAAGGACAGGGGACCGCTAATCTGGCGCTCAATCTCGGCAAGCCTTTCTTCAAGTTGACCAAGGTGGGCATCAATCCCTACCCCAGCAGTTTCGGCAGTCCACTTCTCGACGCCACCTCCTCTGTTAATGCCGTGCAGCAGCCCAGTACGCCCAGCATACTGAGCGATAAGCTTTTCCGTGCCACCTATGACCTGATTCAGATTGGTATCTACGAGTTTAAAAACGGTTATAGCGCTGAGACGAAGATGCCACCAGAAAGGCTGGCGGCATTGCTGGTGGAGCAGGCTCGGGACTATGCGAAGAAAGACGGCGACTGGCGGCTCTACTTTGAAGGGCTGAAACGTTGGTTTAGCGACAGCGCTAACGATAAGCTTTTGCAGGCGCTGATGTTTCTGATGATGCGCGTTAATCCGACCCAAGCGCAATCCAGCAGTGCGCTGTGCCTGCGGGCGTTTGCTGCCGAGGGTGACGATGAAACACCGCTCGATCAGCTCGACCAGCAGTTGCAAAACGCGACGTCCAAAGGCGCTTTATCGCTGTTCCCCAGCGTATTTTCTTCGGGCTCTTTTAATAAATTTATCACCACCATTATTGGTGGCAATAGCTTCACTATTGGTTCAGCGCAGCAGTCGGTTGTGATCGACTATCCAGAAGGCGGGGATAAGATTACCGTTACCGGGCAGACGCTCAATTTTCTTGGGATGTCGCTGAAAACTGACATTGAATTCACCATGAACGCCGATGGCGAATCGATTGATACCGCCTTTACGCTGGTACTTGGCGATGTGAATTTAAACGCGGTGGCGTGGTTTACCCTCGATAGCGTCACCGTTAATGCGACCATCCCCGGTAATGATGAGCGGCTTACCGGTGCCGTGGTCTGTAAAGTAAAAGTGGGTGGTAACCCCATCGATTTCAATATGGATTTTCCGTCTTCAGCGGAAGGGAAGATCGTTATCGACGGCGATCTCTCTATCAAGTCGCCTTCACTTAACGATCTGTTTGCGCTGCTTGGCGGTATCAACTTTATGAATACCCTGCCAGCGGCGATCAACGGTGCGGGTAATATTGAACTACAGCGGTTGAAGTTTGGTTACGATTACGCGACGTCTGCTATCGACTCGTTCGAACTCTTGCTGGTAAACAACCAGCCGTGGGAATTGTTTCCAAAGCTCACCCTGAAAGATCTGCAATTTACGATGGGGATCGCTGAACCCACCGGCTCCCGTAGTTGCAGTTGGCAAGCCAGCAGTCAGGTCGCGATTGGGCCAGGCAGTATTGATGTGGCGGTGAGTTACCCGAATCTGACAGCTTCCGCTAGCTTGACGGAGGACAGCGAGCCGATTCCGCTTGGCGATCTTATCTTCTTCTTCCTTCCTCCTGAGTACGGGATCAATTTGAATGCCGATCTCGGTAACTTCGAGATGACGGTGGTACCGAGTGAAAAAGGTTCTGAGTCCGTTTATAACATCAGCGCGGGCATTAAGCTGAACAGCTGGGATCTGTCGCTGGGAGTGGCAACGTTTAGTTTGACCGATCTGTTTATCAATATTGAAGGCACGGGATCTGAAGTGACCGGTACCTTGTCGGCTGCCACCGTGCTGTTCTCTGAACAGCCGGATATTGCTGTGGATATGAGCGTCACGGCGATTTATGCCGGAGACGGTGCCTGGTCATTTGCGGGCCAGCAGGGTGACAGTGCGATTAAGGTGAAACAGATTATTCAGACCTACCTTGGTAGTGGCTGGTGGGTTGACGGTATGCCCAATCTGGATATTTCCGAGCTGATCTTTAAGGTGGAATCGGCAAAAGAATCGGCCGGTGAGGGGGATGCAGATAAGGCGACATCCTATATGGTTGGGGGAACGATCACCGTATGGAATACGCCACTTGGCAAAGATTTTCAGTCGATTATCACGGGTAAATTTGGTACGGGATCGGCAGAAGAAAAAGCGCAGGCACATGCGGCGCTGGTGGGGAAAGCACTGGTACCCGTGCTGAGCAACAGCGGCGTCGTGGTGCCGATGCAGCCCAAGCCACTGTTGCTGGCGGCGGCAGAGAATGAGGACACCAGCTATGGCAACGTCTCTGCCCAAATTCTCTGGAACAACATCGATCTCACCGTATTCTATAACTACGATAAGGGCTATAACTCCTACGGCTTTTTCTGGGGGCCGCTGTCGGCTCAAGTTGACAACAAGACCAATATTGCCACGCTGAAATTTACCGACTCCACCTCGCTGGGATCGATGGTAGAGACATTTATCTCCTGGATGACGGGTTCTACCTTTGGTCTGGCCGCGCCGTGGAATGTGATGAACAGTATCACGCTGGCCAATTTCTCGCTGATCTGGAACTTCAACGATAACTCGGTGAAATTCCGCGTCGATATCGGCCCGCTAGATTTGCTCTTCGCCAAAATCACCGGCTTTTCGCTGGAGTATCAGCCAAAAGGGGAAAATAAGGGCGTACACGTCACGCTGGAGGGCGATTTCCTGTGGGAAATCGGCAACGATAGCAGAGCGTTAACCGACGATGGCGGGTTGACGTGGAATGCGGCAGATCCTTCGTCAACGCCAGCGCCCCCCGGCAGCGGTAATAAGTATCTCGATCTGCGCTTGCTGGCAGCAGGGCAGCATGTTCAGGTTGCGGGGCTACAAAGTATCACCTCCGTGCAGGAGGCTATCGACTTGCTGGCTGCTTTGCCAGTACCGGACAGTAAATGCGTGCCGCAGATTGGTTTTGATGCGGGCAACAACTGGCTGTTCGCCACCGATTTTGGCGTACTGAAGATCGAGGACAAGAAAAATGAGGGGGATGATGATGGCAATGGCTACGTCTTTACCCTGCAGGTTGTGTTTACCGATCCCACGCTTTATGCGTTGCGTATTGCGCTAGAAGGCGAAGCGGCGAAGGTATTTGCGGGCCTCGATTTCCAGATTATCTATCGCAAGATCAGCGATGGGCTAGGTGTCTTTCAGGCAGAAATCACGCTGCCAACGCTGATGCGTCGTATTGATGTCGGGGCGGTCACCATCACGCTACCCACCTTCGGCGTTGAGGTGTATACCAACGGGGACTTTAAATTTGATATCGGTTTCCCATGGAACCAGAATTTCTCTCGCTCTTTCTCGGTGGAAGCCATTATCCCCCCAGGCATCCCCGCGCTAGGGTCCGGCGGCTTCTATTTTGGCAAGCTGCCCGCCGTGGTGGTGACTCAACTGCCGCTGGCAACTAACGGTTTCTTTAATCCTAATCTGGTGTTTGGCTTCGGCGCACAAATTGGCCTGGGTAAGTCGCTGGACGTCGGGATACTGAAGGCCGGATTTAGCCTGACCATTTTCGGCATTATTGAAGGGATCCTCGCCAAGTGGAACCCTTACGACGTCAGCAACACCGGCAGCAGTAATGCGATGACCATGCAGGGGCAGTACTATTTTCAGCTACGGGGTACTTTCGGCATCATCGGCCACCTCTATGGCTCTGTAGATTTTGTGATTATTAAAGCGTCGGTTGATATCAACCTGAAGCTCTATGCGCAGATCACGCTGGCATCTTACTCGCCCATTCCCGTCAGCGTCTCCGTTGAGGTAAGCGTGAGCGCCAAAGCAGAGATCAATCTGGGACTGTTCAAGATTTCGCTTAGCTTCAGTTTCTCTACTCACATTCAGGAATCGTTCACTCTGGGGTATTTGCAACGGCCCGAGGATGCACCATGGCGGGTGGCCGCGAAATCTGATGGCGGCCGTTTACTGTCGATGAAAGCCAACCATTCCCGGCTGCGAGCTTTTACGGCGGCGGCACAAAATATTACGCCGCAGTGGAGCAATCTGCTGACGCGCACGAGCGGCGATAACAGCCTCATCGGCTATCTTGGCTTTGCCCCGGGCATCGCCGGAGATAATGCGTTCGCTGGCCCTACTGTCGATATCAGCAAGCAGTTCCCTTGTTATGTTGCCAGCCTGTTTATTGATGCCCCCGGCTCGGCAACCGGTGATAACAGTACCAATCTGCTGCGCGCGGTGGGTAATGCACAGGACACGTCGTTTGAAAAAATAGCCAAGATGGTGGCCCGTTGGGCCGTAGCGGCTATCCAGCCTGCAGCAATGACGCCAGAACAGGTCGATGCAGCGATCGTGACCGACGAGGCGTTGGTAGCGCTGATCAACTACCTGAACGACGCAGAAAATGTACCGATGCCGCTCAGCGTGGCTGACATCGAACAGTTTATGAATAATCAGTTCCGCCTGACTGTCAGCCTACCTACCGATGCTGGCACCGCCGAAGCGGCCTATTTCCCGATGGCGGTGAATTTAAACATCGCGATGCCGGGCTGGGGTGGTCAGTCGGATATTGACTACACCTTTGCTGACTACAACAGCGTTAGTGATGATTTTGTTACCTTCCTGCGCGAATACTTTAACCAACTGGCGGTACAGGTAGAACAGGAGAGCAATGGTGCGGGTCTGAAGGCATTCACGGCTTACCGTAACAGCGAGCTGTCTGTCGCTTCCTTTATCTTCAGTGACTACTTTGTACTGATAATGCGCCAGATGTTACAGGCGATGCGCGATGGCTTGCGCGACTTTAATTATCCTCTGGAGGCGGGCGATTGCGGCAACAGCATTGTTAGTTGGGTTAACACCACGGGACAACTGTCTACCGTGGATGACACACTGTTCTCCCTCTACGATTTGTTTAAAGGCAACGAGTCACATCCGCTCACTGCGGGTAAAACGCTGCAGCTACCGCTGGTCAGCTACGTGCTGTCTGCGACGGATAGTTTTACGTCGGTGGCCGCGCAGAGTCAGTACGGCGGCGCCTTCGATGCGGCGGCGCTGGCGACGAACAACGCCGATATTGCCGGTATCCTGCTCTCTGGTGCAACGGTGACCTACTCTGGCACACCTTATATTATTTCCGGATCGGAAACCCTGACGTCGCTTGCCGCGCGTATTGGTGCAGGGATCTCTCTGGCACAGCTGTTTGCCAGCAGCGATATTCTGACGCTTACCAGCCTCTTCCAGTCCAATGCCACGCTGACTGTGCCGCCGTTCGGCTATACCATTGAACAGGGCGATACATTGCAGAATATCTCGACGGCTTACGGTATCACGGTTAAGGATCTGGCCGGGGTGGATCGCGAGGATGTCGACAACCCGATTACTACGCAGAACGGCGATATTATCGATCTGTTTGTTGCACAGGACGAGAACCAAAATCCGCTACTGCTGGATGTGGTGGAATTGCCGCAATTCCAGGTCTCCGCGTTGCTGGCTGAGGCCCAGCGGGTGAATGCGATCAACCATCTGAGCGGCATGGCGTCACGCTACTACTTCCATGGCCTGCGTCTGCCGACCAGCAAGATCACGCCGAACAAACTGGGCATGTGGGTAACGAAGAATACTCAGACTGGGGCGTTAAGCCTGCCAGATTACGCCGGCCTGTTTGCGCTTACCGGCCAACAGTTGCCACTGAGCACGCTACCTGATTCACCGTTGACGATTACCCTGAGCAAGGGCGGCGCTGTTGATTGGCTCTCCTTTGCCAACGGTGCGTCCGCGCTAACCTTTACCGTTGCGCCACCGGATGAGCAGCAGACGCTAGGGGATATTAACTATCAGCGCATTGCCGCGCTGAACAGCTATGCCACGACGACGATTCTTCCTGCCGGGCCGGATACGGTTGATGCTTGGGTCACCGTCGACGATGAACCTGCACGCTACCCGCTCTCTAACGGTATCCGCTGGCAAAGTATCAATCCAATTATTTTCCCGTCTGGCGCCATCGGTGAGCAGACACAGATTTGGTCGTTGCCGGATTCCATGCTGGCTCTGACCAGCCTGAGCGCTTCCGAACCGGGAAATCTCCAGGCCGTCAACAGCCCGAACTTTGACCTCGAAGCAGTGCGCATGAATGTCGCCACCGGACAGGTGGAAGATACACCGGTAGAACGTGTCGCCTGGGCCTCTTCCGTAGAATTTACGGTGAAGAAACTCGCTGCAACCGGGACGGCGAGCAGCGCCAGTCAATGTACATATGAAGTGATGGGGGCCAGCGCTAGCGATGCCCTGATCCTCGAACGTATGGTGCAGTACGTACAGAATGACGCTGACTATGCCTCGATGGTTGTGGGGTATCAGGCGGCTAGCAGCAGTAGCGGGGCCACTTTCTCTGCGGACACGGGAGCCGGCGTCACCTTCGGGATTTCGCAAACCAACCTTTCTACCGTCACGCTGCCACCGTCTGCGTTTCTGGCTGCGGCACGTTTGGGGACTGAGGATGAAACCAATAGCAACATCCTCAATAAACCAACGGAGCTGGTTCGCCTGCTTTGGGAGGCAAGCATTACGCGTTCCGGCGGGTTCTTCCTCTACTATTTCGACGCCGACAGCGGCGCGGGACTGCCGGATGCTGCCTTTAACGACAAAGGTGAAGCGACCGTTAATCTGATCGTGATGTATGCACCACAGCCACGCCTGCAGTCTTATATGAATGCAGTAGTGACTGGTGATGCCATCGATACCTCCAGTTCAACGTTAGTTGCTAAGGCGCGTTCACAAGAGGTCAGCCATTTAGTGCAGGCTGGTGACAGTCTGACAGCGGTGGCATCGCGCTATTTCAGTAATCTGGTGTCGTTGGTGGATAAGACGCTGGCTGCCGGCGGAGAGATTGTGCTAACGGCGGGTGCAAAACTGGCGGTGAACAACGGCCTGTACCGTGTGCCCGTTGACGGCAGCGCGCCGGGCGGACAGCTGAGCGCGATCGCCAACTGGTTCAATATGGATGCTGCTGCGATTAAATTAGCAAACCCGCTAATTACCGATACTCAGTGGAACAGCGGCTTGGCAAACGGTACTGCTATTCGCCTTCCTGCGGTGGTGCTTACGGTGGGCAGTTCTCCTGGTGGCACGACGCTGGTATCAATTGCGTCGTGGTATGGCACCAGCGTAACGGTACTGGCTGGACAGAACGCCACGACCACATCCTTGCTTAGCGCCGGTCAGACGCTGGCGCTAATGAGCGGTCCGTTATCGCAGTCAGCGACAGAGGTTCCGGGAGTGCAGCCTATTCTGGCTACGCGTGCCGGGCTGCCGGATATTCCAGCCGATCCGGCCAATCCTCAGTTTGCGGCGGATTTCTTATTGAACAACTTTACGCTACTGGCGTATCAGGTGGAGGGGAATGTCGATTTCAGTGCCAGTAACGTGGGGCTGCCGTTAGGACAGCAGTCTGATGATGCTTCCAGTGGTAATGGTAAGGTGCGTTTTGTACGTGAAATGACCCGTGAAGATGACCTGACATACTCGACGTCGATTCCGTATACCCAATTTGTGCGGGACAGCATCAATCCGGGGAATCCATACAGTGGCAATGGTCGTATTTTGCAGGTTGGCTACGGCTGGAACGATCTCTACGGTAACCGCATGGTTTCAACGCTGGATGATAATCACAGTGTAGCGGGAGCGAATAACAACGCACCCGCGCTGACGGGATATACCGATAACCTGATGACCCTTGCCCAGTGGCCTTCCATCTCCACCAGTTGGTCGGTGGCCGATACCGCACCTGTCGGCCAGAATTTCCAGATTCAACTGACCAGTGCCTTCGATCCCAGCGCGTTTAACCCCAGTCAGGAAGACTCTGCTAACGCCTGGCAATCCCGTGCCAATTCGTCTTTACAGACGTTGAACGCGATTTTGTATCAGCTTGACGATCCTAACGGTATTGCACTGTTCATGGAAACCACGCTGGTGGCAGACAGCTTGCAGATCAGCCCAGAACAGATTGGTCTCGGCGACCAGTATGGCGCAGCGGGCACGCTGACGGGATGGTTGGTGAGTATTCAGACATTCCTTGCCGCCAGAGCGCAGGGGAACACCAGCTTACCTGATCCTACACCGCTGAGTTTTATGCTTTTCGTGACTGCTGCAAAGCAGGCGTTGAACCCAGCGAGTGTGTTCCCGCTGACGCTGAGCGTCACCATTAAGCGCACTGGCGGTATCGCTGAAGGGGATTTCGCTGCTGTCAGCGAGACGCTGGCTGTGACGTCTGTTATTTCGGCAAAAACTGAAGCGGGAACCGAGCGTTCGTCAGTAGGTAGCAATCAAAATATCCTGCAAAGCTTCGCTCACGATATCGACGCGACGCTTTCTGAGAAAGGGGCATTTGCGCTGGTGATTGCACAAGGAACCGATCGCTATCTTCCTTCTGCTGGCGTCAGCCAGTCGTCGGTGTGGGCGATGCGTATGGCGGTGAATGGTTCTGGTAACGGTATTGCCTGGCAGGCGAACGATAAGGGAGCGCCAGAGTTGTTTGCCCCAGAGCCTGTATCCAACACGCTTGTCACGCGGGATGCGCAGGTCTGGCCATATAGTAAATTGACGGACTTCGATCCGACGACCAACAGCTTCACCACCACGCCAGCCAGCAATACCTGGTCCGGCACAGATATGGATAGCTGGCTGAACAGCTTCTTCAGCTTCTTCGATACGCTGTTCTCGCCAGAATTTACCTCATCGATTCTGGTTATTGATGCTAAAGCGACCAATAAGCCCGCGGGTGTAGAAAGCTTTATGGCGGAACTGGCTAAGCAGAAGGACTCGCTGGCTGAGGCTGCATCAAAACTGATGGGCCCCGTGTATGTCGGGCAGAGTAGTACCCGACTGGCGTCTGCTCAGAAAGAATTGTATCAGAGCCTGCTTGTGAAGCTTTCTAATCTCTATACGGTACGTGCCGCCATCTCCTTTGGTGCCACCGTGAGCGCAGATATTCCACAGCTTGTCGGTGAGGATAATCCGCAACTGTTCGGCAACCTGACCTGGAACAGTGACAGTGAAGAAATTCAGAGTTTGGTGACGTTAACGTCGCCCAAGATGCCGCTGGTGGATGGCACTAATCAGCCTATCACTTTCCTGATGTCGTCTCCCGGTAACATCAAAGTGAAGGGTGAAGTGGTTGATAGCGTGACGTTGGATCTGTCGTGGACGGGGGCATCGATTGAGCATCAGGTGTCGGCGATACCGGGCATTGAGGGGTATCTGGCGTCCAGTTGGCTGTCACCTATCTGGACCGATAACAACGCGATGCTGAGCGGTAATCTGGGACAGTTCACTGTGCCGCTACTGCTACGTGATTTCCCTGCTACGCCGCGCATGATGACGCAAAACGGTGTTGCGACCAACGCGCAGGCCAGCGAACTAAGCCAGTTAACTCAGTGGAATTACAGCTACACCTACAGTACGGACTTCCATTTCGAGCAGGATCGTATCTATAACGAAGTCTCTTATAACCTTCGGGATAACAGTATGTTACGGCTGGCTGATTATATGGATGCTTTCCAGGGGCTAGCGCAGTTTATGAGCAGCCAGAAAACACTGACGCAGCTAATTGGCCAGACGGTGCCTTTGATTGATGCCCGCACCACCGAGCAGAACACGATTAACGATGCTTCTCTGGCATTAGGGGCTTATCTGAAGATAGTCACTGATATTGCTACTCAGGCCGGATCCGGTGGAATACGCATTGCTCCCCCAACTGCACCACAGTTGAGCGGGGCAACCTGGCACTTCTGGATTGCTGAGGAAACTGGCAACGTCAAGATTGATAAGGTGGAGCAAGCGGTATGGGTTGTCACGCTGAACTCTACCGACGGTGCGCCAACCGGGATGGCGAAAGATCCCGTCGTAAATATTCAGGGCTATACGGCGGTACCTATTGAGGCTATGAGCGATCCCAGCGTTGGCCTCTACGCCTGGTACTATCTGGATGGCAAGCAGCAGCCGTTGACTGCAGAAGTTGCGCAAAGTGTGGCTGCGCGTACGGTGTTGCTGCCGGGTATGCAGATTCTGGAACGGCAGGATGCTATCTCGACAGTATACCTGACGCGTAATGAGGATATCTGCGGCGACATCAGTCAGCCGTTTGTCTTCACCACACCGGAAGTCTCGTTCGGTAACCCGCTGCATCCGACGCTACGTTCTGACCGACCCGTGAATATTGCTACGCTGAATTCGCCGGACGGGAACCCGATACCGCGCACGCTTGAACTGCATCTGACCGCTTTGTTTAACGCACTATTTGATATCAACGTTAGCGGGGACAGCACGATCCAGATTAATACCACCTGGATTTACAGCCTCTCAACCGAACTTTCCGCGATGTCTGTTCCATTGCCACTGGCAATAATGCCGCCGCTGTCAGTCAATATCGACGGAAAAGGCACTAGCACGCTGACGCTGCATGACATGGTGGCGACCCTGAGTGCGACGATTACTCACTGGGTGCAGACGTACAATCCTTCAACGCTACAGGCCAGGTTGGAATTTGAGGTCACTATTATGTCGAACCTGACGGTGAACCCAATGCCGTTGCTTAATCTCTCTGATTTGTACCTGCCGGTGCAGTACATCGCCCCGGCGCTATGAGTGGTTTAACCTTAATTCACAGAACTTAGGAGAATGCGTCATGACTTATTATGTGAACAAAAAATATAAGGTTCAGGGGCTGGGGGGCAAACCCTATGATGTGACGATCCAGATCCTTCAGGACACCTGGGATAAATGTGATTCAGATGTTCAGACCGGTGTGAATAACATTTTAGCGTCGGAGCCTATTCCGTTACTGAGCGGTTCCGGTAAAGGAAACGGTATTAAACAAGAGCCAAAAGGGCTTGAGTTCCATACCCAGACTAACAAGCGGCTACAGTACCCTGGCGGGAATATTACCAAGGATAAAACCTTCACCTTTAATTCCTATGGCAAAGGATGGGGGCATTAAAAAGGAATAGGTAGGTGCTGAAAAGGTTAATTCCGAGGATAGGGCGCTGAACTTGAAGACGTTCGTTCAGTCCTCATTAAGCTGCGGCATCACGTTATCGCGTTTAATTTGTAAGGATGCGTGCTTCTGGCCCTGCACGCAGAAGGCGGGTTCAGCCTTGAAACAATGCGGGAACCGCCATTTTAACGTTGTAATCATCACTGACAATTATCGAAAAGAGGCTCCAATGAAAACATTCAAATCCTGTCTGCTGTCTCTGGTATCAATATTGGGTCTGAGCGTAGTTTCCAGCCACTCGCTAGCGGCGGTGTTCGTGTGTAGTAACGACGATTGCAGCAAATGGACGGCTATCACCCAGCAACAGCTTGATACCAAGTCTACCGATGGAGAAGGCACCACCATTCGCCAGACTCTCAGTCAGTCTTCCGAAGCGAGTGTTGTTAATGGGTATAACAGCACCGCTAAGACTAACCTCTATCTGAAAAGCAGCTTATGGCACATTGGGGGTGTCGAGCCCATAAAGGGCAAGCAGCATGTGACGGCTTACGTCTATAAATCCACAGACCCTAATACCCGTCTCAAAACCTGCCATGCTTTCTCATATAAGAAAGAGCTCAAAGGTCCCTACTACGCGACCTGCCAGTGAGCAGAAATCTGAATCTCGTAAAAAAGCACGACCTGTAAGGGCAGTTTCTTTGAGGTGATTTCTTCTGGTTATGATATCTATCTGTTTAAAAACATATTGCATAACTGGAACGATGAATTCTGTCTGAAGATATTAAAATCAATCGCGAAATTAATTACGAATTCGATGCTGTTAATCATCGTTGGTACAAAGAAAATAACCACTGGTCATACGGTCGTTGAGATTAAATTAAACGCGGCGCCGCAGAGGTGAATATTGCAAGTGCTCTATTTCTCTGTGTTTTTCTCATGGCTTTCTAATGACTACTGTTATTAAAGCCATGTTATTAAAATCATGTTATTAAAAACAGTATTGACACCGTTTTTAAAATCCGTAGATTGGAATAACAGCAGTAAAGTTTTAGCTTGCTGTGGTGTTAAAGACATCGAATATGTTCTTTAATAATTATTTTGCGATACAGGTCACGAAATATTTTTGTATGGGGAGTCGATGTTGAGAAAAATTCATACTCTCACATCGATGATGCTTTAAGGCCACGTAGTCAGTACCGACAATCGCAAAAATGGGGTGAAAGCGCGATGATGTAAGGCCATGATTTTGTTTTGATTGGTTGCGATTAGTTATCGGTTTAGTGAGTGAAAGATATCGCAACGGGAGTAAGGCCACGCATCAAAGAGTCTATATCGCGATGGGGGATGTACTTGTTAACCTGCCATATCTTTGAATGGTGATAAGGTTGGCAGACTGTTTAAATCAGTAAATATAGGGAGGTTTAGCTCATTTTAGTACCCAATATTATCTGTTATAAACGTGTACATTTGAAGCAGTACCAATAGTAGTAAAATGTTATTAAGTCAATGAATGTTAAATCTTAAATCTGCAGTACCTTAAAAGCCCTGGCTAATATAGTCAGGGCTTTTATCATTTGGAACCGTTGCTATATCAAGCCGTTATTTCAGGTGTTTTTGCAACTCTGCACCTGCCTGCTCCAGCGCGGTGATGACGGTCGGCTCTTCGCTCAGCGGATTCAGCAGGCCGTAATCATGGATCATGCCGTTGTAGCGAGTCACGGTCACGGGTACGCCTGCTGCATTCAGCTTACGTCCGAACGCTTCGCCTTCATCGCGCAGTACGTCCAGTTCTGCCGTCTGAATCAATGTTTGCGGGAAACCCTTCAACTGTTCAGTACTGGCACGCAGTGGGGAGGCAAGAATGTTGTTACGGTCTGCCGCACGGGTCGTATAGTTATCCCAGAACCACTTCATCATATTTTTCGTCAGGAAATAGCCCTTTTCGTACTGGTTGTAGGACGCGTTATCGAAGTTCGCATCCGTTACAGGCCACAGCATGACGTTATAGCGAATTTTCGGCCCGCCGAACTGTTTAGCCTGTAGGGCAACAGACGCGACCATATTGCCACCGACGCTGTTGCCGACCAGCGCCAGACGACTACCGTCCACACCAATTTCCTGACCGTGCTCGGCCACCCACTGCGTTGCTTCATAGGCCTGATTGATGGCTACAGGGAAGCGTGCTTCAGGAGACGGGGTGTAATCCACGTACACCGCTGCTGCACCAGACGCCCTGACCAGATCGCGGATTAAACGCTCGTGAGTGGGGAAATCACCTAACACCCAGCCGCCGCCATGGAAAAACATGAACACCGGCAGCGTACCGGATGCATTTTCAGGCTTCACAATTTTCAGCTTAATAGCCTGACCGTTCACCTGGATGGTTTTTTCAGACACCTGCGCGGCTGGCAGTTTCACGCCCTGTTGTGCGCCGATCAGAACCTGACGCGCTTCCTGCGGAGTCATCTGTTCTATCGGTTTGCCCTTACCGGAATTCAGGACATCAAGAAATGCCTGTACACCAGCAGTCGGTGCAGGGGCATTGATCGGCTGCGCAGAAGCGACGGATGTCATAGATGCGAACACGGCAGAAGTCAGGATAGTGGAGACAGTTTTCATGATGTTGGCCCTTTTTAAAATCGTGAGGTTGATAGGTTCAATCGGGGTGCTTTTAATAACTACACGATTGAATCGCGTAAACAATACTTGCGCACAAGTTACTTTTGGTCAAACGTTATTTATAATTTTTTTTAAGCTTGTGAGTAACGGAGTATTTAAAATGAAAGAAAACAGTACCCTGGGTGAATTGCTGTGCTTCTCTCTGTATTCGGTCGCCAATGCACTGATCCGTCAGTATCGGCCGCTGCTGAAAGAATTCGATCTGACTTACCCGCAGTTTGTCGTCCTTCTGTCCCTGTACGATCAGGACAATATCCTGCTCAAAGAGCTGAGTGAGAAAACGCTGTTTGATTCAGGCACGCTGACGCCGCTTGTCCAGAAGCTGGAAGCCAAGGAATTTTTAAACCGGGTTGCGGTTGCGGGTGATGAGCGGATGAAAAAAGTGGTGCTGACTGATAAGGCGCTTGCGTTGAAAGAACGGATCGTCGACCTGCCAAATCAGATGCGTTGCTCTATGCGTATGAACGATGAAGATCTGAATATGCTGCGACAGCTTTCCAAAAATCTGCTGGAAGATTTATAGCTGGGTGAGGGGAAAGGTCGATTTCTTATTGAGGATTCTCGAATCGTCTGGTCGATTGGGTGGCGCTAATAGTTCAAAAGAAGGGAAGTGACAAATGCCACACCCGCGCTGGGTGTGGCATAACGTGTTATTGTGCGCGAATTCGCACGCCCGCAAAAACAATCACCATTGCGGATACCAGCAATAATCCGCTGCCAGCAAACACACCGCTGGCTCCGTTGAGGTCAAATATCACTCCGCCACCCGCTGCACCCGCCCCGATAGCAAACTGGATCGATGCCACCAGTAAACCGCCCGCGCTTTCGGCTTCGTCCGGTACGGTGGTTGCAAGCCAGGTTGACCAGCCTACGGGAACCAGGCCAAACGCAAATCCCCACATTGCCACCAGCAGACCATCCAATATCGCCAGATGTCCAAAGGCTGCCATGGTCAGTGCCAGAACGCCCATCACAAAGGGCACAAGTGCCAGCGTCAGGCGTAAGTTTCGCGCCAGTAGATAACCGGCAATCGAAGTACCGACAAAATTGGCGAGGCCAAAGCCGAGTAAAATCAGGGAAATATTTTCGACGCTTGCCTGCCCGACGGTTTCCAGAAACGGGCGCAGGTAGGTAAAGAACGCGAAATGTCCGCTGAAGATCAGCACGGTTGCCAGCAGTCCGCCGATCATGCCCGGACGGCGCAGCACGCGAAGCAGTGTTCCCAGGCTACCGCTGCTTTCCGGCTTCATCGATGGCAACACCCACAGCTGCCAAAACAGCGCTACAACGCTCGGCAGAATGCAGAGAATAAAGACGTTTCGCCAGCCAATCAAACTCCCCAGATAGCTGCCAAGCGGCGCGGCAACCACGGTGGCAATCGAGACGCTGGAGAAGATCACCGCTAGCGCTTTAGGCACTTTATCCTTGGGCACAAGACGCATCGCCGTGGCGGTGGACATAGCCCAGAACCCGCCAATGGCAATCCCCAGCAGTAAGCGCCCGAATAGCAGCACATGCAGATTGGGCGCAAACGCCACCAGCAGGCTAGAGATGATTTGCAGCACCGAGAAAAACATCAACACCCAACGGCGGTCGATGCTTTTGGTTGCCGATGTGATGAGCAACCCGGTCACCAGCGCGACCAGCGCCGTTGCGGTAACCGCCTGGCCTGCCATTCCCTCTGTAACGCCTAGACTTGCCGCCATCGGCGTTAATAAACTGGCTGGTAGAAACTCAGCCGTAATCAGGCCAAATACCCCCAGTCCCAGTGAATAAACGGCTCGCCAGGCGGGTTTTGCGGGCGCGATGGCCTCACTTGCCGCTATACATGAATTCATCTGTTGCTCTCTCGTTAGAAAAATGTGACAACCGTCACGAAGCATAGAGCGTTCCACATGGACGATCTATGACATATACTCTTCACTTATTGATTATTCGTCCGGAGTTGTCGTCATGACCGTTCAGTCACCCGATTTGATCAGCGAGCTTCTGCGTGGGATGCGTCTGTCCGGGGTGACCTATCGCCGAATTGAAACCCACGCTCCCTTTGGTGTGGCGTTCCACTACGTGCCCGGCAAGGCGCAGTTTCATTTTGTCAGCCAGGGTACGGCGCTGCTGCGCATGGAGAGTGGCGCGACGTTTGTGCTAAAAAGCGGGGACGCGCTGTTTATCCCCAACGGAAATTCGCATGCATTGCTCTCTGATGAAAAGGCTGACGTCACGCCGGTGTCTGCATTTCCCAGCGAACCGATTTGCAATTCGGTGTGTGCGATTGACTGCGAACCCTGCCCAGACACCGAAAACACGGTGATATTCAGTGGATGCATGGATTTTGAACTGGGGGGAATGCAGCCGCTGATCAAAGCGATGCCGGAAGTCATGATGGTGAGCCGCCTGATGTCGACCTGGCCGGAAATCCATCCGATTCTTGCGGCCATGGAACGTGAGTCGATGACACGCCAGGTAGGATTTGCCGGCATTCTGGCGCGACTGGCCGATGTGGTCGCGGCGCTCATCGTACGCGGATGGGTTGAAGCCGGCTGCGGTAAAGCGACGGGCTGGGTGCAGGTATTGCGTGACCCGAGGCTGAGCCGGGCGATTTACGCGATGCATCAGAATCCGGGCGTCAACTGGAGCGTCGCGGAACTGGCAAAAGAAGCGGGCACCTCGCGTTCGGTTTTTGCCGAACGCTTCCTCTCTGCAACCGGGACTACGCCCGTAAAATATCTCAGCGAGCTGCGTATGCGCTTAGCTGTTCAGTACATCCGTCATGAACATCAGCCGATTGAAACGGTGGCGCTACGTCTGGGTTACGGATCGCTGGCGGCGTTCAGCCGCGCATTTAAACGCATCGTGGGCCATGCACCGGGAACGCTGCGGGAAATCAGCCAGGCTTCTGAGGAGGTTTGACACACGGACTGCCATACAGGAAGCCACGTTTTTTACTGATATCCCCAGTGGCTGGATAACGTTACTGAGTTAATTACATCTCACCATTGTCATTATTGTAATGTAACGATATGTCATTTTTTATCGGGGTTAAAAACCTGAATGTTTTGCGACGCCATCAATCTTATGGCTATATAGCTGCAATGCCGTTGGTTTAATCAACAACGGCATATTTTTCCACATAACCAAACTTCAACAGCGAACCATCCAGACTATTGTTGCAATATATTCAGGCTTTCTTGCAGCGAGAGAATATCGTTCGGCGATCCTTTACCTTCTACGGTATTGGTAAAATAGTTGTAATCGAGATCAATCCATTTCTGCAATTTCGCTTCATAGTTCTCTGGATATTGCGCCTGCTCGATAACCGGTAGTGTTTTATAGTGGTCCAGCACCTCGCTAAAGAAACCGGTCAGTTTCCCGCTGCTGTTGTATTCCGCCATCGCTTTGGCGACCACCTCTTGGCGCCATGCATATTCTTGATCGTATGACTCTTCCCATGCCGCTCTTCTTTCGTTGGTGGTATAGAGTCCACTGTCGTCATAGGTAATTAAAGCAAGCTGATCGCGTGAAAGGCCGGCAAACGGATTCTTTCCGGAACCATTAACAAATTTTGTGGCGTCTGCTGCCCTGCCCAAACGTTCAGGCTCGGAAGAATCGGGCACTTCAGCGTTATTAATCGCCCGGTTAGCGTCATAATCTGGCCCGGTGATTTTTTTGAGCAACGTGGTGGCTTTTGCGCCGAGCTCTTTTCTGCTGAGACTCGCATACTCGGCATCAGCACGGTTTGCGCTGTCGCTTAATTGCTGCGCCAGAGAGGAAAACACCACCTCTTGTTTGGTCTGGCCGTCGGCGTTTACGGTCATGCTATCCGCAGTGGCAGACTGGGTTGCCGCGCGCTGGGGATCTGCGGCCTGTGTGCTGGTGCTATAGGGGGTTCCAACCTGGTTGATCATACCTGAACTTCCTTCTGGCAGTTTTTTTAAAGCGTTGGATGAATACGGTGGGCCGGTATCGGGCATCGCTTCTCATCAAAACAATAAAGATATCGGTCAGTGAAGGGCAATCTTTATACGTTCGGGTGCGAACTGATCACTCCCGTTCGTCGAACTGGATGATTCGCAATCTGACCCACAAATTCCCCGATACGAAGGGATAAATCAAAACGCATCGGAAAAGATCTTTACGTCAACTTATTGCATCAAGAAACAGAGGAGCAGATTTGCCTGAACGGCGAAATTTTACGCTTTATCCACTACATTGGAATAATTATAGAATAAAAATATTTAGAATTAAATAATGATAAAATGAATTTTTATAGAAATCATTGATTTGAAAATTATATTTTATACATTAATTATTATGGTTGTGGGTACTAGCATTTTGTGTTTTTTGCCAAAATTTTCTTTAAGATTGCTCTGATTGTTATTCTAAAATTTTTTTATGTGATGTATTATCCGTCACGGAGAAATGCCAATAATAAAAAACTTAATGGATTAAGATAAAAAAGTGTCTACTAACCGGATAAATATTTCCTATGGAAATGATTTTTTTGTTATTAAATTGATGGACTTTTTATCAATCAATTTAACATTAATAGTCAGCGCCAGTCTATTTATGATGGGCGCTTTCGATGATGTCATTATGATTAGCCTGCTATTCTCAACCTCTTTTTTACTTATTGGAGAATATACTGGTTTATATCATCATGGCCTTAAAAATATGCAGGCCGGTGGGCAGAGAAGACTGTGGGGTTCCGCATTATTTTCGGTCATCTTTGTGGAGTTAGTCAGGAATTATGCCGGTACGCTGTACTCGCTGGGTCTCTTGCATCAATTCGATAATATCTATTTTTCCGCAACGCTGTACTGGTATATTCTTTCGCTATGTAGCCTCTATATCACGCGTTTAATTACGTTTAAATTTACGACTAAAAAACGGTTCCGAATTGCTATTGTGGGATTAACGCCCGGCGGGTTAGCGGCGGAAAAAGCATTGCTTAAAGAGTATGCCAACATGCAGTTAGAATTGGCTTTTTACGACGATCGTAGCCCATCCCGTTGTGGCTATCTGTTTAAGAGCCAATTTAAAGGTAAAGTGAGTAAGCTGGTTGAAGAAGCTAAAGCGGGCAGAGTGGATGAGATTTATATTGCGCTGCCGATGGTTGCGCTACAACGCATTCGTTATTTTCTGTCGATGATGTCCGATACGACGGTAGATACCTATATCATTCCCGATCTTTATTCCTACAGCTCATACGTATCGCAGTTTCGCTCCATCAATAACATTCAGACCATCAGTATTTTCAGATCGCCGTTTGATGGTATTGGCTCGGTGATTAAGCGCGTTGAGGATTTAGTTATTGGTGGCGTTATTACGCTGATGATTTCGCCATTGCTGCTGGTGATTGCTATTGGTATCAAACTGACGTCACGGGGGCCGGTGTTATTCAAGCAAGATCGTTACGGCCTGAGCGGCAATAAAATCAAAGTGTGGAAATTCCGCTCGATGCACGTGATGGAAAACGCCGGCGTCGTGACGCAGGCGACTAAAAACGATCCGCGTGTTACGCGTTTTGGCGCATTTTTACGCCGGACTTCGCTGGATGAACTGCCGCAATTTTTCAATGTATTGCAAGGGACGATGTCGATTATTGGCCCGCGTCCTCATGCCGTCGTGCATAACGAGCAGTATCGCCAGCTAGTCGAGAATTACATGATTCGCCATAAAGTGAAGCCTGGAATTTCAGGTTTGGCGCAGGTTAATGGTTATCGCGGCGAAGTGGATACCCTCGATAAAATGGAAAAACGGGTTCACTACGATATTGCCTATATTCAGAGTTGGTCCCTTTGGTTGGATATCAAAATTATCTTTAGAACCATTTTCAAAGGCTTTATCGGTGAAAATGCGTACTGAATGGATCATCGCCGCTGGAATGATAATCCCCCTACCATCCTGGGCTGACCTGATGCCGAAATCGCATATCGGTGTCGCCGGTATTGATTTTCAAAGCCAGGTGGGGCTGGAGTATGGGCATGAGAATAACGTGACCTATCAGGCTGACGATCGGGACGCGGTGAGTTCTCATTTTCAGAGCGTCAGGCCAATGATTAAGGCCATTGGCGCGCGTTATCAGGATCAATATCTGTTGATGTATTCCGGTGATTATCGTCGTTACGACAGCGATCCGGCGGATAATTACACCGACCATTTCTTTCGCTTTAATGGCGCATGGCGCTACGGGTTGAGGCATGGATTAACGCTGAGTCTTGAGGAGGCGCTTGGGCACGAAATGCGTGGGCGCGGTATTACCGAAGGTTTTCGACCACAACAGTTCAGCGATTTCGGTATTCATTCGCCGTTGGGTACCGCACTTTTCAACAGTGAATTGCGTTATAGCTATGGCGCGCTGAAAGGGCGCGGTAAAGCCGACGTCGCGCTGCTGTTTAGAAAACTGCGGTTAGGCCGCACGGAGGATATTAAAAATACCGATATTGATTTTTATAACTATGTTCTTGGGCAGGAATGGCACGAGAACGGTTTGATCGCCGAATTATCTGACCAATACTCGTCGGCAACGCGCTTTCGCTACCGTTTTATTGGTAATCAGCGGCGTTATGAAATCGATTCGCAAAAAGATAGTGATGAATATTATCTGGAATACGGTATTAAATCGCAACTTACGGGAAAAACCGGTATTGATGCCAATGTGTCCTGGCTCTACAAGACATTCGATAATAACCCGAACGCCAGGGATTTTAGCGGGATAAACTGGGATATTCAGACGGAGTGGAAACCACTTAAACAATCCATTTTTACCGTACATACATCGCAGTATATCAAAGACCCGTCAGAAATCGGCGGCTATATCCTGGCTTCTAAATACGGCATCTCTTATCAGCACTTTTGGCTCGTTGATCGTTTTTCCACCACGTTTGACTATTCATACCTGACGGATGTTTACAAGAATTACCCGCGAGATCGTAAAGACAGAAACAGGGCGTTCGCCTTCGCTATGAGTTATGACTTCAGGCCCTCTATTAACGTTGAATTAACGTATCAACGGAACACGCTACGTTCCAATCAAGATAGCGATTCTTTCTTTATTGGCCCTAACGGCGATCGCCAGGTCGTCAGAATGCTGGGCCGTGATAACTCTCTGATTATGTTTACGGCTAAGGTACAGATCTAACGTGAAAATAATAAAACTGTGCATTTTTCTGTGCCTCAGCGTCTGGCTAGCGGGATGCTCCCCGCCGAGCCAGCGGCAAATGGACAAACCTGAAAGCGAAACCACCGGTTATCCGTTAGATGAAGGCGATGCTGTCAATATTCTGGTATACGGCGAACCGGATATGACGATGAAGTTCATGCTGGATAAAAGCGGTGCGATTACCTTCCCCTACATTGGTCAACTGGTGTTGAAAGGGAAAACGCCAGAGCAGGTGGGCGAGGAGTTGGCTAATCGCCTACGCGGCGACTATCTGCAAAATCCGATGGTGACGGTCAGCATCGCCGAGTTCCGGAAATTCTATATCACTGGTGAAGTGGAGAAACCGAACGGGTATGTCTACGAGCCGGGCTTAACCGTTGAAAAAGCGCTGGCGCTGGCCGGCGGATTTACCGATCGTGCAGACCGCAAGGATGTGGGTATTCGTCTATCGAATAGCAATCAACTGATTGAAAATGTTGATGTAAGACGCGTCGTTCATCCTGGCGATACCGTGATTGTCGGTATGAGCTTTTTCTGACCATGAGTCTATCTATCGTGGAAAATGGCAGAAAACTGGAAAGCATCATCGATTTCTCCAGATTTGCCCAAGAAATCAAACAGAACGGCTGGAAGATCATGCTGGCCGGCCTGGTTATGGCGGTAGTGGCTTACCCGCTGATTAGCATGATCACGCCCAAATATGTGTCGACCGCAACGGTACTGCTTAAAGCGCAGCAGGATAACGTTTCGCCTTTACCGCAGGTCGATGGTTATGATTCCACCCGTAGCGGCTATTACGAAACCCAGTATGCCTTGATGCAGTCACGTATTGTGCTGGAACAAGCCGTGCGAGACATCAAGCTGGACCAAAACCCAGCGTTTAACGGCGGTACAGACAAAAACGCGGATAACCGTGGCGATGCGCAACAGCGGGTCGATCACGCACTGGATTCGATAGTGGCAAACCTCACTATCACTGGCGTTCGCACCACGCACCTTGCCACTATCTCATACGAATCGGCGTCGCCTGAGCTGGCGGCCGACATCGCTAACGGCGCGGCGCAGGCATTTATTGACTATACAGCCAGGCAAAAGCACCTCAAGACACTGAAAGCCAAAACGTTGAACCAAAAACAGATGGAAGAGGTGTGGCAGCAAGTCGTCGAGCAACAGGCCGTCATCGACCAATTTCTGAAGAAAGAAGGGCTGCTGACTTTCCGCGGCGTGGATGGCTTCGAAACTGAACAACTGGGGATCGTCACCACCAAGTTAGCGGATGCCACCCAACGTCGCATCAGGGCTGAAACGAATTACAACAGCGTGCGTTTGAACGTGGATGCGTCGCTGGAAAACATCATTTCTCTGCCTGATATTTCTAATCATGCCCAAATTCAGGATTTGCGCATTGCGCTGATTCAGGCTCGGCGTTCTTTATACGAGTTACGGAAACGCTACGGGCTGAAGCATACCAAAATTTTAGAAGCCGAAGCCCAGGTTCAGGCGATTGAAGAGCAGACCCACACCGTGTTACTCGAACTGGAAGCGGGGCTAAATAAGCAGTATCAGGCGGCGTTGAGGGATGAAAAATATTATCAGCAACTACTGGAGAAACAGAAAGCGGATTTCCAAACGCTGGCGTCTAAACGTGATGAATACAATAACCTGATCACCACGTTGGATAAAACAAAAGAGCTGTATAAGGCGCTCTATCAACGCACCAAAGAGCAGACGCTGGCAGGTAACTATTTAGAACCGGACGCGGTACTTTACGACCCTGCCGTACCGGCGGACCACCCGTCGAAACCTAATAAAGCGATGCTGCTGGTTATGGTGGTCATGCTAACCCTGATTTTCTCGGTGGTTTACTTCATCGTGAGAGCTGCGCTGGATAATTCAATCAACAGTATCAGCCAGATGAAAAAGCGCCTGAATGTGGCGCCGGTGGGGGAAATTCGCATCTTCGCCAGTGGCGTGAAGCGCGCACAGGTTGTGCGTTTGATAACCAAAGCGCCGCTGTACGTTGATATTGTCCACAGCATGCGAACCCACATTTTGTTATCGCATCCATCCTGCCAGGCCATTGCCATCAACTCGGCAGAGCATGGCGAAGGGCGATCGTTGCTGGCGCATTTGCTGGCGACATCTTTTAGCGCTGACCAAAAAACGCTGCTTATCGACCTGGATTTTTTTAACGACGACGGGCTGACGCAAGACCTGGCGCCCCCTTCCGCTATCGGTGTGGCAGAACTGCTGCAAGGGCAATCACCGTTGGATGCCGCACTGGTGACAATCAGTGAAAATTTGAGCTTCCTGCCGCGTGGCAATGCCTTGATGTCTTCTTTACTGATGCTGTCGTCCGAACATGTCGTGACGTTGATGGCGGAGCTGAGAACTCGCTATCAGCGAATAATCGTTGATGTGGCCGCAGTGAATCAAACGCAGGATAGTCAACTCATTAGCCGGGTAATAGACGGGGTGGTTTTTGTGCTGAAAGCCGGCGAGTGGCGTACGGGTGATGTGCTTAATGCCATTGAGAAAGTTAAACAGCACCGCGCGGTGCTGATTGGCGCGGTAATGAATCGGGTTGCGGATAAAAACCTCGAAACCAAAGAGGGGATACGTTCCCTGAACCATCGTATGAATGCGCTAATCGACAGTACTGGTCACCTGTGAGTTTATTAAAAAGATGAGTTTACTAAAAAGCGTTTCTACCATTGCGGGTTCATCGGTGGTTTCACAGCTAATTGGCGCGCTGTCTATCTGGCTGATTTCGCATAAATACAACATGGCCGAGGTGGGGATCTACGCGCTGAGTTACAGCATCGTGTTGGTGGGGGCGCAGGTCTGTACCTTTGCATCGCAACTGCTGATTCCGAAACAGCAAGACAGTGAACTGGCGCAGAGTGTGGTGTTCAGCACACTGCAAAGCCTGCTTACCGCGGTGCCCTATGCGATGTTGACCGCATGGCTGTTTCAGCGAAATGTGTTCTTTCTCTATCTGCTCACGCTGTCCTATGCGCTGGTGCTGATCTCGGAGAATTTGTCGCTGCGCGAGGGTAACTACCGTTTTCTGGCCTTTCAGCGACTCGCTGTCTCGGTGGTGGTCGTGCTTTCGCTGGTGTTCACTTCACATACCACCGCGTTTTATTGGTCCTGGGCCTGCGCCATGATGGTGCTGATTAGCGGCTGTATTCTGTTCTCGTTCAATATTCGCACCGTTACGTTTGGACATTTTAGTCCGCAACGTAATAGGGCTTTCTTTCATCAACATTCTCATCATCTCACCCGCGTTGGCAGCGCCGAAGTGTTGGCGATGGTTAATAGCAATTTACCGATTATGCTGATTAACTTTTGGTTTTCCGCGTTGACGGCTGGGTATTTCTCGGTGGTGAGCCGTTTTTGTTTGTCTCCGGTGGTGATCATCGGTAATGCGGTGCGTCATTCTATTTTTTCAAACTGGTCTGCCGATTTCAGAAACAAACGTTTTAACTATGATGAGTTCAAAAAAATTCGTCTGGTATTATTGATGTCGGGGGTGGTCTGCACGCTAGGCGTGTTTATTTTCTATCCGTTGGTGATGCATCTTTTTTTTAGCGAGGAGTGGATTAACTCCATTCCAACCTCTCGCTATATGTTGCCTTATTTATTTCCGGCGCTGGCGGTGTGTCCGCTGACGGTGATTGAACTAATATTTGGCTCTCATCGCTATTTTTTGCGTATTCAATTAGAACAATTGAGTGTGGTATTAATCGCATTTGTAATTTTACCTTATTTTTATAATCACTATGCCACATCAATAATTCTTTTTTCTGTGCTGACGTTTGTACGTTACGCGTTTATTTATCTCAAAGTAAACAAACGTGCTAATGGACTGAAAAATATGATGACAGAACCATGATCTTGAATACCGGGCTTTACCTACAGGTTTATGTTGTTATCACGCTGGTATTCTGCGGACTGACGCAGTATTTCACCGGTTTGCTGGCGGTGCTGTGGTTACCCTTTATTTTGGCGCTGAACATGGTGGGGTTGCTGATTATGCAGACTCGCTACGATAGATTGCATTTGGATACGCAGGAATTGATGGTTCTCACGCTTTACCTCTCTTTTCTGGCGATGGCGGGATTATCTACCCTGTTACAGGGCGGAATAACCGTCACTATCGTTGGGTTTAAAAACGAGGTTGCATTGTCGCTGATGATGTTTTGCCTGCTGCTGGGATTTTGCCGCGAATCACAGATTTATCGCGTGACCCGCAGTTTGTATTGGGTGTTCTACGCGCAGTTCCCGGTGGTGATTTATCAGGTGTTGTTTGTTTTGCCGCGGCGGGTAGCATTGCGAGGAGAAGACGAAAAATGGGACTCGGTAGTCGGCACTTTCGGCGGCGACCCGATGGGCGGGGGAAATACTGCGGCGATGGGGTTGTTCTGCCTGTTGATTATGCTGCTGAAAGTCTCGGAATTTAAACATGGTCTGACGTCATTTAAATCCACGGCGCTGCATATCGTTTTGGGATTTAGCTTGTGTATCCTGGGGGAAGTGAAATTTGTGATCCTGATTTCACCGTTATTACTGGCTTGGGTTTGGTTAATGCCGAGCTACATCAAAGGCATGAATAGCGTAAACCTGAAAGCAATTTTGCTGATTTTCACTGGCATGGCGTTGCTGATTACCGTGGCGATTACCATTTTGGCCTCGGGTTACTCCTCGGCGTTTGGTGGCGACCCGACGAAAAGCGCGATGAGCGTATTTCTGGATTCATTGAATTATATTTTTGATACCAGCTACATTATGGAATCCGGGGAACTTGGGCGTCTTACTACGCTATTTTTCTGGCTGAAAAATCACGATATGTGGGGGATCTCCGGCACGTTGTTTGGCTATGGATTAAATGCGACAAATAGCGGCAGCGCTGTCTCTCCCGGCTTTTTGAATATCATCTATAACCTGATCATTGATTCAACTTCATTAAGTGTGCTGCTATGGGAAGTCGGCGTGATTGGAACGCTATTTTTCATCGGGTTAATTATTTATATCTTAATGATTACGCAACCAAAGCCAGTACTGGAGCGTAATGAAATAGACCAACAGGATCTGCAGCTGCTGAGTTTTTCTCCGGCCTTTAACGTTTTTGCTGTTGGGTGCCTGTTGAGTCTGCCTTATAGCCAGATCCTGATGATTATTCCCATGCTGCAATTCCTATTTTATTTATCCCTGGGCTCAAGTCTGGTGATTCGCCATTCTGTCCGCCGTTATATCGGAAAACTGTATGAGTGATAAACCTTTTATTTCAGTGAGTATTAAGACATTCAATGAGGCGGAATGCATCGAAAAAACCATCGACAGTATTCGTCGCCATATTGTGGATTACCCCCATAAAATCATTGTTGCCGATAGCTTATCAACCGACAACACGCAGCAGCTTGCCAGCGCCAAAGGCGTTACCGTGGTGTCGCTGACTGAACCGTCCGAACGCTGCTGCGGTGTGGGGCATCAGCTTGGTTACCTGTACAGTCAGGGGGATTATTTACTGCTCATGGACGGCGATATGGAGCTGGAAGATGGCTTTATTGAGCAGGGCATCGCATTTTTAACCGCATATCCAGATTACGCCGGCGTGGCTGGAACGGTAGAGATGGATGGCGCGGCGAACTATGAGTTTACATCACGTAAACAGCGCCTTCATAAAATATATCCGTTGGGCGACTGCGGTCATTTAGGCGGTGGGGGGTTATACCGCCGCTCGGCAATTGAAAAAATAGGTTATCTCACCAACCGCAGCTTGCATGGTTATGAAGAGGCTGAATTAGGCATTCGCCTGCGCTATGCCCACTATAAATTACATCGACTTAATGTGCCTTATTTCCGTCACACGTCGTACACCATGCCAACATATAAAATGCTGCAATATCGTTGGCGGAACGGTTTTCTCTGGGCGCCGGGCGAGCTTTTACGCAGCGCATGGGGGATGCCTTATTTCCGTGAGGCATTGCATATCGTTAAAAACGAGGCAGTTTTTGCGGTTTATTTGCTGGTGCTGTTGATGAGTTTATTGACGTTTAACGCCGCTGTTATTGGCATCGCGTTGCTGCCGTTACTCGCTTTTGTGGCATTAAAAACGATTAAGAACCGTTCACTGCTGAACGGGGGGCAGAGTGTGGTGAACCTGGCTGTGTTTTCTGCGGGATTGATAAAAGGGTTAACCAGACCCGTGCGCGACCCTATGACACCACCAGGCAGCAAGGTTATTCATGAATAGGCAGGTATGATGAAAGTTTTATTGGTCAATAAATTTTTCTATATTAAGGGCGGCGCTGAAACGGTTTATTTTCAAGAGATTGATATGTTGAAAAAGGCTGGCGTTGACGTTATCGCTTTCTCTATGCAGCATGAAAATAACTTCCCGTCAGACTACGCGCCCTATTTTGTCAGTAATGTGGATTATCATCAAAACAGCAACGCGATTGGGGCAATTAAAACCGCGGTTAACTTTATTCATAATGCTGAGGCATGTAATAAATTGCTGGTGTTATTGCGTAAAGAAAAACCGGATATTGTTCATTTTCACAATATCTACCACCAGCTCACGCCGTCGTTGATTAAAATTGCCCGTCAGTTTGGGTGTAAAACCGTGTTAACGGCTCATGACTACAAGATTATCTGCCCTTCGTACACCATGCTGCGCGATGGCAAAGTCTGTGACGCGTGTTTAACCGGTTCGGTATTTAACGCTTTTAAATATCGGTGCCAGCAAGGTTCTGCATCGAAAAGTCTGCTGCTTTCGTTAGAAGGCGCCTGGCAGAATATTGCCAAAAACTATCAGGCGCTGGATGTGATCGTTTCGCCCAGCGAATTTCTGCGTAACCAATTAATGCGCAAACTGCCGAATGTTCGTATTGACGTGATTGTGAACGGCATTAATGACAGCCTGCCGGCGGAGGATGTTAAAGACGACGGTTATTTGCTGTTTATTGGTCGCCTGAGTCGGGAGAAAGGCGTTGCTACGCTTGCCAGGGCGCATCAGCAAATGCGGAATAAAATTCCGTTAAAAATTGCGGGCAGCGGGCCGCTGTATAACGATTTGGTCGCGCAATTTCCGCATGCGGAATTCCTGGGTTACAAACAGCAGGGCGAAGAACTTAACCGGCTGATTAAATATGCACGCGCGGTGGTGGTTCCTTCCGAATACTATGAAAACTGTTCAATGTCGGTACTGGAGTCGATGGCATTTGCTAAACCGGTGGTAGGCGGGCGTATTGGCGGTATACCTGAACAAATTCGCGATAAGATAGACGGCATTTTATTCGAACCCGGCAATGTGCAGGCATTAGCCGATGTGCTGGATGACCTGGCTGTGAATCCGCAAAAAGCCAGAGAAATGGGATTAAATGCGCGCCAACGTCTTCGCGAAAAATATTCATTACGTAAACACACAGAATCTCTATTGGCGCTTTATCGGGAAATAGTAATCGAAAAATAATATGACTACGAAAATTACCGTTCTGGGAACACGTGGTATTCCAAACGTGTTGGGTGGTGTGGAAACACATTGCCAAAATTTATATCCGACGATTAAAAAGCAATTCGACGTGGATATTTGCGTTCTCGCACGTTCACCTTATGTGAATTATAAAAAATCACAATATCGAGGCGTGATGACTCGCGCTTTACTGTCGCCGAAAAAGCGTTCATTAGAGGCTATCGTTCATTCGGTGCTGGCGGCATTTATCACCTGCTTTGATCAGTCCACGGTGGTGCATGTTCACGCTATTGGCCCGGGTCTGGTGGTGCCGCTTTTGCGTTTGCTGGGTAAAAAAGTGGTTTTTACTCATCATGGCCCAGACTATGACCGCCATAAATGGGGATTCCTGGCAAAGAAAGTTTTATTGCTGGGTGAAAAGGTTGCCGTGAAATATGCCAATGAAGTGATTGTGATCTCCGAAGTGATTAATAATATGATCAAGCAGAAATATGGTCGCAATGATGCCCATCTTATCTATAACGGTGTGAATCTACCCCAGCGACTTACTGCGGACGTTATCCATCAAACATTGGTGCGTTTTTCTCTTCAGCCACAACACTATTTGGTTGCGGTTGGCCGCTTCGTGGAAGAAAAAGGCCTGCATGATCTTATCGCGGCCTATCGGCAATCGGGCGTTACGATGCCACTGGTTTTGGTTGGCGATGCCGATCACCCCACTGCGTATAGCATGCGATTAAAACAGTTAGCCCATGAAACCCCGAATGTGATCCTGACCGGATTTTTAACCGGCCAGGAACTACAAACTGTTTTCTCACAGGCATCACTCTTTGTGATGTCGTCATATCATGAAGGGTTACCCATTGCGTTGCTGGAGGCCATGTCATTCTCATTGCCTGTCGTGGTCAGCAATATTCCAGCCAATCTGGAGGTGAAATTAGCGCCAGAAACGTATTTCAATGTAGGAGATGTGGCTGATTTATCCGAAAAAATCACGTTGCGCTCTAAATCGTTATCTGTTGATTACTCTGAATATTTACAAAGGTATAATTGGCAACACATCGCGGAAAAAACGATGACCGTTTACACCGCAGTAAACAAATCAATAGGTTAATAGTGAATGAATCGAATAAACGCCCGTTAGTCATTGAGCGCTTCTATGAAGCCCTTGATGGAAAAACCGATACAGAGCTGACCTCGGAACAGCGGCTGGCTGTTGAGCAGGCGGTGATGTCGATTACGGCATCTTCAATGCATTGGGTCGACGTGCGTAAGAGTTTCCCTTTTTTGAACAGGCGCTATTACTTCGTTTTTTTGTTCGGTCTGGATCACCGCAAGCGTCCACGCAAAGAGTCAACGCTATTTCGCATACTGCTGACTGTGTTGATTCTGTTTACTGGCTTGTCCTGCATGCTTGCGGCGCTATTGATGCTTTACATGATTAAGTCTGCCTTGGGTATTGATATTTTCCCACATTTCCACTTAGGAATTTGGGATTGGTGGCTCAGCCTGAAGGATCACTGACCTCCGGTTTCTGCTGATGTGGAAATAAGGAGTCATAAGTGCATTGTAAAATTATCGCTGTAGGAGGTTTGCTATTTTCTGTATTGGGTGTGGCCGATGGCGTGATGACGACCGTCACCCCCAGAGGGCTAACTGGCCCGCTAACGAACCCAGGTACTGGCGTCGCCAGCTTTAACAAGGGTAATGGTACAACGTTGTCGCTGGCTGATTATCCCGACACCGGCATTGAATACGATCGCTTGTACTGGAATGAACTCGAACCGGTAGAAGGCCAATATAATTTTCAAGCTGTGGACGTTATTTTCGAACTGGCTAGCCAGCATCAACCGCCGATGAACGTGGGGTTGCGCTTTATGGCGCTTGATGAGCCTGCCAGTGGTTCAAAGATTCCTGACTGGCTGATCCAAAAAGGCATCAAGGGTGAATGGACGCCGGACAAAAAAACCTTTGCGCCGGATCTGGACGACCCGGTGTTTATCGAATACAGCCAGCGTTTGCTTAATGCTTTTGGGCAGCGCTATGACGGTAATTCGAATTTGGCTTATATCGATATTGGGTTGGTGGGGTCATGGGGCGAGTGGCACAACACCAATTTCCCGACCATTACGCCGCTGATTGAACGCTACACATCAGCTCAGTTGGATAAGTACGTGGAAATGTATTTTGCCGCGTTTCCCAACAGCCCAAAAATTATGCTCATTAACGGCGGCGACACGTTGGCCAACGCAGTGAAGCAAGGTGCTGGATGGCGCGCGGATTGCTGGGGAGACTGGCATAATTTTTCGACTACATGGAGCCACATGCAAGATGATTACCCGCAGCGGCTGCAAAACGCGGAGGCGCTTTATCCCAATTTTAGCGCTGCGTGGCAACGTGCGCCGGTGAGTCTGGAAATCTGTGGTCATATGTCGGAGTGGCAGAGCGTGCAGCACTATACTCGTGCGCAAGTGCAGGTGGCCTTTGACTGGGCGTTGGCACAGCATGCCAGCACCATTAATCTGAAATCGCGCAGCGTGCCGACGGAATATCGGGACATTGTGGATAACGCGCTGACCAAACTCGGCTATCGTTTTCGCCTGGCCTCGTTAACTCATGAGTCTGAACTGGCACAAGGGCAGAGCCTGACGTTAAACCAGCAGTGGTTTAACGACGGCGTAGCGCCCATTTATCTGAAATATGATGTGGCCTATCGTGTGGTGAATGATGCCAACACCGTAATGAGTATGGGAAAAACGGCTGATGACATCCGCACTTGGTTGCCAGGGCAGCATACCTTCGTCTACCAATTGGCGATGCCGGAAGCGCTGCCAGCTGGGCAGTATAATATTGAAATGGCGATGCTGGACGCAAAGGGAGTATCGCGAATTAATCTCGCCAACGAGGGCAAGCAAGCTGACGGTTGGTATCGAATTTCCACGGTAACGGTGCGCTGAGCACGGAATTAAGAATAGATATTCATATGCTGAAAAATATCGGCCATGTATGGTGTGAAATAAAAGCGGCGGGCAGTATTAAAGCTAAACTAGTCATACTGCTGTTTCGCCTTTCAACCATTTACCAGTCATCAAACGCGCTGCTGAAAATTATCAGCGTTCCTTTTGTTGTCCTGAATAAAGTGATTAATGAGTGGCTGTTCTGTGTGGAAATTCCGCACAGAACTCAAATCGGTTTTGGGCTGAAAATATATCATCCGCACTGTATTGTGGTGAATTCCGATGTAATCATCGGGGCGAACTGTACATTACGGCAGGGGGTCACCATTGGTAGCGTGATAAACCGTGAAGGTCATGTCACCAAAAGCCCGGTACTGGGTAATCAGGTGGAGCTTGGTGCCAATGCCATTCTGCTAGGCGGCATTACATTAGGTGATAACGTAAAAGTCGGCGCGGGAACCGTGGTAACAAAAAGCCTTGCTGCCGGAAAGGTGGTCGTAGGGTATGGAACCAGGGAATTGAATTGAGTGTGTATGCTCATTTCTATGCGAATGTCATGTGACAGCGGGTCGCCTTCTGCTGTCTACTAAAATAATGGGCCACATGCGATAAAGAAATGTCCGGCTCGTTCCTTCGGTTCAATTTCCTGCGACGTCGATAAATCGTAATGACATTAGTGTTACGTTATCTGTGTAATTAATATCCAAATCGTGTGCCAGAGATAACATCATGCCAGCCACGAATAGCGTTTCTGTTAAACGCGAAACATTGAATTTATGCATCAAACCTGCCGAACGCGACCTTATCGATCAGCGCATCATCATGGCTGATCCTGACGCTTATCAGGAATTCCTCGCCCGCTTGGATCAGGTCGCCTCACCGAATGCTGCATTGCGTAAAACCATGCAAACGCCCGATCCGTGGGAACAGAAAAAATGATCTCCGTCCCTGAGCTATTTCATGCCAAGCATGAATTTTCCTCATTCTGCTGTGGCGTGGAGTCCATGGACAACTGGCTAAAACAACGGGGGATGAAAAATCAGGTCACTGGTGCATCATGAACTTTCGTCAGTTGCGATGATTCAAAAGTGTTGGCGTATTACTCATTGGCTTCCCGTGCTGTGGCAACGAATGCCGCCCCCGGACGCTTTCGCCGCAATATGCCCGATCCGATTCCAGTGGTAGTACTGGGACGTCTGGCGGTAGATAAATCATTGCATGGTCAGGGTGTTGGCCGGGCGCTGGTGCGTGATGCCGGGCTGAGGGTTATTCAGGTGGCGGATACTATCGGCATTCGCGGGACGCTGGTTCATGCGCTATCTGATGAAGCGCGGGAATTTTACCTACGCGTGGGGTTTGAACCTTCGCCGATCGATCCGATGATGTTGATGGTAACGTTGGGGGATTTGGTGGGGGGGTATCAATTTGACATTAATATTGTGCCCGTGAATCTCAAAAAATGAATGGTTCGTTTTATTGGATGCTTACTGTTGAGCTGAATACTCATATATACGGTGGTGATTTTTATTTTTTTGATAGTATAATGCGTATATTTTGGGGGTGTATAATAAAAACTTTACAGGGAAAACCATCGTTTATTCATGATTATTCTGTGGTGGTGATGTTTGGCGGTTTTTTAAGTTAAAATTATCCTCCTTGTGATGTATTATATCAGAAGGAGGGGGTTTGATTACTCTATTACTCTATTACTCTTTTTTATTTTCGCCAAAAATTGCTTTTGAAGTCAATCTTAATCTTTCTGTTGCATCAATTGTACCGAATCCAGAAATAATGGATAAACCCAACCACCATAATGACTCTGGGTGGCTGGTATTTAATGTTAATGAAATTATATTTGATTTTAATAATACTACAACTATTAATCCTAGGATTGAACCTGTAATTGGCCTCGTAAAATATAGTGGCCACCACCGTTTAAAATCCAATGTGTTTTTATATGAGGCATTACCAACAAAATCTATAAAAAGCCTCAAGATAGAACCCAACGCCCCTCCTAATAATGCAATGTAAAATATCAACTCTGATAATTTGTTTTTTAGATTATCTGATTTTGAAATGATTAATGTTAATGCTGATTTAAACATTGAAAAAGATATGCACTGAATCTTATCTCCTTGACACTTAGATGTGGCAATTATAAATATTTTTTCTTCGTTCTCTCCTGTTAATGCCCCTTTGATAAAAAATTCATTTTTATCATGATTAAAATAAATAAATGATGGTATGGCTGAATAATCGAAATTTTCTGAAGGAGTAAAAGGTGCCGATAATAACTCGACTTGCTTGCTTTGTAGTATTTCTATGCATTTTAGTGTGCCATAAACAACAGCTATACTTATGAATAATAAAATTAAATATAATGATGCCTTCTCTTTTTGAGTTGAGTATTCGCTCATTCTTATGCTACACCTATTTTGTCAGTGAAAAAATCAGATGCCCATTTTAACCCCGGGAATATATCAATCAAAAGATCTCTTTTTATTCCTGTAGGAAGTGGTCTATTAATGAATTTAGCTAATCTATATGCTCTCAATAGGCTAAAAGAATAAATTTCTTCATTTAACGCATTGCTTTTACTTACTAAATGGTTAGCTAGCGATTCATGAGTTTTAATTTTAGGTGTTAGTGTATTCAAAAAATATCCAAGAGTACAATTTTTGGGGCCGGATAAGCAACTTTCAAAATCTATTAGTCCAGATATTTTTCCGTTTTTTTCAACTAGTATATTGTCAATGCCTGTATCTCCCCATATAAAATAATTATCAGATGTAATGGGGGTTTTTAGACAGGATATAACCATATCTTCCACTTGTCTTACTTTTTCTTTAGGGATGCAATTACTATTATAAAAAGCATTTCGGCCATTTTCTATTGAGTCTGCTAAAAATTCACTCCAATATGAATAATTCGCACTGTAGCCATTTATCAACTCCCCTGAATTTTTTATTTGTAATGATGATAGTTTGTCAAATATGGCTATTAGCTGATTCCCTATGTAATCAATTTGAGGGTTTTTAGTTTTAAGATATGATGAAAGCATCATTCCTTCTATTCTCGGGTAAACAAAATACCTCAACCCTATATCTGGACCATTCAAAGAGGTTGCTATAATATTAGGAACTGATAACCCTAATTCTCTACAGCGTGCTATTATCTGTAATTCCTTTTCTAACACGTCTTCTCTACCATGAGGATACACTCTTAAAATATATTTAAAATTATCTTTTGTTTTACATAATGTTTTATATGTCATTACGCCTATTGGTATTGGTTCGAAGGTAATAACTTCCTTGCCAGTAGCATGCCGTATTATTTCAGGAATAATACGGCATGGAAATGGAGGAAGTTTATTTAATATTTTCTTTTCCATGATCAGATTAGCCCTTTTAGCAAAAAATCTTGTTCTGGTTTGAAAAAAACTTCCGAAAAAAGATGTATGCTATCTTTAAATTCCCTATTTTTTTTCATCCATGAAAATGTGATTGGTTCAATTTCTAGATTGTATACACTTGCGTAATGTATTGCTCGTATCCATAATACAGCATTCCTATCTATTTTCTGACCATAAAGGAAAGGACCTGTGGGATAATCAAATCTAACCATCTTAAGCTTTTTTTCCGAGGCGTCTCTTATTCCATTAACTGGATCAAATAGTTTTAGTGTTCTCAATTCTAATGCAATCGCGTTCATTGTAAAATCAAACTGATTGAGAACATCTGTAATGTCTAAACATTTCCACAAACCTGGGGTAAATGAATTTATTGGCATTATATCGGCATAAATACTACAATTTTCAGGATACCATCGAGGAGCTCCATACGGGGTTTCTAAAACCTTACCATATTTTTTAAGTGTTCTTATTTTTTCATAATAATCTTCAGTGTCAATAAAGAAATCATAGTCTTTAATCTCATTATCGGTTTTCATTATTGAATTCCGAAGTGCTCCTCCGGATATATATACAGGGCTTGTGCTATTATCTAAGAATAGTTCTTTAAAGATTGGATAGCCTATCCAATTAAATAATTTCCTAGAAACTAACTCAATCAATTTAGAGTTATCCATCATAATATTATTTCTCGAATGAGTTGTTTTTTGTTAAAAATCTAATTATATATTAAATAAAATTAAATTGCTAGAGATCGTTTTTAATAAATAATTTAATATTTTATTAATTATAAATCACAAAAATAAATTGATGTATTTATAATTTACTGTTTGATTTGTTTTTTCATGAGCTATTTAATAAAAATTAGTTAAATAAACCATTTTCTTACCAAAAGGGTATTTTATCTTTCCAGTGTGCGACTAAGTGAACGTGTGTGCACTATTCACATTTTTAATGTATAGCCTGAAAGTCCATTTCGCAGAACCGTTACACATAAGATTCGATTCAAATGCTATTGATGCATCTCAAATCCCCCAAAATATAAGATTAATCACATCCTTAATCTCATCAGCATACTCACCAAGATCCGCGATAACCTCACCAATGACCTCAACGGGAACGCTCGATAGTTCAGTGGTCATCAACTGATAATCTTCGCCGTCGATGCGAATCAGAGGAAACAACGTTTTATTCACTTTCTCAGACAGGTGATGTGCATCTATAAGCGGAATGACTATACGCCGCTTTGGTGTCTCGAAAATATCGTTTTGTACATCGACAAACGCTTTGTAATAGCTGGATCATTTATATTGAGAAGCAACGAATTACACGATCACCAGTTCCTATTTTCATCCGCAAAGGAACCATTTTGTGCGATCAATTGGGCGACTTCTCCCATTCCTTCGCGGTTTTCCTTCTTCCACACTTCAGTTTTGATGCGGCGGACTTCTTTGCCTATGACGTTATTCACCAGACCAGAAATGTTGACTCCGGCAGTACTCAGAACCTGATAATCGTCTTTGCCCACGGCAATGCTAATCCGGCGTTTCATTGCCGTGTTCCTCTTTAACCAAGCGCTTTATATTTTGCAGGGATCTTAGCAATAATGCTGGCGGGTTCTAGAGAAAGTAAACGGGCGATATGGATGAATTCTACAATGTCTAACCTTCTTTCCCCGTTCTCAACCTTGGCGATAAACGATTGAGGGCGATCCAGCGCTAGCGCCAGGTTTACCTGCGTGATCCCTTTGGCAATGCGTGCTTCACGTAATGCCTTGATAACGATTTGATATTCATCAGAGTAAACAGAAGCCATCGATTCAACCCCATAGATAATTTCTTAACAAGGCATTGGCCTAAAGGTGAGAGATTAATTGCCTGCGCATTGGGAAAGCAGCCGGAGGAGATCTGGCCGTCACGCTATCAGAGTATGGGCTCGAATCATGGGGAAGGGGAGGCGGGATAGATAGCGCTCGTAGAGAACGAGACCCAGTTCAGAACCCAATCCCCAAAAGCAAAAAACCAGCCGTTAGGCTGGTTTCTTTAAATTAGTGGTGCCCGGACTCGGAATCGAACCAAGGACACGAGGATTTTCAATCCTCTGCTCTACCGACTGAGCTATCCGGGCAACGGGGCGCATTAAACCGTATTGGCCACGTGGCGTCAATGGGTTTCTGTCACAAAGCGGAGCGCCTGCGCTATTTTCAGGCAATTGTATTATTTACTCGCCAGTTTCTGGCGATCCTTTCAGCACGCTTAGCGTGGTAATGTTTATTTCTGATTCGCGCGGCATGTTTCGTTGCACTTTTACCGTGTTGAGTGCGGGCTGGATTGTTGAATTTGATGAAGAATAATGCCACTATTGCGCGGTTTTTAACGTCTCGTTCACCTGAACGCCCCTTTAAGCGTAGTTAGCGTTAGCTAAAGAGGATCGCCGATATGTCAGATTCATTGCTCATGGTGTCGCATGCTCGCGCCAGTTCGTTGATGACGTCGCTGCGCGTTTCTTCTTCTCACCGCTGCACGGTTTACTTTTCTCCCCGTCGATTATCCTCCTTCACCATGCGGTGAGGCGTTCGTTCGCTCGCTGTTAGGCATGAGTAAAAATAGAGTACGCCTCTGCTTTTACTGATGTCTATCGGATGGTGCTGGCTCCAGTTTTTCCATTCTTAGCCTACAGTTTACCTGTAGGGATCATACGCTTGTCGTTATTGATTGGCATTGTGATTGGTCGGGATTGTTATCCCTGAACGGTGTCTTCCAGGCACGTACACTTACCTTTAACCGTTTGGGTTTGGTTACATGAAACAGTTAAAAATTGCGGCGAATGCAGCGGTTGCCACCCGTTTAATCACAACGCGCGAGATTGTCGCGTTGAGTCAGACCGATTTCACGGATGTGGCGGCGGTCGTGGTTTCTATTGAGGAAGCCCGTAGCGGTATTCTGTCGATATTGCAGCACACCGGTTTTAGTATTCCGGCGTTTGTCGAAGAGCCTGATGAAGATAAAGAGCTGGATGTTCTGCCTGCGGGCAGCGAATGGCTGGTTCTTGATGACGACGGCGAGCACGCCAACGTGCTGGAGCGAGCGGCGAAAGCCTATCAGGATACGCTGTTGCCACCGTTTTTCGATACGTTGACCAAATACGTCAACATGAAAAACACGACGTTTGCCTGCCCAGGGCATCAGGGCGGTCAGTTCTTCCGCAAGCACCCGGCGGGGCGTCAGTTTTTTGAGTTTTACGGTGAGAACGTGTTTCGTTCGGACATCTGTAACGCGGACGTCAAACTGGGCGATTTGCTGATCCACGAAGGGGCGGCGAAGAAGGCGCAGAAGCACGCTGCGCGCGTGTTTAATGCCGATAAAACCTATTTCGTGTTGAACGGTACCTCCTCGGCGAACAAAGTGGTGACGAACGCGCTGCTGGCGCGCGGCGATCTGGTGCTGTTTGACCGCAACAACCATAAATCCAACCATCACGGCGCGCTGATTCAGGCGGGTGCGACGCCAGTTTATCTGGAAACCGTGCGTAACCCGTTCGGCTTTATCGGCGGCGTGGATGCGCACTGTTTTGATGAAGCCTATCTGCGCAAGCTGATCGCGGAAGTCGCGCCGGAACGCGCCAACGAGCCGCGCCCGTTCCGTCTGGCCGTCATTCAGCTTGGCACCTATGACGGCACGATTTATAACGCGCGTCAGGTCGTCGATAGCATCGGGCACCTGTGCGACTACATTCTGTTTGACTCCGCCTGGGTCGGCTATGAGCAGTTTATCCCGATGATGGAGCAGTGTTCGCCGCTGTTGCTGGATCTGAATGAGAACGATCCGGGCATTTTCGTGACGCAGTCGGTACATAAGCAGCAGGCCGGCTTCTCCCAGACCTCGCAGATCCACAAAAAAGATACGCACATCAAAGGTCAGCGCCGTTTCTGCAACCATAAGCAGCTGAATAACGCCTTTATGCTGCACGCCTCGACCAGCCCGTTTTACCCGCTGTTCGCCGCGCTAGACGTCAATGCCAAAATGCACGAAGGGGCAAGCGGGCGTCGTATGTGGATGGACTGCGTGAAGCTGGGCATTGAGGCGCGTAAGCAGCTGCTGACGCGTTGTTCGCTCATCAAACCGTTCGTGCCTGTGACGGTGGGCGGGGCGCTTTGGCAGGATCACGATACGGAGACCATCGCGCAGGACGTGCGCTTCTTCAATTTTGAGCCGGGCGAGAAATGGCATGCGTTCGAAGGATACGCGGAGGATCAGTATTTTATCGATCCTTGCAAGTTACTGCTGACAACGCCGGGTATTGATGCGATCAGCGGCGATTATACCGAATTTGGTATTCCGGCGACGATTCTGGCCAACTACCTGCGCGAGCACGGCATCATCCCTGAAAAATGCGACATGAACTCGATCCTGTTCCTGCTAACGCCAGCGGAAGACGCTGCAAAAATGCAGGAACTGGTGAATGCGCTGGTGCATTTCGAGACGCTGATCGCCCGCGATGCACCGCTGAGTGAAGTGCTGCCTAGCCTGTATCAAAAATACAAAGAGCGCTATCGCGGTTACCGGCTGCGTCGGCTGTGTCAGGAAATGCATGATTTTTACGCTCAGCACAACGTGAAAGATCTGCAAAAAGCGATGTTCCGCAAAACCGAGTTTCCATCCGTGGTGATGTTGCCACAGGATGCCAACAGGGAATTTGTGCGCGGGAATATCGAGCTGATTCCTATCGACGAAGCAGAAGGGCGTATCGCAGCGGAAGGCGCATTGCCGTATCCGCCGGGCGTACTGTGTGTCGTGCCGGGGGAAACCTGGGGCGGGGCGGTACAGCGCTATTTTCTGGCGCTGGAAGCGGGCATTAACCTGCTGCCGGGCTTCTCGCCGGAATTGCAGGGCGTTTACAGCGTCGCAGAAGAAGATGGCAGCAAGCGCCTGTACGGTTACGTGGTAGAACAGTAATTACGGATAGCGGTAAGCTAAGACACTCAGGCTCGGAAACGAGCCTGAGTTTTTTCTGTCTTAACGCAGGCTGGATTCCTGCGGGTCGGCGAGCTTCACGGCTTCACGCTGCTTTTTCAGCGCGCGCCAGCCGATAATCAGCATGATCGCCAGTACCGGAATTGTCGCAACCGTCCAGGTACCGTTCGGGTAATCAAACGCCATCAATCCCAGCACACTCACCAGAAAAGCCAGCGTCAGCCATGATGTCACAGGCGCACCGGGCATTTTGAACGCCACCGGCTTGGCTTTCCCCTGACGAATCGCTTTGCGCAGCTGCATCTGACACAGAATGATGAATGCCCAGGAGCAGATAATACCGAGCGAGGCGATATTCAGGACAATCTCGAATACCTGCGACGGCACCACGTAGTTCAGCACCACGCCGATAATGTGGATGCCGACCGTGACTAAAATACCGGTATAGGGAACGGACTGGTTGCTCATTTTCGACAGGAAAGCGGGAGCCGAACCACCCAGCGACAGCGAGCGCAAGATGCGTCCCGTCGAGTACAAACCGGAATTCAGGCTGGACAGCGCGGCGGACAGCACCACGATATTCATGATCGTGCCGATATAGGGAACGCCCAGCTTGCTGAAGAAGGTCACGAACGGGCTTTGTCCTGCCTGATACGCGTTCCACGGTAGCAGGCAAACCAACAGCGCGACGGATCCGACGTAGAACAGACCGATACGCCAGATGACGCTATTGACCGCTTTCGGCAGCACCTGCTCTGGATTTTTACATTCGCCTGCGGTGGTGCCGATGATCTCGATACCGGCAAAGGCAAATATTACTCCTTGAACCAGCACCAGAGCGGGCAGAATGCCGTGCGGGAACAGGCCGCCGTTATCGGTAATCAGGTGCAGGCCGGGCGTGTTGCCATCCAACGGGCTGCCGGTACCGAGATAAACCGTGCCGACCACCAGAAAAATGGCGATGGCTGCGACCTTAATCAGTGCAAACCAGAACTCCATTTCGGCAAACCACTTCACACCAATCAGGTTCATCAACGTGACGATGGACAGTGCACCCAGCGCGAACAGCCACTGCGGGACATCGGCAAACGTGCCCCAATAGTGCATGTAGAGCGCGACGGCGGTGATGTCGACGATCCCGGTCATCGCCCAATTGAGGAAGTACATCCAGCCTGCCACGTAGGAGGCCTTTTCCCCCAGAAACTCACGCGAGTACGACACGAAGCTGCCGCTGGTGGGGCGATGCACGATCAGTTCACCCAGCGCGCGCAGGATGAAAAAGGAGAAAATGCCACAAACCAGATAGACCAGCGCCAGCGCTGGCCCTGCCATTTGCAGACGCGCACCTGCGCCAAGGAACAGCCCGGTGCCGATGGAGCCGCCAATGGCGATCATCTGCACATGGCGATTGCCGAGACTTTGGTGATAACCCTTTTCGTGGAGACGTTGCTCGGCGGCCTGACGCTCGCCATGAGGGGAGGAATGTTGTGTCATTGGTGTCCGTGCTTTCCTGTCTATCACGCATCTCTTGGCGATGCGTTCGCTATTATTATTTCGAATTCAATTGGTTATGTTTTCGCCTGTGACATTTGTTTTATGTCGGACATTCCTGTCCGCCGCATGGCAGAAAACAACGGCAGCGATGCTACCTTTTCCTGTGTGCTGTGGCAAAAAATGGAGAGAAGGAAAGTGTGTCAGAGCGTGATGGTGTGGGGTGCGGGGTATCAGACGGGAAATATTACCGCCCCGGTTAGGCGATCAAATCCAGGACGGGAAAAGCAAAAAAGCGACAGTTTACGCGCCTACATCTGCGCGCGTCGGCCCCTGAAAATGGATAGCGTTGATATGGCAACTGCGCGGCTGGATGAGCACGAAACGCATGGTTTCCCATATCGAGCGGGCGTTCAGCAGATGCTCGCCCATTTTTTCCCCGCTAGCGGGATTGTCATCAAAGCCGGTGACCTCAAAATCTGGTGGATAAAATCCCGTCACGCGGATATTTTCCTGTGCGACATGATGCGCAAGATTCTGGCTAAAACCGCTCATACCGTGCTTGGCGGCGAAGAAGGCGGGGTGGGCGATAGAGTCGTGGAACTGCGGGATGCCGCAGACGGAAACCATCGCCAGAATGTCGGCACCCTGTGAACGGCGTAAGCTTGGCAATAGCGCTTTGGTGAGCAGGATAGAACCGGTCAGGCCGGAGTTGATAGTGCTGACGATATCCGTATCGGTGTCTTCTTCCCCCAATGCGCCTTCCAGCCATTGGGCGGCGCTGAGTACCAGAATATCGACGGGCGTGCTGTCTTCCAGCAGCTGTGCGGAAAAATCTCTGACCGAATCAGGGTTGGCAATATCGCACTGATACGCGCGTGCCGTGCCGCCTTCCTGATGAATGATGTCGGCGCTGGCCTGCGCATCAGCCAGTTTGCGGGCGCAAAGATCGACCTTCACCCCTTCGCGAGCCAGCCAGACGGATACCGCTTGTCCAAAATCGCGGCCACCGCCGGTGACAATCGCGCGTTTACCTTTCAGCATCATGTGTTCCCTTGGCAACGTGTGTTCTTCCGTTGCTGCGTATCCGGTGACAGGGCGGGACGCAGCATAAATGTGTTCGTTAGGTTTTCTGTGAAGCTGCCTGTGCGGCGTCTTCTTCCGCCTGCCGTAAAATGGCTTTGGCGACCCACTGCGTGACATCCTGAATGCCATCTTCTTCCAGATGCCAGATATCTTTCAGCACCAGGAAAACCTCCGAACCATAAATAAGCGATAAGGCATAAATCACCCGCTGTTGTGCTTCCGGCGTGATTTTCCCTTCCAGCGGTTCAGTAGCAATCTTGAGCAGGCGTTTACGATTGCCGCGCGTCAGCGTATCTGTATGCAGGCGATTAGAGCGGCGATCGGCCCATTGTTGCAGTGACAGATGCAGTGCGGCACGCAGCGCACCTTCATGTTCCAGCATCCTTGGGTAAGCAAAGCGCAGCAGTTCGGCAACGCGTTCGCTGGCATCCGGCTGTGTCGGGTGCCACGCCAGAATCGGACCGAGGCTTTCACCGACAACGGCGGAGACTAACGCACTTTGCGTCGGAAAATAGCGGTAGGCTGTCGCGCGTGAAAGCTGAGCCGCAGCGGCAACATCCGTAATGGAAGGGAATATGCCTTGATCGAACATATTCATGGCAGTATCAATTAGTAAACGACGGGTTTTCGCCCGTGTTGATGTCAGTTTTTCATCCCGTTCAATCACATAGACCTCATTGAATTTTCGGGCCGGACGCTATCGGGCAGCACGGCGTTGTCGCCTGAACTATAGCAAATTGAGTGATTCTTGTGCCACGTCAAGCTTTCTTACTGTTAATGTAATGCCATACATAACATTTTGAGACTTTTGTCTCATTTGGGTATTTAATGGTTTGTCTTTCTGATACTCAAGTCTCAATATGGCGACAAATTAATCTTATCTGTTTTTTGTTTCTTGTAATTATCATTTATATCAATCTGTTAATTTTTTTTCTAACGGTGGGAGGGATACCAAGTGGGAAGTGAAGTTGGCAGCGTTTATATTGCAAGTACCGCTGATACTAAAGGAAAAGAACAGATTTACGTCCGCGATCTGATTGCCGCTACGGGCTTAAAAACCGTCACGGTCGATCTGTCAACGACACCGCCGTCAGCAGATACACGGGTGTCAGAGGCGACAGATATCAGCGCCGCAACGGTGGCCTCTTACCATCCGCAGGGCGCATCGGCGGTGTTTTGCCATGACAGAGGGCAGGCAATTAGCGCCATGGCCGTTGCGTTTGAGCACTTCATGCTGTCCCGCGATGATATTGCCGGGGTGCTGGGTCTCGGCGGCTCCGGCGGAACCGCGCTGATTACGCCCGCGATGCAGGCGTTACCGATTGGTATGCCGAAGCTGATGGTCTCGACGATGGCTTCCGGCGATATCTCTGGTTACATCGGTGCCAGCGATATCAGCATGATGTATTCCGTTACCGATGTGGCGGGCCTGAACCGCATTTCTCGTCAGGTTCTCGGCAACGCCGCGCACCAGATCGCCGGCGCCGTGAAGTTTCATATTCAGGAACATCATGACGATAAGCCCGCGATTGGCCTGACCATGTTTGGTGTCACGACGCCGTGCATTCAGGAAGCCAGTGCATTGCTGGAAGCGGAGTTTGACTGTCTGGTCTTTCACGCGACGGGCAGCGGTGGGAAAGCGATGGAAAAGCTGGTGGACAGCCATTTGCTCACTGGTGTGCTCGATCTCACCACGACTGAGGTGTGCGATTTACTGTTTGATGGCGTGCTGGCCTGCGGACCGGAACGGTTTGATGCGATAGCCAAGACGCAGGTGCCTTACGTGGCGTCCTGCGGCGCGCTGGATATGGTGAATTTTGGTTCTCCCGCCAGCGTGCCGGAGAAATACGCGCATCGCCTGTTCTACAACCACAACGCGCAGGTCACCCTGATGCGGACGACGATAGATGAAAATATCGCGATGGCGCGCTGGATTGGGGAGAAGCTGAACCGCTGTGAAGGCGAGGTGCGCTTCCTGATTCCGGAAGGTGGCTTCTCCGCGCTGGATGCACCGGATCAGGCATTCTGGCACCCGGAAGCACGCGACGCGTTTATCAGCACGCTGGAGAGCGTCGTGCAGCAAACGGCAAGACGACAGATTATTCGTCTGCCTTTCCATATTAACGATCCTTTATTTGCCCATGCCGCTGTTGATGCGTTTCGGGAATTAGTGAAATAAGAAGGGAAAAAGTATGAAGTCAGGCATGAATCGTCAGGAACTGCTGGCAAAATTCCGCGAAATGATCGCGCGCCGCGAACCGATTATCGGCGGTGGTGCAGGAACAGGCCTTTCCGCGAAATGTGAAGAAGCGGGCGGTATCGATCTGATCGTGATCTACAACTCCGGGCGCTATCGCATGGCGGGACGAGGTTCGCTGGCTGGCCTGTTGGCTTACGGCAATGCGAATGAGATTGTTGTGGATATGGCGAAAGAGGTGCTGCCCGTTGTGAAGCACACGCCAGTGCTGGCGGGCGTAAATGGAACCGATCCTTTCTGTCAGTTTGATAAGTTTCTGGATGACCTGAAAGCGCTGGGTTTTTCTGGCGTGCAGAACTTCCCAACCGTTGGTCTGATTGACGGTAATTTCCGCGCCAATCTGGAAGAAACCGGCATGGGATATGCGCTGGAAGTGGACATGATTCGTCTGGCGCATGAAAAAGACATGCTGACCACGCCTTACGTGTTCAGTGCGGCAGATGCCGTCGCGATGACGAAAGCGGGGGCGGATATTATTGTGCCGCACATGGGGTTAACCACCGGCGGCAACATTGGGGCGGAAACCGCACTTAATCTGGCGGATTGCGTGCCGTTGATTAATCACTGGGCGGATGAAGCGAAATCCATCCGTAAGGATGTGATTGTGCTGTGCCACGGCGGACCGATTTCAACACCGCAGGACGCACAGTTCATTATGGATCACTGCCCGCAGTGCGATGGTTTTTACGGTGCCAGCTCTATGGAGCGGCTGCCGACAGAAACCGCGTTAACGGCTACTACACAGCAATTCAAAAAAATTAAGCGTTAACAGACTTTTTTGGTTCTATACCCAACGGACTTCCTAAAGCAGGAAAGAAGGCGGGTAAATTTTGCGCCAATATCAGGGAATGCGGCCAGCACATGCTGGCCGTAGTTTTTTGTGTATTAAACAGAGGTACTAAATGGCGTTTTAGGTCGCATCGGCAAGAAAGTCATTGTTATAAATGCTATTTTTCACAGTGCAGAAACTTCGGAGAAATAGGTATGACATGGCGTATCACGATAGGACTACTTACGAACTTACTACTCAGCTTTGCTGTGATGGCAAACACGGGCATTGGGTTTCAACAAATAACGTTAGCGGATGAGGCCACTAACAGGCCGTTGGACGTCGCCGTATTTTATCCGGCTTCATCACCATCGGAGACGACAACCATTGGTGAAAATATTGTTTTTCCCGGCATCGCCGTGAGTAAAAATGCCGTGCCTGAGTCCGGTGAGCATCCCTTGATTGTCGTTTCACACGGCTACGGCGGGAGTTGGTTTAATCAATTTTGGCTGGCACAGGCGTTGGTTAAACAAGGCTATATTCTCGCCGCGCCCAACCACCCCGGAACCACCTTTAAAGATATGCGAGTTGAGAAGGCTCAGGCATTGTGGCAACGGCCTCATGACCTCAGTCGCGTGATTACGGCATTACTCGCCACGCCAGAAAAAACGGGGCAGGTTGATGCGAAGCGTATTGCCGCCGTGGGTCACTCATTGGGAGGATGGACGGTACTTGAGATGGCTGGTGGGCGCTTTAGTACGGAGCAATTTGAGAAGGATTGCCTGACGCACGCTGGGCTGGCGTCCTGCAAGGTGTATGAAAAGATGCAGGTTGCAAAAAATGCCGCATCGCCTGCGCAGCTTGATAAATCACTCGCAGATCCACGTATTAGCGCCGTGATTTCGCTGGATATGGGGCTGGCGCGAGGGTTTACCGCAGAGAGTCTGGCGGCGATAAACATTCCTGTCCTGATTATGGCGGCGGGGTATCCCAATGAGGAATTACCCGCCAGGCTGGAATCCCACGATCTGGCGCAGAAGCTGTCACCAGCGCATTCAGCGTATAAAGAAATTGCCGACGCAACGCATTTTAGTTTTATGCAGCTTTGTAAACCGGGCGCCGTTGAAATCATCAACGCCGAGAACCCGGGCGACGGCATGATTTGTCTCGACGGCGGTGAGCGTTCCCGTGAGCAGATCCATCAGGAAGTTGGGAAGGATGTCAGCGATTTTCTTCAGGCGGCGTGGCGGAAGCCGTAGTCTGTTCCTGAAGTGGGTACTGACTACGCCAGACGCTCGGACTTACCCCCGTTAGCCGCAGAAATTCGCGGTTGAAGTTTGATTTAGTCTGAAACCCGCTGGCCAGCATGATATCTGTGATTCGATCATCTGTTTGGCTGAGGAGGCGCTTAGCCTCCTCGATGCGATATTCGTTCATCACCTGCGAGAAATTACGACCGTGAACGCGGTTGATGGTTTCGGACAGGCGTCGGAGCGGTATGCCCATACGCCTGCTCAGGCGCTGAAGCGTCATGCCCGGATCGGTGTACAGCGCGTGAGTGCGGATGAAATCATCTAACGCTTTCGCGAGCTGGTGTTCGTCTTCGGTGGCGGGTACGGCTTCAGGCTTCTGGTCAGGTGGAACGACAAGCCCTGCCTGCGCAGACGTGCGGTATGTGACGATCAGCAGGGTCAATATCACCAGCATAATGATGTGGAATGCGGTGATGATGGTTGTCGCGCTATTGCCGCTGTAGAACGCGATATCCAGAGCAATGACGGTGTCGATAGCGCCGGAGATAAGCACATACAGCCCGGCGATAAACGGCGCGCTTTTCCATCTAGGTAATGACGTTTGCAGACGGCGAGCGCGGTAAATCAGTGCTGCCCCATAACCGAAGTAAATACTCACCAGCATCAGATCGATAAGCGGAACGGTTATTCTGTTCTGGATGGCGCCTGCGCCAAGGATGAGTAAAGGCGGTAACAGATGCCAGAGATCGCGTCGATGTCTGCGGGTTACGTCCTCAGATGCCTTGTTGCCGTGGGGGAAAAGGCACAGCCATAGCAGCGGCGGAATCAATGCGGCAATCGCGGGTTGAATAAACACGGGTAAGGCAACATGACTGCCCCAGCGTAACGCCACCAGCGTCAGGGCAAGACAGCTTACGCCGATGAGTACCGCTTCTGCCGTTGCACTGCGTTTTTTGGTGTTCTTGTTATGGGAATGGTTGTGAATAGCCAGAAACTGGATGCGAAAAAACAAAATAACCAGCAGAAGTGCGGTAATAAACGGTAAAGGAATCGCGGTCATTGTGTTTATCAACAACGTTACTGTAGATATCTGGTCTGATGAAACCGCGCTGCCGGAGTAAACTCGGTAGCGCGGCGTTCTGTGGTGCGCGTGAATTAGCGGCGGTAATTTTTCTGTGCCGTGTTCACTTTGTACAGATAGCGACGTGATTCACCAGACGGGTGCTTCGTCGTCAGCGTTTGGTAGACATCGCTCGGTGACATGTTGTTGATAATGCCCACGGCGCGATCGCGATCGCTGGAGAAGACGCGCAATACGCTGCCTGCGCCACCGTTATACGCGGTGATGACGGCGTAGCGTTTCGACGTCGGGTTCTCAATGCCGGCCAGATAGCTATTCTTAAGAATCGACAGATAGGCGGTACCCGCGTCGATGTTTTGTTCTGGATCGAACAGGTAACTACGGCTCGGTTGTCCCCATTTCCCTTTCATCTTGAAAACGTCGCGTCCTGCGCTGTGTTGCACCACCTGCATTAGACCCAGCGCATCGGAACGGCTGACGGCATAAGGGTTGAAGCTCGATTCTGTCTGCATAATCGCCAGAATCAGCGACTCTTCAATACCGTAACGCTCGGAGGCTTTACGCACCAGCGGCAGGTATTTGTGCGCACGTTTATCCAGATGGTTAGGGACGAGCTGCATCGTGACCGACCAGATAACGTGCATGCCGGAGGTGCGTTTTTGCAGACGGTTCTGGAGCAGGTAATCTGCAAAGCTGGCGGCACGGCCTTCCCAGCGGATCGGCTGTCCAGTGTTGTCCAGCACCTGTCCGTACAGCAGCGGTTCGCGGCTGATTTGAATATCGTTAGCGTCGGAATACAGATCGGTGTTACTGGCGTCATCGCCCATCAGCAGGGTCGTGATAATCGCCTGGCGCAGGCTGGCAACGGAATTGGTGGCCGAAATGGTTTCGATCGTGATTGAACCGGCATCAAAGTTGATGTGGCTACGCGTCTTATATTGATCGGTGTATTTGACGTAGTCTTTCGGGCCGGCGATCAGTACTTCATTCATCCCCCAGATATTTTCGATGTTGTTGGCGAACTGGCCCATCAAAATATCGAAGGCGTTGGTATCCTTGAGAAACTCTTCGTCGTTGGCATTCCCTTTGTTTCCTGAACAGGAAACCAGCAGTGGTGCAATCACCAGCAGAGCTAACATTTTCTTCATATAACAAGCCGTGTCGGAATGGGGACGTAAGCGGGCCCGAAAGCCCGCAATCTCAGTGGCTCGGAGGCGTATAGCCTTCGATGTGTACGTCCTTCCCTTCAAACAGGAATTTGATCATTTCCTGTTCCAGCAGCTTACGGTCGTCAACATTCATCATGCTGAGTTTTTTCTCGTTGATCAGCATGGTTTGTTTGGTTTGCCACTGCGCCCAGGCTTCTTTGGAAATTTCGTTATAGATGCGCTTGCCCAGATCGCCGGGGTAGAGCTGGAAATCCTGCCCTTCGGCGTCGCGTTGTAAAAAAGTACAAAAAATCGTTCTGCTCATGCTTCTTCCTCATCAATTTCGCAGGCTTTCAAATGTGTTGACTGCGGGTGAGCCAACTCCCTCAGCAAGCGTTCTACCGGGGCGGCCAGTCCGACAGACGGCGGCTGCGCTAAGTTATACCAGAGACCTGCATCGTCATCCATGCAGGACCGGTTTTGTGAGCGGTCGGTCTGCGATACGCCCAGCCAGAGCGGAACGATATCCAGATGAAAATGGCTAAAGGTATGGCGGAACGCGACAAGCTGTTGCAATCCATCAGGATTCAGACCGCGTTGTTGCAGCCAGAGTTCCAATTCCCGACGTTCGCTGAACTGTGGGAAGCAAAATAGCCCGCCCCACAGGCCGACGGCAGGGCGCTGTTGCAGCCAGACCTGAGAACCCTGTTGCATCAGCAGGAACCAGCCGGTTTTCTCCGGCAGCGTCTGCTTCGGTTTCTTGCCGGGGTATTGCGCCCAGCTATGGTTGGCGTAGGCAATGCAGCCGGTGTTCAGCGGGCACAGCTCGCACTTGGGACGGCTGCGGGTACAGACCATCGCACCGAGATCCATCATCGCCTGATTAAACTGGCTGACGCCCTCGGCTGGCGTGACGTCTTCACTCCGTGCCCACAGTTTCTTTTCGACCTCTTTCTTGCCCGGCCAGCCGTCAACGGCGTAGCAGCGTGCCAGCACGCGCTTCACGTTACCGTCGAGAATGGGGTAATGCTGGCCGAGAGCGAGCGACAGCACCGCGCCGGCGGTGGAACGTCCGACGCCTGGCAATGCCGCGACTTCATCAAAGGTGGTAGGGAATTCGCCGCCGTGACGTGACACGATAGTTTGTGCCGCTTTGTGCAGGTTGCGCGCGCGGGCGTAGTAGCCCAGCCCTGTCCACAAGTGGAGCACTTCGTCCAGCGGGGCTGCCGCCAGTGCGTTTACGTTCGGAAAGCGTTCCATAAAGCGTTGGAAATAGGGAATAACCGTGGTGACCTGCGTTTGTTGCAACATCACTTCGGATAGCCATACTTTATAGGGAGTTTTCTCAAGCTGCCACGGCAGGGTTTTGCGGCCATAGCGTTGATACCAGTCCAGCACCTGATGGGCGAACTGTTGCGCTTGCATCATAAAATGGGGTCACTATCCGACAGATAAAAAGTTTGACAGCGATTCCAGCACAGAGTGAATGTGCTGTAAACCGGAACTTTCCGAGGCAGTGGGCTTGCTAAACCACGGTATCCTTGCATAATGCGCGTTTCCTTAATGAAATCGGACAGCAAGTAAGCACTCTTTATGATTAACAACGTCATTTCACCGGAATTTGATGAAAATGGGCGCCCGATGCGTCGTATCCGCAGTTTTGTCCGCCGTCAGGGGCGTTTGACGAACGGGCAACAGCTGGCGCTGGATAACTACTGGCCGGTGATGGGCGTGGAATATCAGACCGAGCTGGTCGATTTTAACGTGCTATTTGGTCGTGACGCGCCGGTAGTGCTGGAAATTGGGTTTGGAATGGGCGCCTCGCTGGTGACGATGGCGGCACAGCACCCTGAGCAGAATTTCCTCGGTATCGAAGTTCACCTGCCGGGCGTGGGGGCCTGTCTCGCTGCCGCACAGGAGGCGGGAATCAGCAATCTGCGCGTGATGTGTCACGATGCGGTCGAAGTGCTGATGAATATGATCCCGGATGGCTCACTGTCCATGGTTCAACTCTTCTTCCCAGACCCGTGGCATAAAGCCCGCCATAATAAACGCCGTATCGTCCAGGTACCTTTCGTCCAACTGGTACGGAGTAAGCTGAAAGTCGGCGGCGTGTTCCATATGGCAACAGACTGGGAACCTTATGCGCAACATATGCTCGAAGTGATGACCTCTGTCACCGAGTACCGTAATCTTTCCAATAATAATGAGTACGTTGAGCGGCCGGAGTCCCGCCCGCTGACGAAATTTGAAGCACGTGGCCAGCGTTTGGGGCATGGCGTGTGGGATCTGATGTTTGAGAGGATAAAATAAAATGGCACAAGCTCGTAGCCGTCGTTTACGTAAAAAGCTTCATATCGATGAGTTTCAGGAATTAGGTTTTTCTGTCAGCTTCCGCTTTCCAGAAGGCACTAGCGTAGAAGATATCGATCAGCTGATGGATAAGTTCGTTGACGACGTCATTGAACCACAAGGACTGGCATTTGAAGGCAGCGGTTATTTGCTCTGGGAAGGTCTGATCTGTCTGCAAAAAATTGGTCACTGCACCGAAGAGCATCGCCAACTGGTTAGCCGCTGGTTGGAAGAGCAGAAACTGACTGACGTGAAAGTCAGCAACCTGTTCGATATCTGGTGGGATCTGCCAGAACACCTGCTGTAATCCTTGGTCTTATCAAGGCATGCCTGAGCTGATTCTGGCTCAGGCGTTATCCGCCTCCTCAACGGGCGGATTACCGCTCTCCCGCTACTGCCGTTGTTTTCTTCAGGAGAAAATATGTCGCGTAAAATAACCCTGGGTTTATTGATGTTGCTGTCCTGGCAAGCGCAGGCAGCCTACCAGTGCAACGTGAACCCGCAGGACGACATTATTATCAGTCCGCAACACGTACAGGTCGTGGGTGCCAGCGGCAATTTACAACTCTCCCCGCAGGGCGATATCGTCCGTAACGGTACGCCGCTGACTCTGAACGCCGAACAGCGCCAGAAGGCCAAAGCCTATCAGGCAGATTTACGCCAGCAGCTGCCGTGGATCGATCAGGGCGCGCAGCAGCATCTTGAAAAAGCGCGGGTCGCGCTGGATAACGTGATCGTGCAGGAGCTTGGCAGCGACAGCAATGTGCGCAATCGTCTGACTACGCTGGATAAACAGCTCAAGCAGCAGATGAACCGAATTATCGAACACCGCACCGATGGCCTGACGTTTCACCATCAGGCGATTAAGCAAGTTGAGCAAGATGGCAAGCAGCTTGTGCAGCAAAGCATGGGCGGCGTCTTGCAGGACAGCCTGAACGAAATGGGCGTGAAACAGATGTCCAGCGGCGGCAACCCGCTACAGGCGATGATGGGCAACCTCGGTGGTTTGCAGAAAGCGATTCAGGCCGAGTGGAACAATCAGGAGCTGGAGTTCCAGCGCTTCGGCAATGATGTATGTAGCCGCGTCACATCGCTGGAAAACCAGCGCAAGAGTCTGTTGCAGACGCTGAAGTAAACTGGCGTCGCTTAAGGAAACGGGCTGAGGCCCGTTTTTTGATCGTCCTTTTCCTCTCACCCCTTCTCCGTATTTTCCTTTTCGGTCTGACCGCTTTACCTGTAACCGAATGCCTCATGAAATTCATTGATTGTTACCTTCATGCGTTATGATTATTTGTACTAGTAACATAGAGTGACAATCACATTTATGTTCGAACAGGGTGTCGTTAATGCTCTCGATGTGGAAAATCCCTCCTTTCAAAAATAATCCTTTTAACAACCATTTCTTTAAAAGTAATTCATGTAAAAACAATGAAATATGTATCGCGGCGACGTCGCGCCATGCCGGTATGAACGGTGGTCGTGATGGTGCTCGTTACCGCGTGCTTGCGATGGGGTTACTGCTGTTTTGTCCTGTAATATTATGGGGCGCGGATAATTTTCGCACGGCGGAGTATGAGCGTAACGGTGCCGCACTGGATTCGATCAACGCGGCAGAAGCCTACAGTCTAGGTTTCTCGGGGAAAGGCGTTGGCGTTGCGGTCATTGATGCTACCGGCGAACTGAGCGGTGATGAATTTGCCGGACGGGTGGATTCGGGCGCGGGGTGGATCTCATCGCCATGGAATGGGACATCTCATGGCTACGCGGTTGCGGGCGTCATTGGTGCGGCGAAAAACGATAGCGGCATTCACGGCATCGCCTATCAGGCGACGCTGCTGCCGTTAGGAACCACTTTTTCATCGGATACATTGGTTAACGCCCAGCTTAGCGTACTCGATCGTCCAGATATCAAGATCGTCAATAATAGCTGGGGATACAGCATATTTAACGACACGGTGCAGACGTTTAGCGCCGATCGTCAGATTGAATTGCTGGACGGTATCATCAATAACAATATGGTGATTGGTACGGAGATGGCAAAACAGGGCCAGTTAACGGTGTTTGCTGCCGGGAACGAAGGCCATCTGACGCCATCGATTAATGCTGGGCTGCCAACGCTATTAGATGCCTACGGCATTGACAATACGATTGCCAATAACTGGCTAAGTGTTGTGGCTTACGACCCTTCTCAGCGTCCTTCCAGCGCGGCGTTTATTGCATCATTTAGTAACCTGGGACTTGGGGCATCGGCTTATACGCTACTTGCGCCGGGCGTGAATATCGTTTCTACCAGAGATGCGAACACCACTGACAAATTCAGCGGCACGTCGTTTTCGACGCCCTATGTTTCGGGTGTTGCCGCGCTGGCATCTGAGGCGTTTCCCTATCTGAACGGTAAGCAGCTCGCTGATATTCTTTTGTCTACGGCGACGCCGCTCACGGGGAGTAACACCCCGCGTGCGGTGTTGCTCATTCACAAGAATTACGATGACCATCAAAACTATCTCAGTAGTGACCTCAATGTTTACGCGACGGGCAATGCCGTTACGTTTAGCGATGAGGAAATGACCGTCTTTCTGGCGCGGGTCAGAGAGGATGCGTTCTTCGATAATCTTACGGATGAACAGGTGCGCAGCGCGATTCGTGCCCGTGCCAGTGCGCAAAATATCAATGTGCTTACGACGGAGGATTACCAGTCGCTGTTTGGTCAGGGGATGGTTAATGCGTATAAAGCGGTGCAGGGGCCGGGCGCATTGAATGCCCAGAGGCTAAGCAATAGCGATCTCAGTAGTGGAACGTTTAACGGTAACTACGCGATCTACGGGGTTGATACGCAAGGATATTCCAGCACCTGGAGCAATGACATCGCACAGGTGAAAAATACGACCAGCAGTAGTCCTCTGTATCAGTTGGATGTCGGCTTGCGTAAGCAAGGCGCAGGGGCGCTTTATCTGACGGGCAATAACACCTATCTCGGGCCGACCATTGTCGAAGGCGGCAGCGTCGTGGTAGGCAAAGTGGCGCAGGGGAGCGGCAGTCTGGCGGGGGATGTCTGGGTGCAATCTGCGGCGACGCTGGGCGGGCATGGCAACATCGCCGGCACCGTCACGCTTGAGAATGGCTCCACGCTTTCGCCCGGCGCATCCGTTGGCACATTAACGGTCGGCAATGTGGTGTTTCAGCCCGGCAGTCTTTATCACTATGAGATTGATGAGCAGGGGAACGCCGATGGCCTGAATGTTACACGGGATGCGACACTGGCGGGCACCGTGGTGCTGGATGCGCCTTCGCAGTCATTGGGCGATCGGTTTACCCTCTTGAATGTCGGTGGCACCCTGAGCGGCAGCTTTGATGGTTTAACGTCCAACTCAACCCAGCCTTTCCTGCAAGATACGCTGAGCTATGGCAACAAGCAGGCTTATCTGGACGTGGTACGCAATAATCGCGCCTTTAATGACGTTGCTACCAGTCTTAATCAACGCGCCGTTGCGCAGACGATCGAGAGCCAGAATAGTGGGCCGGTTTTCTCTGCTATCGCGAACAGCCGCAGTGAAGCGACCGCACGAGCTGCCTTTGATAACCTCGATGGCGAGATCTATGCCGCCTCGCGTGCCGCATTGCTCCAGCGTAGCCGGTACGTGCGAGGCGAGATCAACAGCGCACTGCACGATGAAAATGCACAGTCGCTTTGGCTGAGTACGTGGGCGAACAAAGGTCAGTTCGATGAGACCGCTGAATCCTCACGCGTTAACCACAGCGGCTATGGCTTCTTAATCGGTAACGGTAGCCCCGTCGGTGAAAGCAGCACGCTGGGTGTCGTTGTCGGCGCAGAGAAAAGCAAGATCAAAACCGATGCGCGTGCCGCCAGTAACGATGTGACGGCTTATCACGTTGGCAGCTATTGGGGAACGGGCTATAGCGGCATCGCATGGCGCTCCGGTCTGGTCTACAGCTATCTGGATATGGGCAGCGAGCGAGACATTCAGGTGCCCGGACTCACGAGCCGCGCGCAGGCAGATTATCATGCGCACCTTTTTCAGGGATTTGCAGAAGGAAGCCATCGGTTTGCGTTCAATGACAGCTTAAGCGTCGAGCCTTATGGCAACCTCTCGTATGCCTGGCTCGATCTCGCGGGTGGTCAGGAACACGGTAGCGCCGCCGCGCTGCGCTGGGAACGTCAGGACAGCGGGGCGGGATACTCAACGCTGGGCTTACGCGGTGAGGCGCGCTGGTCTTCACTCTCGCCTGTTCGGCTTTATGCCGATGCGGGCTATCAGCGACGCCTGACGCCGGATCGTAATCAAACGCGGCTGAGTTTTGTGCAAGGCGGCGATGCTTATACCGTCCACTCTGCCACTGACGATCGCGATGCGCTGCTAGTGCGGGCGGGCGTCACGCTGGCGATTAGGCAGAATGCGACGCTGTTGCTGGGCTACCAGGGCCTGGTGAGCGATAAAATGAGCGAAAACAGCGCCAACATGCAGTTTGGACTCACATTCTGATACTTGAAAATCATCCCCCACGCGCGGGTAAAGCCGTGTGTGGGGCGTTTGATACAGGGCTGTCGTCCAGTGAAATAATGCGCTGCCGATAGCCATACATCGTTAGCAGCCTATCGAAAAAAGTTCATTTTTGTGCCATGTCTGATTAACGATATCGACATGTTCCCCCGCCAATATTGTTCAATATTTATGCATTCCAGCATTCGCCTTCCGAATCGTATTAATGCCCCTTGTTTCTGGGAGATTTTTTATGATGCAGTTGTCCAGACATCCGACCACGCTCTATCAGGCGATTGCCGCCCGGTTAGAAGAAGCGCTACGCGAACGCTACAAATGTGGCGACTACCTTCCCTCTGAAAAGCAGCTGGCGACGCACTACGCCGTTAATCGCCATACGTTACGCCGGGCTGTAGATGATTTGGTGAAAAAAGGGCTGGTTCAACGTCGTCACGGTGTGGGGATTTTGGTGCTGATGCGACCTTATGACTACCCGCTGCATGCGCAGGCTCACTTTAGCCAGAACCTGCTGGATCAAGGCAGTAATCCCTCCAGCGAACGACTCTTTGCGATGCTGAGTCCTGCCAGTCAGGAGATCGCCACCACGCTGGGCTGTGGCGAAGGCGATAACGTCATCCACTTGCGCACGCTGCGCCGGGTGAACGGTATTCCCGTCTGTGTCATTAACCATTTCCTGCCCAATCTTTCCTGGTGGCCGCATTTACAGCAGTTCAATAGCGGCTCGCTGCACGACTTTATTACCGAGCGACTGAATCAGGTGCTGGTTCGCACACAGACTCGCATCAGTGCGCGTCTGGCTCAGGCTAAAGAGAGTCGGCTGCTGGAAATCGACGCGCAGGCACCGCTGCTGTGCTTGCGCACGCTGAATAAAACCGCAAGCGGTGAGATCGCCGAGTACTCCGTCAGCCTGACGCGCGGCGATATGATCGAACTGACGCTGGAGCACTAGATGGATACGCTAACACACCGTCAACGCTGGCTCTCGGTGCTGGCATTCAGCCCGGTGGTCGAGCTGGAAAAGCGCTGGCACGCGCTCAATTTACACCCGCAGTACGCCCTGCTGCGCGCCGCTGAAATTGGCCTGACTCGCCTACAGGCGAGAATGGGGGGAACGGGCAAGCGCTTTGTTTTGGGAGATATGACGATAACCCGTGCTGTGGTGCGTTTGGCAGACGGTACATGTGGATACAGCTATGTGGCCGGTCGCGATAAAGCCCATGCCGAGCGCTGTGCCGTTATTGATGCGCTGTTGCAACAGCCGGAAAACCACGATCGGTTGCAAGAGCATCTCATCACCCCTCTGGCGGTGCAGCGTGCCGAACTGTGTGAACAGCGCGCGCGTGAAATCGCCAGCAGCAAGGTCGATTTTTTCACGTTGGTTCGCGGAGATAACTGATGTCTATACAGGCGAGCTTTGCGCAGCCAGTGGCTGACGCGCAGTGTGCTTTTCGGCGCATCCTCAAAGCCGTAAGCGAACCGGGCGTAACGGTGACCTTACCGTTACAGCAAGGCTGGGGGCGACTCTCTCCCGCTTCGACGGCGGTGATGCTGACGCTGGTCGATCGCGATACGCCGCTCTGGCTGGATGATGCATTGGATGATGAATCCCTCCGTAGCAACCTGCGTTTTCATACCGGTGCGATATTGACCCGCGATGAGTCGGCGGCCTTCGCCTTGCTTCATGTCTCGTCAGCCATCGCGCTGTCGCGGTTTTCTGCGGGTGACGTCATGTCACCGGAAAAGAGTACCACGGTCATCATCGAGGTCAGTGGCCTGACCGGCGGTACGCCGCTGCGCCTGAGCGGGCCGGGGCTGGAAACGTCACGCGTCGTTGATCCGCAATTGCCACCGGACATGCTGCGCTATCTCTGTCACCGTCCCGATCCCTTTCCTCAAGGTATCGATCTGATGTTCACCTGTGCCGATGCCCTGATGGCATTACCGCGCACCACCCATGTGGAGGTCTGCTGATGTATGTTGCCGTGAAAGGGGGAGAGAAAGCGATAGAGAATGCCCATCGCTTACAGGAGGATCTGCGTCGTGGGGATCGTGATATCCCGGAAATTGACTGCCAGCAGGTTGAACAACAGCTCGGGCTGGCGGTCGCTCGCGTGATGACCGAAGGCGGTATTTACGATCGTGAACTGGCGGCGCTGGCAATCAAGCAGGCCAGTGGCGATATAGTGGAAGCTATTTTTCTGCTGCGCGCGTATCGCACGACGCTGCCGCGTCTGGCGGACAGCCTGCCGCTAATGACGGCAAACATGCGGATTGAGCGACGCATTTCCGCGGTCTACAAAGATGTGCCGGGCGGTCAGGTTCTCGGCCCTACCTATGATTACACTCACCGTTTACTGGATTTCACGCTGCTTGCCAACGGTGATACCCCCGCGCCGTCCATGGCAGAGATACCGCTGGAAGCAACATGTCCGCTGATATTTGATCTGATGACCCGCGAAGGCTTTGCCGTCAGGGAAGAGGATGACGGCAGCGAACCGTGCGATATCACCCGCGATCCGCCGAGTTATCCCGCTCCGCGTTCGGCACGTTTGCAACAGCTGGTGCGGGGAGATGAAGGCTTTCTACTGGCGTTGAGCTACTCGACACAGCGCGGCTATGGCCGCACTCATCCCTTTGCCGGAGAGATCCGCACCGGCTTTGTCACGGTAGAGATTGTGCCGGAGGAGCTGGGTTTTCCGCTGGAAATCGGCGAAATCCTGCTGACCGAATGTGAAATGGTTAACGGGTTTACCGACAGGGATGAGGAAGCACCGCACTTTACCCGAGGCTACGGGTTGGTGTTTGGGCGCGCGGAGCGTAAAGCCATGTCGATGGCTCTGGTGGATCGTGCGCTGCAAACCGCAGAGCATCACGAACGGGTAACTAGCCCGGCGCAGGATGAGGAGTTTGTGCTGTCGCACGCGGATAACGTTGAGGCGGCGGGATTTGTCTCCCACCTCAAATTACCCCATTACGTCGATTTTCAGGCCGAGCTGGAATTATTGAAACGTCTGCGTCAGGAGTATCAGGAGGGCAAAGATGCATGAATTAAGCGGCTATAACCCTGGCTATCTTGATGAGCAAACCAAACGCACGATCCGGCGCGCTATTTTGAAGGCGGTAGCGATTCCCGGCTATCAGGTGCCGTTTGGCGGACGGGAAATGCCGATGCCCTACGGCTGGGGAACCGGCGGCATTCAGCTCACCGCCAGTCTGATTGGTGAAAACGATGTGCTGAAAGTGATCGATCAGGGCGCGGACGACACGACCAATGCCGTCTCTATCCGACGTTTCTTCCAGCGCGTGAGCGGGGCGGTGACCACCGAGCGCACCGTTGAGGCCACGCTGATTCAGACGCGCCACCGCATTCCTGAAACGCCGCTGAAAGAAGATCAAATCCTAATCTATCAGGTGCCTATTCCCGATCCGCTGCGCTTTATTGAGCCGCGTGAGGTCGAGACGCGCAAAATGCATGCGCTGGAAGAGTACGGCATCATGCAGGTGAAGTTATATGAAGATATCGCTCGCTATGGTCATATTGCGACAACCTATGCGTATCCGGTGAAGGTGAACGACCGCTATGTGATGGATCCTTCGCCCATACCCAAGTTTGATAACCTCAAAATGCACCGGATGCCCGCGCTGCAACTGTTTGGCGCGGGCAGAGAAAAACGCATTTACGCCTTGCCTCCTTACTGTGACGTGAAAAGTCTGGATTTTGACGATCACCCGTTCTGCGTACAACGCTGGGATCAGCCCTGTGCGCTGTGCGGGTCGCATGACAGCTACCTTGATGAAATCGTGATAGATGATGAAGGATCGCGTCTGTTTGTCTGCTCCGATACCGATTATTGCCGTCAGCAGCAGGAGAAACAAAACCATGAATCGCAGTGAACAGCCGCTGCTGGCGGTCAATAACCTGACGCACCTTTATGCGCCGGAAAAGGGCTTTGAAGACGTCTCGTTCGAGCTTTTTCCCGGGGAAGTGTTGGGGATCGTCGGCGAATCGGGTTCGGGAAAAACCACGCTATTACAGGCTATCTCGGCACGTTTAACGCCACAGCAGGGAACGATTAACTATCAGGGACGCGATTTATATCGCCTGAGCGAAAGTGAGAGGCGACGTCTGCTGCGCACCGAATGGGGCGTGGTGCATCAGTATCCGCTTGATGGCCTGCGCCCGCAGGTTTCGGCCGGCGGCAATATTGGTGAAAGGCTGATGGCCGCCGGGCAGCGCCACTACGGTGAGATTCGCCAGCAGGCAAGCCGGTGGTTACAGGACGTTGAGATCCCCGTCGCGCGTATTGACGATCTGCCTACCACCTTTTCTGGCGGTATGCAGCAGCGTCTGCAAATTGCCCGTAGTCTGGTGACGCGCCCTAAGTTGGTCTTCATGGACGAACCGACCGGCGGCCTTGATGTTTCCGTACAGGCTCGCTTGCTGGATCTCTTACGGACGCTGGTGCGTGAACTGAATCTGGCGGTGGTGATCGTGACGCATGATTTGGGCGTCGCAAGGATGCTGGCTCACCACCTGATCGTGATGAAACAAGGGCGGGTTGTCGAAAGCGGCCTGATTGACCGCGTACTGGACGACCCCAGACACCCTTATACGCAACTGCTGGTTTCGTCAGTCCTGAGCTGATGGAAGCCTCACGAATCCCGCGCCAGCGCGGGTGAATCAGGTTGTAATCAATCGGAACACGCCATGAACACACAACTTCGCGTTGAGCATCTTTATAAAGTCTTCGTGTTACACAATCAGCATGGTGCCGCTTTGCCCGTGTTGCATGACGCCAATTTTGAGGTCAAGGCAGGGGAATGCGTGGTGCTGGATGGTCATTCCGGCAGTGGCAAGTCGACGCTGCTCCGCTCGCTGTATGCCAACTACCAGCCTAACAGCGGCCATATCTGGGTTAAGCATCACCAGCACTGGGTCGATTTAGTGAACGCTCCGTCACGGCAAATTCTTGCCATTCGCCGCGATACCATTGGCTGGGTCAGCCAGTTTTTACGGGGGATTCCCCGCGTCTCTACGCTGGATGTCGTCATTCAGCCTCTGCTGGAACGCGGTCTGAAGCGTGCTGAGTGTGAGGATCGCGCCAGACAGTTGCTCGCGCGGCTCAACGTACCAGAACGACTCTGGTCGCTACCGCCATCGACCTTCTCCGGGGGAGAACAGCAGCGGGTGAATATCGCCCGAGGGTTTATCGCCGATTACCCCATTCTCCTGCTGGATGAACCTACCGCGTCGCTGGACAGCGGCAATAGCAATGTGGTGGTTCAACTGATTGAAGAAGCCCGTGAGGGCGGGGCGGCGATTGTCGGTATTTTCCATGACGGTGCGGCGCGTAACCGGCTCGCCACGCATTTACACGCTATGCAACCTTATCCCGGGGTGCAGCAACATGATTATCAATAATGTCCGTTTGGTATTGGAAAATGAGGTGGTTTACGGATCGCTGGACGTGCAAAACGGCGTCATTGTTCACGTCAGCAGCGCATGTAGCCAGCAGCCTGGGGCTTTTGATGGCGAAGGGGGATTCCTGCTGCCGGGGCTGGTGGAGCTGCATACCGATAATCTCGATAAATTTTTTACCCCGCGGCCAAAAGTGGATTGGCCAGCCTACTCGGCTATGAGCAGCCACGATGCGCTGATGGTGGCGAATGGTATCACCACCGTGCTGGATGCGATTGCCGTGGGGGACGTGCGGGATGGTGGTCATCGTTTCGATAATCTCAACAAAATGGTTGAGGCGATCCGTCAGGGACAGGAAAAAGGGCTAAACCGCGCCGAGCACTGGCTGCATCTGCGCTGCGAACTGCCGTACGACGCCACGGTGCCGCTGTTTGAAAAACTGATGAATACCCCCGACCTATTGCTGGTGTCATTGATGGATCACTCGCCCGGCCAGCGTCAGTACACATCGTTGCAGAAATACCGCGAATATTTTCAGGGAAAATATCATCTCAGTAACCTACAGATGGACGCGTTTGAAGAAGAACAGAGGGGATTGGCCGCTTGCTGGTCTCAGCCCAATCGGCTGGCGATCGCGGCACTCTGCCGTAAAAAAGGGATCGCATTAGCCAGCCATGACGATGCCACGGTAGAACACGTTAACGAATCCCTTCAGGTGGGCTGTGCGATTGCTGAATTTCCCACCACTGAGGCGGCGGCGAGATACTCACACGACCGAGGGTTGCTGGTGTTGATGGGCGCACCTAACGTGGTACGCGGCGGTTCGCATTCGGGCAACGTATCCGCCAGCCAGCTGGCGCAGCAGGGTTTGCTGGATATTCTCTCTTCCGATTACTACCCCGCCAGCCTGCTTGATGCTGCCTTTCGTCTGGCACAGGATGAGAGCAATCCTTATGACCTGCCGCGCGCTATCACCTTGCTGACGCGCAATCCCGCCCGCGCGATTGGGCTACACGATCGCGGTGTGATTGCTGAAGGAGGGCGTGCCGATCTGGTTCTGGCTCATACGCTTCACGGCCATGTTCATATTCGTCATGTGTGGGCAAAAGGGCAGAAGGTGTACTAATCGATTGATTTGCTTATTAGCGGATGTTGGCGCGGCTAAGGATAGCCTCACAAATCGTTTCAATTGGTCATTATTTAATCATTTAGCGTTCATTAAACCATCACGCCATCTGTTCTTAATGAGGGGGCTACCTCACCACAGTGGATATCAAGATGGCACAGGCACAATTGAAATCTGGCCTCGAATTCAAAACGCAGTTGCAGCCCGTTCGGCCACAAAAGGTTCTGTCCGTTCGTGGCGTGGGGAAAGTGTGGTCTCCACAACACCGGGTGCTAGATGACGTTAACTTCGATCTGCACACGGGAGAATTCGTTGCCGTCATTGGCCGTTCCGGGGCGGGAAAATCGACGCTGCTTCATTTGTTAAACGGCACGATTTCAGCCTCTGGCGGTGAAATCATCAATTACAGCGGTGAGCAGCCACAGGATATTATCAAGCTACGCTCGCGCCAGATACGCCAATGGCGCGCCCATTGCGGCATGATTTTTCAGGATTTCTGTCTGGTGCCGCGGCTGGATGTCCTCACCAATGTCTTGCTGGGTCGCCTTAGCCAAACCTCCACGCTCAAGTCACTTTTTCGTGTGTTTTCCGACGAGGACCGCGCTCGCGCCATCGAGTTGTTGCAATGGTTAAATATGCTGCCGCAGGCGTTACAACGTGCGGAAAACCTCTCTGGCGGCCAGATGCAGCGTGTCGCTATCTGTCGGGCTCTCATGCAGCAGCCCAGAATTTTGCTGGCCGATGAACCCGTCGCGTCGCTCGATCCCAAAAATACCCGCCGCATCATGGATGTTTTACGGGAAGTGAGTCAGCAGGGGATTAGCGTGATGGTTAATCTGCACTCGGTGGATCTGGTGAAGCAGTACTGCACGCGGGTTATCGGGATCGCCCAAGGGCGCATTGTTTTTGACGGGCATCCAACGCAATTGGATGAGCCGCTGCTTCATACGCTGTATGGCGATGAACTGAACGCACATTAATGCGATATGCATTGAACACGATGTGTATTTAAGACGGTGTGCGTTTAACACGATGGCCTTTGACACGAGAACAGGTGATAACAATGAGCAAGATCTTTGGTTTGGCGATGATGTTAACCAGCTCACTGACCGTCTTCAGCGCGACGGCGGCGGGGACGCCCAAAGAGCTGAATTTGGGTATTTTGGGCGGGCAAAATGCGACACAGCAGATCGGTGATAACCAGTGCGTCAAACAGTTCCTTGATAAAGAGCTGGGGGTTGAGACCCGGTTGCGTAACGCTTCGGATTACTCCGGCGTCATTCAGGGATTGCTGGGGGGAAAAGTCGATCTGGTTTTGAGTATGTCGCCGTCGGCTTTCGCCTCTGTCTATCTGAAAGATCCTAACGCAGTGGATATCGTCGGCATCGCCGTTGACGATAAAGATCTGTCACGCGGCTACCACTCCGTGGTGGTGGTCAAAGCCGACAGCCCGTACAAAAAGCTGGAAGACCTGAAAGGGAAATCCTTTGGTTTTGCCGATCCCGATTCCACCTCGGGCTTTCTGGTGCCCAATCAGATTTTCAAACAGAAATTTGGCGGGAATAACGACAACAAATACAACAATTTCTTTTCCAGCGTGACGTTTTCTGGCGGCCATGAGCAAGACATTCTGGGCGTATTGAACGGCCAATTTGACGGTGCCGTCGCCTGGACATCAATGGTGGGCGATTACAACACTGGCTACACCGCCGGCGCTTTTACCCGCCTGATTCGTATGGATCATCCGAACCTGATGCAGCAGATCCGGATTATCTGGCAATCCCCGCTGATCCCGAACGGCCCGATTCTGGTCAGCAACAAGCTGCCTGCGGATTTCAAACAGAAGGTCATTACTGCGGTGATGAAGCTGGATAAAGATCAGCATGAATGCTTTACCAAGGCGATGGGCGGGACTCAGCATATCGGCCCGGCAAGCCTGAATGATTACCAGCACATCATCGACATGAAGCGCGAACTGACGCAGGGCAATCGCTGATCGAGCACAGGCGCTTCGCCGTTCCCTAAACGCCCGTTCGGACGTGACATCGAACGGGCGGCAACATTTCGGTCCGCTCATCAAAGCCAGGGCATGACATATCGCCCGATAAACAGGACACTGTTTTGAAGAATGACTTTGAACAATATTATCAACAGATTAAAGGGCGACAGAAGCGCGAGGCGCTACTGTGGTCTTTGCTGCTGGCCTGCCTGTTTCTGGGGGCGGGCAAGGTCGCTGAATTCAGCCCCGCAACCATCTGGTCTTCTCTGCCGAGTTTTTTCAGCTACTTGCACGATACGCTACCTGTGCTGCACTGGCAGCAGCTTCTGGCGAACGCTCATACCGAAGGCTCTCTGGCTTATTGGGGATATCGGCTGCCGATACAGCTGCCGCTGATCTGGGAAACGCTGCAAATGGCGCTGGCTTCCACGATCGTTGCGGTGGCGGTTGCCACGATGCTGGCATTCTGTGCCGCCGCGAATACGCAAAGCTCGATGTTACTGCGTGTGGCTATTCGCGCGCTGGTGGCGTTTTTACGCACCATGCCGGAGCTGGGTTGGGCGGTCATGTTTGTCATGGCTTTTGGGATTGGAGCCATGCCCGGCTTTATTGCGCTGGCACTGCACACCGTCGGCAGCTTAACCAAACTGTTTTATGAGTCTCTGGAAAGTGCTTCCGATCGGCCAGTACGCGGTCTGGCAAGCTGTGGTGCCAGTAAGCTCCAGATTATGCGTTTCGCCTTCTGGCCACAGGTAAAGCCGATTTTTCTCTCCTACAGCTTTATGCGTATGGAGATTAATTTCCGTTCCTCCACGATTCTTGGTCTGGTTGGCGCGGGCGGCATCGGCCAGGAACTGATGACCAACATTAAGCTCGATCGCTACGATCAGGTTAGTATGACCTTATTGCTGATTCTCGTTGTGGTCTCGCTGCTGGATGGTTTATCCGGCTATTTACGCCGCCGCGTGGTAGAAGGACAGTGATATGAGAACCGTGACGTCGCCTGATGTCGATAAATTGAAACAGCAGCATCCCGACCTGTTTCGCATGCAGTCGCGCTATCTACGCCGAATTGCACTGCTGGCGCTGGCGGTCACGCTGTATTACCTGTTCTTTTTCCAGACTTTTGGCATCAGCTGGCAGCAGTGGGTCAATGGCTCGGCGCAGCTGGGACGCTATTTTTTACGCATGTTTGTCTGGCATGATTTTCTCAATTGGCCCTTTGGTTACTACCTGTCGCAAATTGCCATCACGCTATCGATCGTGTTTGCGGGGACGGTAACCGCGACCTGTATCGCACTGCTACTTTCCTTCTTTGCGGCGCGTAACATCATGCAGCGTCGCGGGTTACGGCCCATTGCGCTGCTGGTGCGATGTCTGTTGGACATGATGCGCGGTATTGATATGGCAATTGGGGGGCTGATATTCGTGCGAGCCGTCGGGCTGGGGCCGCTGGCGGGATTGTTGGCCATCGTGATGCAGGATATTGGCCTGCTCGGCAAGCTCTACGCGGAAGGGCATGAAGCCGTCGAACGTTCACCCGGACGAGGCCTGAGCGCGCTAGGTGCCACTGCGCTGCAAAAACACCGCTTTGGTATCTTCACACAGTCGTTCCCCATTATTCTGGCGCTCAGCCTCTACCAGATTGAATCGAATACCCGCTCTGCCGCCGTGCTAGGTTTTGTCGGTGCGGGAGGCATCGGTCTGGTTTATGCGGAGAATATGCGCTTATGGAACTGGGATGTGGTGATGTTTATCACCCTGATTTTAGTCTCGATAGTGATGATTATGGATGGGATATCGTCCTGGCTGCGTAAGCGCTATATCACCGGTAAAGACGTTCCGTTGTTTCAGCCTAAAAATAGTTCAACCCTTGATTAAGTGTTTCTTAGCCATATTTCTATGCAAACTGAGAGACAGTTTCGTGCGCCACAATACCGTCATTTTCATGCTACCTCGTAGCACGCGCCCGACACGGGACGGCTCACACGCCGCTCGCCCCGTGACCCCAGGCTTTCGGCGGGAATTATGCCGCTGGCGCGGTACCTTCGTCGATATCCGGCTTAGCAGACCGCTTGCGACACGTTTACTCGCCCCATAAATGGGGCTCGCCCTTCGGGCCAGCACGAGTGCTGTTCAAAAACGTCTCTGACGTTTTTGTCCGACGTGGCGCAAGCTTTCGCCGCGTCCTGCGGCTCATCTGAAGCCAGCTATCTCCTCAGCATAATTTTTTACGCCGGATCACGGCAAAATGCCGATGAACCCTGTGGCCCCGATTTTGGCGTTTACGGCGCTGGGAACGTGAACCGGCGATGGATGGCTTCCAGCTCGTCGAGGATCTCGCCGTCCAGCGTCAGGTTCTGGCTGTCGAGGTTGATTTGCAGCTGTTCCAGTGTCGTCGCGCCCAGCAGCGTACTGGCGACGAACGGCTGCTGACGCACAAACGCCAATGCCATTTGCGCCGGATCCAAACCGTGCTTTTGCGCCAGCGCTACGTACTCGGCAACTGCTGCCTGAGCCTGTGGGCCGGTATAACGGGTGAAGCGGCTAAACAGCGTGTTGCGTGCGTTAGCGGGTTTCGCGCCGTTCAGGTATTTCCCCGTCAGCGTACCGAATGCCAGTGATGAATAGGCGAGAAGTTCCACACCTTCATGCTGGCTGATTTCCGCTAAGCCGACTTCGAAACTGCGGTTCAGCAGGCTGTAGGGGTTCTGAATCGACACGATACGCGGCAGGTCATGCTTTTCCGCCAGATGCAGATAACGCATCACGCCCCACGGGGTTTCGTTGGAGACGCCGACGTAGCGGATCTTACCGGCACGCACCTGTTCATTTAGCGCTTCCAGCGTTTCCAGCAGCGTGACGACCGATTTGTCTTCAGTATATTGCGGTTTGTCATCCGTATACTGATAGTTCAGCTTGCCAAAGCAGTTGGTCTGGCGCTGTGGCCAATGCAACTGATAGAGATCGATATAGTCGGTATTCAGGCGTTGCAGGCTGGCATCCAGCGCGGCACGGATGTTTTTTCTGTCCAGCGCCTGCTGTGGCCGGATGCTGTGATCGTTTCCGCGCACGGGGCCGGAGACTTTACTGGCCACAATCAATTTTTCACGTCCGCCACGGGATTTCAGCCAGGAACCGATATAACTCTCGGTTAGCCCCTGTGTTTCCGGGCGCGGGGGAACGGCGTACATTTCTGCTGTGTCAATCAGGTTAACACCTGCGGCAATGGCGTGATCTAACTGAGCATGAGCGTCTGCTTCGCTGTTTTGTTCGCCAAAGGTCATCGTACCAAGACCCAGCACGCTCACTTCTAAAGAACTATGGGGAATACGGTGATATTGCATTGCCAGCTTCCTTATGTCTGAAAATAGCAGGCGTATTTCCCCTCATTTCCGCATGATTTGCTGCGATTCCAATGAGTTTGGGAAAACACACCTGAATTCGACTATAAACGAAGCCGTGGCGAGTGGGGAAGTCTCTTCTGTTGCCCTTCAGCAGGATTTTGCCGAAGAGCGTCATTCGATGGGGTGAATATCGGGCTAACGTTGCCGTTAGCGCTGCACGATCTGGGAGATTTGATCGCTGTTGATTTGTTTCTGATTACCTTGCTCATCGATATAGCTGAGCAGCCCGGTATCTTTATCCAGCACGGGTTTTCCCTGCGTCAGGAGCATTTGCCCCTCTTTTGTCGCCATCACGTAGTCACTGGAACAGCCTGCCAGAGTGAATAATAACGCCAGTGTGATTGCCATTTTCATCCGTACTTTCATCATATTAACCCGTTCATAAATGCCAAAATCTAAGGTGAGTCTAGCAAATGGTTGCGGGGGATAACGTAGGAATAATGGAAAAAATGTGTTTGGAGGGAATTAATATTATGTAATCAGGCGACTGATCGCCGCCTGATTATGACGTCTAGCGCTTTGAACGCTCGCTATGCGGCGATCAGTGTGCTGCTTTTTCTTTTTTACTGCGCAGCAGGTTCAACGCCTCGACGGACATCGAGAAGAACATGGCGAAGTAGATGTAGCCTTTCGGTACGTGAACGTCGAAGCTTTCCAGAATCAGGGTGAACCCGACCAGGATCAGGAACGACAAGGCCAGCATTTTGACGGATGGATGGCGTTCGACAAACTCGCCGATAGGGCGCGCAGAGAACATCATCACGAGAACGGCAATAATGACCGCTGCCATCATAATAAACAGATGGTCAGACAGGCCGACAGCAGTGATCACCGAATCCAGGCTGAAGATAATATCCAGCATCATGATTTGCACAATCGCGCCAAAGAAAGAGTACACCTTGGAAGTATGGTCTTCTGAACCGCCTTCGACGGTTTCGTGAATTTCCATACTCGACTTCCAGATCAGGAAGAGTCCCCCGAAGAACAGGATCAGGTCACGTGTGGAGATTTCATTGCCAGCGACGGTAAACAGCGGGTCGGTCAGACGCATGACCCAGGCAATAGAAGCGAGCAGTCCCAAACGCATTAACATCGCGCCCATCAGCCCGATGCGGCGAGCTTTGTTTTGCTGGGCTTTAGGCAGTTTGGCGACAACCAGAGACAGGAAAATAATGTTATCGATCCCAAGAACGATTTCCAGAATAGTCAGCGTTCCCAATGCTAACCATGCGTTCGGATCAACAATCCAATCAAACATTATATCAATACACCTTAAACGAAACGTAAACGATATTATACTCTGCCAGCTCGGGGCGTAGGCAAGCGAAAGTGTGATGTCGTAGAGATATAACGTTCATACTTCGCATTGCAGCCGTGTGCTGGCGTCCCTTTTGATCTGGGGTGGCGTCAGGCTTTTCCCAGATCGATTCCCTTGTCGCACGATTGCTGCGTAATAGAGTGCGGCGTATAAGGCTAGTGTACGATGAAGCGGGGCGCTGATGAAGCATCGTGCTAATAGAACATCGCGCTAATGAAATTCAACGGCTGAGCTGCATAAAGTGGCGGGCCAGTAGCGGCGCGGTAAAGGTTTTCTTCAGATAGAACCCGCGTGGCAAGGTCAGAATCGGTTGACCAAATTCGCCAATCGCCTCGGTTAATGCCCGGCTATTTGCCGCTTTGGGGCGTAGCTGTAGCACTTCGCCATGCCGAGCGGTGATGCTTTCTACCCGGCCAAGCACGATCAGATCCATCAACTCTTCCCAATCGCAGCGCAGCTGTTCCTCTTCTTCTTCATTGGGGCTCCAGATCAGCGGTGTGCCAATACGGCGTTCCCCCAGCGGAATGTGCCGCGAGCCTTCCACCGGAATCCACAGGACCCGCGCGAGCTTGTGTCGCACGTGGCTGCTTTCCCACGTCACGCCGCTGTTGCCTGTTAATGGTGCGACGCAGACGAACGTGGTTTCCAGCGGTTTGCCCTGTTCATCAATAGGAATGGTTTTGAGTTCAACGCCGATGTCGGGGAAATCCTGCTCGGGTTTGCTGCCTGCGCTTGCACCCAGAAAACGCTCCAGCAAGATACCAATCCAGCCTTTGTCGCGTTTCAGGTTAGCGGGAAGGGGCAGGCGAGCGATGTCCGCTAATTCCGCGAGATTATAACCCGCGAGGGATTGCGCGCGTTCCAGCAACGTGTGCTCACTTGCCGGCGCAGTCGTGTGAACCGTGGGTGAATTCATAGCGTATAGCTCGATATTTTTTCGCTCAAAAAAAACACAATAGACAGAGAGTACCAGTGCACAGCCTGCAAGACTGTGGAGAAAAACAATAATAGCATGATTCGTAGTGCTTTTTTTTAGTGTGATGGCGATCACTTAACACCGTTTTGCAAACTGTGCACGTATAGCCACCGACAATAAACAGGATCTTACACTAGGTTATCCACAGATTTCTTGGATAACCCACATAAACATGAATTACTGGTTCGATTTACAGCCTTGACTCCCGACCTTTTTGCTGTTTTTGCCTATTTATTGCCTGACTTTGAGGCATTCCCTGTGGATAAAATCGTCATAGTGCGATCTTTCGCCAATCTTGCGTTGTATGCCATTTGAACAAAAAATAAGGGTCTACTGTTTCACGTAAGATGGTTTGTAATTTAATGAATAGAAAGCATTATTTTTTAATTCGCATTAATATTTTTTCTTCATGAGAAATGAGTTTTACTCACTTCTTCATGGGTTCTGCACAAAGATGTCCACAGAAAAAGTGAATAAATTGCCGATTCCGGTCTTCACATGTTTATAACTTTGATCTTATCTGTGGGTTATCTTACTTTTATTCGTATCACATGCTTTCTAAGCAGTGGTTTACCACCTGACGGGAGTGTGAAACAATCAGGTCATCTTTGCATTGATGTTTATCGAGGTAGTCGGTGATCGATGATGATGGCTACCGCCCAAACGTTGGTATTGTAATTTGTAATCGGCAGGGGCAGGTGATGTGGGCCCGGCGCTATGGTCAGCACTCCTGGCAGTTTCCGCAGGGGGGAATTAACCCCGGTGAAAGTGCTGAGCAGGCGATGTACCGCGAACTGTTTGAAGAAGTCGGGTTAAGAAAAAAGGATGTGCGCGTATTGGCATCTACCCGTAACTGGTTACGCTATAAATTACCAAAGCGTTTGGTGCGTTGGGATACAAAACCGGTCTGTATCGGCCAAAAGCAGAAATGGTTTTTGCTACAGTTGATGTGTAATGAGTCGGATATCAATATGCAGAGCAGCGGCACGCCGGAATTTGATGGCTGGCGCTGGGTGAGTTACTGGTATCCGGTACGTCAGGTCGTCTCTTTTAAGCGAGATGTGTATCGTCGCGTGATGAAGGAATTTATCAATCCGGTGATACTGCTTCAGGAGAGTGTTGCGGCTCGGGTGGTTACCCCATCTGGTCCTCGGCGAAAAAGAGGGTAATTCAGGCACATTATGCTCACGCGCTTGCGAGAAATTGTCGAAAACGTTGCGGCAACGGCCCGCCTTAGTGATGCGCTGGACATTCTGGTCAATGAGACCTGTCAGGCTATGGACACGGAAGTCTGTTCCATTTATCTGGCCGATCACGATCGTCAATGTTATTACCTGATGGCAACGCGCGGGTTGAAAAAGCCGCGCGGGCGCACGGTTACGCTGGCGTTTGGGCAAGGTATTGTCGGGTTGGTCGGGCAACGTGCTGAGCCCATCAATCTGGCCGATGCGCGTGCACACCCTAGTTTCAAATATATCCCCGCCGTGAAAGAGCAACATTTCCGCTCTTTTCTTGGCGTTCCTATTATCTACCGTCGCCACCTGCTGGGCGTACTGGTGGTGCAGCAGCGTGAACATCGTCAGTTTGATAAAAACGAAGAATCGTTCATGGTGACGCTGGCCACGCAGATGGCCGCTATTCTTTCCCTTTCACAGATAAAAACGCTATTCGGTCAATACCGTCAGACGCGCGTTAAGGCGCTGGTGGCTGCACCCGGCGTGGCGATCGCCCCCGGCTGGCAGGATTGTACTCAGCCTTCTCTGGAACAGGTTTTCCCCGCATCGAGTCTGGACAGCGAGCGTGAGCGCTCCCGTTTAACGCAGGCGCTGGAAGAGGCAACGGCGGAATTCCGTCGCTTCAGCAAGCGGTTTAGCGCCAGCGCGCAGAAAGAGAGCGCGGCGATTTTCGATTTGTACTCGCACTTGCTGAACGATGCGCGGCTCAAGCGAGAACTCTTTCAGGAAGTGGATGCGGGCAATGCCGCCGAGTGGGCCGTGAAGCTGGTGATCGAGCGCTTTGCCGCACAGTTCACCAATTTGCAGGATACTTATTTACGCGAACGGGCGGGCGATCTGCGTGCGTTGGGGCAGCGGCTGCTGTTCCATCTCGACGATAACGCGCAAATCATGGGGCAATGGCCTGAGCGCTTTATCCTCGTGGCGGATGAATTAACCGCCACGCTGCTGGCGGAACTGCCGCCGGAGCGTCTGGCGGGCGTTGTTGTCTATGACGGTGCCGCGAATTCGCATGCGGCGATTCTCGTCCGTGCCATGGGCATTCCGACGCTGGTGGGCGCAGACATCCAGCCCGAACTGTTGCATCAGCGACAGCTGATTATCGACGGTTATCGCGGCGAGCTGCTGGTCGATCCTGAACCCGTGCTGGTACAGGAATACCAGCGTCTGTTGACGGAAGAAAATGAGCTGACTCGCCTGGCCGAAGGCGAGATGGAACAGCCTGCTGTACTGAAAAGCGGCGAACGCATTCAGGTCATGCTGAATGCGGGGCTCAGCGCTGAACACGAAAAACGCTTTATCAATCAGGTTGATGGCGTGGGTCTGTATCGCACGGAAATTCCGTTTATGTTGCAAAGCGGATTTCCGTCTGAAGATGAGCAGATGGCGCAATATCAAAGCATGTTGGCGCTTTACCCTACGCGCCCCGTGATGCTGCGCACGCTGGATATCGGCGCAGATAAGCCGTTGCCTTATCTGCCTATTAGCGAAGAGAACCCTTGCCTTGGCTGGCGCGGCATTCGTATTACGCTCGATCAGCCTGAAATTTTTCTGATTCAGGTGCGCGCGATGCTGCGTGCCAACGCGCATAGTGGCAATCTCAATATCCTGCTGCCGATGATCAGCAGTCTGGATGAAATCAGCGAAGCGCGTCGCCTGATCGATCAGGCTGCGGGCGAAGTAGAAGAATTGCTGGGCTTCCCGCAGCCCAAACCGCGAATTGGGATCATGATTGAAGTCCCGTCGATGCTGTTCCTGCTCCCTCATCTGGCTTCCCGCATCGATTTTGTTTCGGTTGGTACCAACGATCTGACGCAGTATCTGCTGGCGGTAGATCGTAACAACGCTCATGTAGCATCGCTTTATGATAGTCTGCATCCTTCCATGTTGCAGGCGTTGAATATGATCGCCGTCGAGTGTGAGCGGCATAATATTCCGCTTTCCGTGTGTGGTGAAATGGCGGGTGAAGCGCTTGGTGCACTGCTGCTAACCGGGCTGGGGTATCGCTCGCTCAGTATGAATGGACGTAGCGTTGCACGAATTAAATATCTGCTGCGCCAAATTACGCTGGCGGAATCGCAGGCGTTAGTGAAGCAATTGCTCGGTGCGCAGAGCGCGACGGAAGTCCGACAGTGGGCGGCGATCTTCATGGAAGAGCGCGGATTGGGCGGCTTGATTCGCGGCGGACGCTAATCCGTCGCGGTGCGGTATTGACGGATATATCAAGATTTAATTGCGAGTAAATGTTTAACAACGACTCAATGTTTTACAGAACTTTTCCCCTCCGCGATCAACGAGCGTGGGCGCGTATGCTATGATTCGCCACCGCGGTTCGCAGGAACAGATTCATTCTCCTGCCTTTTGCCTATCAATGACGATCCCAAAAGTAGGGATAACACAATAAAATATGTGGTGAATGATGACGACAAGCTATCTGGCGTTTCCTCAGTTTGATCCCGTGATTTTCTCAATCGGCCCGCTGGCGCTGCACTGGTATGGGCTGATGTATCTGGTGGGTTTTGTATTTGCCATGTGGTTGGCGGTGCGTCGGGCGAATAAACCGGGGAGCGGCTGGACCAAAGATGAAGTCGAAAACCTGCTGTATATGGGGTTCCTTGGGGTCTTCGTCGGTGGGCGTCTGGGCTACGTCCTGTTTTATGCCTTCCCGTCATTTCTTGAAAACCCGCTCTATCTTTTCAAAGTCTGGGATGGCGGTATGTCGTTCCACGGCGGCTTAATGGGTGTCATCTGCGTCATGCTGTGGTTCGCTCATCGCACCAAACGCCATTTCTTCCAGGTTGCTGATTTTATTGCCCCTCTGATTCCTTTCGGGCTTGGCGCTGGCCGACTGGGCAACTTCATCAATGGCGAACTGTGGGGACGCGTGACGACGGATACGCCGTGGGCCATGCTGTTTCCTGGTTCGCGCGGCGAAGATATGGCGCTGGCCGTCAGTAACCCGCAATGGCAGGCGATTTTCAATCAGTACGGCATGCTGCCGCGTCATCCTTCCCAGCTGTATCAAATGATGTTGGAAGGAGTGGCGCTGTTTATCATTCTGAATATCTTTATTCGTAAATCTCGGCCGATGGGCAGCGTTTCAGGGCTTTTCCTGATCGGTTATGGCATGTTCCGAATCATTACTGAATTCTTCCGCCAGCCGGATGCGCAGCTGGGGCTGTTCGGTGGCCTGTTCAGCATGGGGCAAATTCTGTCTCTGCCGATGGTGATCGCTGGTATTCTGATGATGGTCTGGGCCTACCGCCGTCAGCCTGCACAGCAATAATCCGCCGTCCTTCTTTAATATTTGTGGTGAGGTAGTATGAAACAGTATCTGGATCTGATGAAAAAAGTGCTTGAAGAGGGCACGCCGAAAGCCGACCGTACCGGCACGGGCACGCGTTCTATTTTCGGCCATCAGATGCGTTTCAACTTGCAGGACGGGTTTCCGCTGGTTACCACCAAAAAATGCCACCTGCGTTCGATTATTCATGAGCTGCTCTGGTTCCTGAACGGCGATACCAATGTTGCTTATCTGCATGAAAATAAAGTCAGTATTTGGGATGAATGGGCGGATGAGAACGGTGATTTGGGGCCGGTTTACGGCAAACAGTGGCGTTCGTGGGGCGCTGCCGACGGTCGTGAGATCGACCAGTTAAAGAATGTTCTGACCCAGTTGAGACAAGATCCAGATTCTCGCCGTATTATCGTGTCTGCCTGGAACGTGGGTGAACTGGACAAAATGGCGTTGGCACCGTGCCACGCGTTTTTCCAGTTCTACGTGGCGGATGGCAAACTCTCTTGCCAGCTTTATCAGCGCTCGTGCGATATCTTCCTCGGCCTGCCGTTCAATATCGCCAGCTATGCGCTGCTGGTGCATATGGTGGCGCAGCAGTGCGATCTGGATGTCGGTGATTTTGTCTGGACTGGCGGCGACACGCATCTGTACAACAACCATCTGGAACAGACGAATCTACAGTTGAGCCGTGAACCACGCGCGCTGCCTAAACTGGTGATTAAGCGCCGTCCGGATACGCTGTTCGACTACCGCTTCGAGGACTTTGAAATCGAGGGATACGATCCACATCCCGCCATCAAAGCACCGGTTGCGATCTAAAGCCTCTCCCATGTTTTCGAGGGCCGCGTAATGCGGCCCTTTTTGCTATTTCTCTTCGTGCAACGAACCTATCGCTTCCTGATCCTACCATGTGTGAAAATTAATCGTTTCGAATATTGCGATTTTCGTTTATTTCGATTAATGTTTGCTTTAACGATGTCAGCCCTTGGGGCTGATATTGCTACTAAGAAACTCACGAACCGAAGAACGCTGGAATACTTGATGAAAAATACTCCTCTAAATAGTTTGAGCCTTCCGGCTCCAAAAGAAATGGAGGCCGCTATCCGTGGACAAAGGCAGCTTGCAACTTACCTGTCTACGAAGCTGGAAACACAGGAAATTTCGATTCAGGATGCGCACGACATTGCCCATCGGATCGAGTTGCCTACCTCAGCACTCACGCTTTTGATGAGTATCCTTGGCGAACTGGCGGCGGGTAATGCTGTCCAGATTGTCCCTGTGCAGGCTGAGTTAACGACACAAGAAGCGGCAAATATTCTGAATGTTTCACGGCCACATATGGTGAAGCTTTTGGAAGAAGGCCATCTTCCTTTCCATAAAACAGGTCGTCATCGCCGCGTGCTTTTTGCTGATTTGATGCAATACAAAGAACAGCGTGAAAATGAAAGTATGCAAGCCATGCAGGAGCTGACAGACCGAAGTCAGGAATTCGGGTTTTACTAATGAATCACTCCCCCTATCCTGTGGTACTTGATGCGTGTGTCATTTATCCATCTTTGCTACGGGATTTGCTCATGCATCTTGGTTTAACAGGGCTATATCAGCCAAAGTGGACGGCACTAATTCAGGAAGAGTGGCAGCGAAATTTGTTGCTAAATAATGCAGACGTAACGATGGATAAGCTCAGGAACATTGAGCATTTGATGAATAAGGCATTACCTGATGCCAATGTGACTGGTTTCGAACAACTTATCCCTGCTCTGGTTTTACCTGATGCGGATGATCGACATGTATTGGCCGCTGCGATACGCGCTAATGCAGAAGTTATCGTCACGGCAAATCTGAAAGATTTTCCAGCAACGGCACTTTCCGAGTTTGCGGTGGAAGCCATGCACCCAGACGAGTTTATTGCCGATTTATTTGATCTCAATTCTGCACTGGTACTTAAAGCCGTTCGAACTTCGCGCACAGCTTTCAGAAAGCCTCCATTTGATGTGGACGAGTATCTGGATTGTCTCCTGCGTCAGGGGTTACCTATGACGGTAAAAGAACTGGATGCGTATCGAGCACTGATTTAACGATATACCCTATCAGACGGCGTCTTCCATACAAGCAGGCGCCGTTTTTTCATTGTATTTTCCCTACCTCCCCGCACGCTTTTTCTGTTGTTACACCGTTGCAGTAAAACATTGCGAGCCGCCGCGTATAACGCGGTTAACACGCTGTTTTTACAGATAAGACTCACTATCCTGACGCCATGAAAACAGGGAATCGACAACGGCGAGGGTTCACCTTGCTTGAATTATTGGTGGTGCTGACGATTGTGGCGCTAATGGCGGGCGGTGGTTTGCATGGCTGGATGCAGTATCAGCAGGCAATCCGTCTGGAACAGAGTGCGCAGCAACTGCTGGACTTTTTGAGTCGGGTTCAGGCGAATGCTTACTGGCATAACGAAACCCGTACGGTGAAGCTCATACCGCAGGGAGAACTATGGTGCATGGTGGCGGGGCAGAATGAAAAGCAGGCAGAGGAGACGTGCCGTGAGAACCATCCGGGGCAGTTCGTTCGCCGCACGCAGGATGTCGTGCTGGCAAAGTTCACAAGCAACGTTTTTACGTTCTTTGGCTTGCGTAACGCGGCACAGGCTGGGCACATCTCGTTGTCAAATTCTGCGGGTCAGCTACGCCTCATCATCTCGGTGAGAGGACGTATACGTCTGTGCAGCGAGGCGCAGGTTGTCCTGGCGATTCCCCTATGCTGAAACCGCTCGTGTTTAAACAAACAACATTGAGGCAACCAAGGCCGGAGTATAAGCAGCGTGGATTCACTCTGCCAGAAATCCTGTTAGCACTGAGTTTAGGGAGTCTGATTATGCTGTCGGCGGCGCAGTTGTACCCTCTGCTGCGCAGTCAAAGTCAGGACAGCGCACAGCTTTTCCGGCTGGAGCAATTGTTCAGTCAGGTGGCGATGGGGGTTGAGAAAGATATCCGTCGTGCTGGTTTTTGTGCGGGAACCTGTCAGGGAAAGGCAATTAGCATAGGGATGTATCCGGGCGAGGCGGAAAACAGCTGTCTGAATGTCTCTTACGATCTGAACCGCAATGGGGTTTGGGATGGTGGGGAACAGCAGGATGCTGAGTCTTTTGGCTATCGCCTGCGTGGTCGGTCGTTGGAAATTCAGAGTGGGGCGCATAACTGTCAGGGCGACAGGTGGGAGAAGCTGTTTGATCCGCAAGAGGTGGTGCTCACGGTGTTCCGGTTACAGCGCCTGTCAGCACAAAATGATGCGGCGTTGTATGAATTACAGCTCGCTGGCTATTGGGCCAAGCGTCCTGCCGTTCGGCAGCATACCACCCGCCTTATTCTTGGTCGTAACCAATGAGAAAAGGACATCAGGAGGGAAGTGGAACGCTGGCTATGGTGCTGCTCATCGCCATTATCGGCCTGCTGTTGATGTCTGGTTTGCAGCGCCAGCTTGATGCTGCCATTCAGATGGGGAACGATGAACGGCACTATTTGCGGGCGTTCAATCAGGCATTGTCCTCGCTGAATTGGGGAAGGGGACAGCGGTGGGGGACGCTAACGGAAAACTGGCAGTGTCAGCGGCTGCCGGCAGAACAGCTCGTGGTGTGCCTGCGTGCGGCCTCGGATGGGGATCAAGGATTACTGCGTGGAGAAGGAACGCTTCCCGCTTCAGCGCGTCCGTTGACGTTGTACCAACGGGTGTCCTTTTCGGCACTGTCGTCGGGACAGATTGCGATTCAACCATTGGGTAACGGCTGGCTGGATTTTTGTCCTGATAAGGAGGTGACACGCTGTGATGCAACGGAATAGCGCACTGAACAAGGGGATTGTGAGCCATCAATCCGGCTTTAGCCTGCCGGAGACACTGGTGGCGGCGCTGCTGTTTGCCGTGTCGCTGATGGGGCTACTGCAATATCACCAAATCTTGCAGCAGTCATTTCAACACCAGTTGCAGCAGCGTCAGGCCTGGCGATTTGCGATGCAGCAGTTGGAGGCCTATGAAGCGGGTGTACGGTATAATCCGTCTGATATTGATAATACCGCGCCTCTTGCGAGTAAAAACTGGCAGTTTAGTGTGTCAGAGCAGCTCCAGAATGGAGAATGCCGTCAGGTAACGGCAAGAGTCATGACGCCACGCCGCTATCAGGCTACACTAAACCGTTGGTTTTGCCTGTCATCGCCTGTTGGGTAGGCATACCTGGGTAAACTATGAACTATAAATCGTAAGCCGCGGCGAGCAGGAGCCAGAATGTTTAGAATCTATCACTCTAATCAGTTAGATATCTTGAAAAGACTGATGGTTGAGTTGATAAAACGTCAGCCGCTTGCGGATCCCTTCCAGCAGGAAGTGATTTTAGTTCAAAGCCCGGGGATGGCGCAGTGGCTGCAAATTGAACTGGCTGGACACTTCGGGATTGCTGCCAATATTCAATTCCCGCTGCCCGGTGTTTTTTTGTGGAATATGTGTCGCCATGTGCTGCCGGATATTCCAAAAGAAAGCGCCTTCAGCAAGGATGCGATGACGTGGAAGCTCATGCATTTGCTTCCCGATTTGTTGGCTCAGCCTGATTTTGCGGCCCTTAACCACTATTTGCAGGATGACGATAACCAGCGCAAGCTGCATCAGCTTGCCGGACGCGTAGCGGATCTTTTCGATCAATACCTGATTTATCGCCCGGAATGGATCAAGGCATGGCAAGAAGGGAAACAGGTTGACGATCTCGGCGGGAATCAGCTGTGGCAGTCCGCGCTGTGGCGTGCGCTGGTGGATTATACGCGCGAGCTGGCGCAGCCCGAATGGCACCATGCGATTCTGTATCAACGCTTTATTACTGCGTTAGAACAGGCAAAAACGTGCCCGAAAGGCCTGCCGCCACGCGTTTTTATCTGCGGTATTTCGGCGTTACCCCCCATCTATTTACAGGCGTTGAACGCGCTGGCGCGTCATATTGATGTGCACCTGTTATTTACCAATCCTTGTCGCCATTACTGGAGTGACATTCAGGATTATAAATTTCTGGCGAAGCTAAAAGCCCGCAACCGCCGCTTACATCGCTTTGATGGCGAGCAGACTGATGAAACCCGCCCACTCTTTCGCGATCCTTCACAGGCAGAAACGTTGTTCAACGACGACGGTAAACAGTCGATTAATAATCCGCTGCTGGCATCGTGGGGAAAGCTGGGGCGCGATAACCTGTATCTGCTGGCTGATTTGGATAGCGTGCAGGAGATCGACGCTTTTGTTGAGTCGGATGGCGAAAATTTGCTGCAAACCTTGCAGCGCGACATTCTTGAGCTGGAAGACCACGCGGTAGTGGCCGTCAGCCACGAAACGCAGAACACCAGCATGCAAAAACGCTTGCTGGCTCTCGACGATCGTTCGATCGATTTTCACGCCTGCCACAGCCCGCAGCGTGAAGTTGAAGTGCTTCACGATCGGCTGCTGGCCATGATGGCTGACGATCCTGAACTGATGCCGCGCGATGTCATTGTGATGATGGCGGATATCGACAGCTATACGCCGTTTATTCAGGCGGTGTTTGGCAACGCGCCAGATAATCGCTACCTGCCTTTTGCCATCTCCGATCAGCGTGCGCGACATGCGCATCCCGCCTTGCAGGCGGTAATCAGCCTGCTGGATTTACCGACTAGCCGTTTTACGGCGGAACAAGTTTTGGCATTGCTTGAAGTGCCCGCGCTGGCTGCGCGTTTCGGTATTCAGGAAGAAGGGCTACGGCGTCTGCGCCTGTGGGTGGTGGAATCCGGCGTGCGCTGGGGACTGGATGACGACAACGTACGCGATCTGATGCTGCCGCCAACAGGGCAACATACGTGGCGTTTCGGCCTGACGAGAATGCTGCTGGGCTATGCGATGGACAGCCAGGTCGGCGACTGGCAGGGCGTGTTGCCTTATGATGAATCCAGCGGATTGATTGCGGAACTGGCCGGTCAACTGGCCGAACTGCTGATGCAGATCCACCACTGGCGCCAGCGCCTGTCTCAGCCGCGCGTGCTTGTCGACTGGCTACCGCTGTGTCGAGAGCTGATCGAAACCTTCTTTGATGCTGACAGCGAAACCGAAGCGGCGCTGGCATTAGTTGAAAAACAGTGGCAGTACGTGATTGGTATGGGCACGATGGCGCATTATCCGCAACAGGTGCCAATCTCCCGGTTACGTGATGACCTGTCGCGGCGTCTCGATCAGGAGCGGCTCAGCCAGCGTTTTCTTGCTGGTTCGATCAACTTTTGTACGCTGATGCCGATGCGTTCCATTCCGTTCAAGGTCGTGTGTTTGTTGGGCATGAATGACGGCGTTTATCCTCGAACGCTGCCACCGCTCGGGTTCGATCTCATGGGGCGGAAAATCAAGCGCGGCGATCGTAGCCGACGTGATGATGACCGCTATCTGTTTCTTGAGGCGCTTCTATCGGCGCAGCACAAACTCTATATCAGCTATATCGGGCGCTCGATTCAGGATAATACGCGTCGCTATCCTTCCGTATTGGTCAGCGAACTGACGGAATATATCGCACAAAGTTACGTCCTGCCGGGTGATGAAGCGCTGGATATCGATAGCAGCGCGGAGCGCGTGGTGAAGCACCTTTGCCGCGAACATAGCCGTATGCCTTTTGATGCGAATAACTTCCTGTCTGCACCGCAGCCGTTGAGTTTTGCGGCCGAGTGGCTGGCGGCGGCGAACCGACAAGGGGAGGCTCAGCCTGATTTCGATCGCGAAGCGCTGTCCGCAAGAGCGAATGATAGGGATGTCAGCCTGGACGATTTGAAGCGTTTTTATCGTCATCCTGTGCGAGCCTTTTTTCAACTGCGGCTTGGTGTGAGTTTTATGCTGCACAGCGATGAACTGTTGGATGAAGAGCCCTTTGTGGTTGATAGCCTTAACCGCTATCAGTTGAATAGCGAGTTGCTTAATACCTTGATTAATGAAGGCGATACCGAAAAACTGTATCGCCGTGCCAGAGCCGCGGGTGAGTTGCCCTATGGCGCGTTCGGCGAAATTTACTGGCAGGAACAGCAGCAGGAGATGGCGCAGTTGGCTGCGCGTGTGCGTGATGAATTAACGCCGTCGCTGTCGGTGAGTCGGGAAGTCGATATCCTCCTAGACGGCGTGCGCGTCAGCGGCTGGCTGAATCAGGTGCAGCCGGATGGTTTGCTGCGCTGGCGTCCGGGCACGCTTTCGATGAAGGATGGCATTACGCTGTGGTTGGAGCATCTGGCCTACTGTGCAACGGGCGGGCAGGGTGAAAGTCGACTGTATGGGCGGGAAGAGACGGCGTGGCGCTTTGCTGCCTTGTCGGAATTGCAGGCCAGAGAACATTTATCTGTCATGCTGGATGGCTATCGTCAGGGAATGAGCAAGCCGCTGTTATTGCTCAATAAAGCGGGGAGTGCCTGGCTGGCTGAATGTTATGATCGCGAAAGCGATAGCCTGCGGTCGGATGAGGAGGCGCAGAACAAAGCGCGCGCCCGTTTACTGCAAGCCTGGCAGGGCAACATGGGAATGCGGGGTGAGGGGGAGGATTATTACCTGCAACGTATTATCCGTGAGTTGGATGAAAAGCGAATGAATGAGGTGATTGAAGCGGCGCAAATCTGGCTACTGCCACCGTTCCGCTCTAATCTGGCGTGATGAGTTTGTTTTGGGTAATGCCCGAGTCGATTTCGAGGTGCGAGAAGATAACGCACTGCAACGTGAAAAGTGATGGATATGAGGTTGGAGAATTGCATGCGTAAACAGTGGGTCTGGATTACCGGGTGGTTTCTTTTATTCACATTCTGGCTTCCGGCGAGTTGGGCTGAGACGGGCTGGCAGCCGCTGGCTCAGACGATTCGAAAAAGCGAAAAAGATCCGCGGCAATATCAGGCGATCAAACTGGATAATGGAATGACCGTTCTGCTGGTTTCCGATCCACAGGCACCCAAATCGCTGGCATCACTGGCGTTGCCTATTGGCTCGCTTGACGATCCCAATAATCAACTAGGATTAGCGCATTACCTCGAACACATGGTGCTGATGGGATCGAAACGTTACCCAGAGCCAGAGGCGTTGTCCGAGTTTTTGAAAAAGCATGGCGGTAGCCACAATGCCAGCACGGCGTCTTACCGCACGGCGTTTTATCTGGAAGTGGAAAATGACGCACTGCGGCCAGCTGTCGATCGGATGGCGGACGCGATTGCGGAACCGCTGCTCGATCCGGTGAATGCCGATCGTGAGCGTAATGCGGTCAATGCGGAATTAACGATGGCGCGTTCGCGCGACGGTCACCGCATGGCGCAGGTGGGGGCGGAAACGCTGAACCCGGCGCACCCAAGCGCGCGTTTTTCGGGGGGGAATCTTGAAACCCTGAGCGATAAACCCGGCAGCAAACTGCATGATGAGCTGGTGAAGTTCTATCAGCAATACTACTCCGCCAACCTGATGAAAGGGGTGATTTACAGCAATCAACCTCTGCCTGAACTGGCGAAACTGGCGGTTGATACCTTCGGGCGCATTCCTAATCACAACGCCAGCGTTCCTGCGGTTACCGTTCCTGTGACGACGGAAAAGCAGCGCGGCGTAATGATTCACTATGTTCCTGCTCAGCCGAGAAAACAGCTGCGCATTGAGTTTCGCGTCAGCGATATTAGCCAGGAATTTCGCAGCAAGACGGATACCTACATAAGCTATCTGCTCGGCAACCGCAGCCAGAATACGCTCTCTGACTGGTTGCAAAAGGAAGGGCTGGTTGAGTCTATCGGTGCGGGTTCTTCGCCGATCATCGACCGTAATGGCGGCATGTTCGCTATTTCAGCCTCGCTGACCGATAAAGGTCTGGCACAGCGTGATGAAGTGATCGCTGCGATATTCCGTTACCTGCAACAAATTCGCACAGAAGGGATTCAGCAGCGCTATTTTGATGAGATCGCGCATGTTCTGGATCTGGATTTCCGCTATCCGTCCATCAGCCGTGATATGGACTACATCGAATGGTTGGTTGATACCATGTTGCGCGTGCCGGTCGAACATACGCTGGATGCGCAGTATGTTGCCGATCGCTACGATCCGAAAGCTATCGCCGCACGACTGGACGAGATGACGCCGCAGAACGCGCGCGTCTGGGTCATCAGCCCGAATGAGCCGCATAATAAAGTGGCCTATTTTGTCGATGCGCCGTACGAGATGAATAAAATCCCGTCAGCAACATTCGCAAAATGGAAAACGCTGGGGCAGAAAATGTCACTGTCGTTGCCGACGATCAACCCTTATATCCCGGATGATTTCTCCCTGATCAAAGCCGATAAGGCGATCACTAAACCGACACTTCTGCTGAACCAGCCGGGGCTGCGCGTGCTGTATATGCCAAGCCACTATTTCGCTGATGAGCCAAAAGCGGAAATCACGCTGTTCCTGCGTAATCAGGAAGCGCGCAGTACCGCCCGTAATCAGGTGCTGTTTGCGTTAAACGATTATCTGGCAGGTCTGGCGCTGGATGAACTCAGCTATCAGGCTTCGATCGGTGGCATCAGTTTCTCCACCCGTAGCAATGATGGTCTGGTGATTAGCGCCAATGGCTATACCCAGCATTTGCCACGGTTACTGCTGACGTTGGCGGATGGCTACGCCTCCTTTACCTCGACGGAAGCACAACTGGAGCAGGCGAAATCCTGGTACATACAGCAATTGGATGCGGTAGAGAAATCAAAAGCTTTTGAACAGGCGTTACAGCCGGTTCAGGCGATATCGCAATTGCCTTACTTTGAGCGCGCAGAACGTCGTAACCTGCTGAAGGATATCCGTTTACAGGACGTGGTTAACTACCGCAAAGACCTGCTGCAAAAAGCCACACCGGAAATGCTGGTCGTCGGCAATCTGGCACCAGAGCGAGTTACCGAGCTGGCGAATACGCTGAAGGCGCATCTGAAGGCTGGTGGTGAGAATCTGTCGCGCAGCGATGATGTCAAAGTCAGTAAGCCGCAGCTTGCTAATCTACAGCGCCCGGGCAGCAGCACGGATTCTGCGTTAGCAGCGGTGTATGTACCGACGGGGTATTCGGAAACGGAAAGCATGGCGTATAGCTCGGTGCTGGGGCAGATCGTTCAGCCTTGGTTCTACAGCCAACTGAGAACGGAAGAGCAACTGGGTTACGCGGTGTTTGCCTTCCCGACGACGGTCGGCCGACAGATGGGCATTGCCTTCTTGCTGCAAAGTAACAGCAAACAGCCTGCTTATCTGTATCAGCGCTATGAAGATTTTTACCTGAAAGCGCAAAAACGACTGCGTGAAATGAGTGAAGAAGAGTTCACACAGTATAAGCAAGGCGTGATGAATGAGCTGAACCAGCGTCCGCAAACCTTAGGCGAAGAGGCTAGCCGACTGCGTCGCGATCTGGATCGGGAAAATTTCGCTTTTGATTCACGCGAGAAACTGCTCGAACAAATCAAACCGCTGACGGTCACGCAGCTGGCAGACTTCTTCCAGAAGGCGCTGAAGCCTGAAGGGTTGGCGATTCTATCGCAGGTTTCCGGCAGCCATCATGGTAAAGCCGACTATGCCGCACCGAAAGGATGGCATACCTACGCGGATGCGTCTTCATTGCAGAAAACGTTACCGCGTGAGAAAGCGCCTACGATGATCCCTGCGCCAGCAGCATCGACAGCGGTCGGTAAGGTTTCAGCAGAATGAAAAATGCCGCGCCGCAATCATTAGACGTTATGACGTTGCCGCTCCTCGGGGAGCGGCTGATTGAGGCGTCGGCCGGAACGGGGAAAACCTATACGCTGGCTGCGCTTTACCTGCGCCTGCTATTGGGGCTGGGGAAGCAAGCCGCGTATCCACGTCCACTACTGGTCGAGGAAATTCTGGTTGTGACTTTTACGGAGGCTGCGACCGAAGAATTGCGGGAGCGTATTCGTGCCAGAATTCATGCTTTGCGCATCGCCTGCCTGCGTAAAAGCGCGCAGGGTGAAGAGGCAGAGAAGCCTAAAGATACGTCGCTAGCGCAGCTGCTGGCGGAGATTTCGGATCACCGCGATGCGGCCGACGTATTGCTGGCGGCCGAACGACAAATGGACGAAGCGGCGATCTACACGATCCACGGCTTCTGCCAGCGTATGCTCAGTACTAATGCGTTTGAATCCGGCGTGCTTTTCGAACAGGTGCTGATAGAAGATGAACAGCCGCTGCGCCGTCAGGCCTGCGCTGATTTTTGGCGTCGTTATTGCTATCCGCTACCAGTCGAGGTCGCACGTATTGTTGGTCTGGAGTGGAAAGGGCCGGAAAACCTGTTGGCCGATCTGGCGCCTTATCTGCACGGTGAAGCGCCTGCGTTTCGCTTGCCGCCAGAAGAAGACGAAACGCTGCTGAGTCGACATGAGAAGATCGTGGCGACGATCGATGCGTACAAGCAACGCTGGCAGGCGTCAGCCGCGGATCTGGAAGCGCTGATTAGTGCTTCTGGCGTCGATAAACGCAGCTACAGCAGTAAGCATCTTCCCAACTGGCTACAGAAAGTCACGCTGTGGGCAGAGCAGCCGACGCTGGATTACCAACTGCCGAAAGATCTGGTGAGATTTTCCCAGCAAACGCTAATCGAGAAAACGAAGAAAGGCGAACCACCTTTTCATGCTCTCTTTGATGAGACCGAACGGCTGCTTGAAGCGCCGCTGTCGCTGCGCGATTTAGTCATTGTTCGCGCGCTGTCGGCGATCCGCGAGTCGGTGAGTGAGGAAAAACGACAGCGAGCAGAACTGGGGTTTGACGATCTGCTGAGCCGTTTGGATGTTGCGTTGCAACAGCCTGGCGGGGAACAGCTTGCCAGCGCCATTCGCGAACGCTATCCGGTGGCGATGATCGATGAATTTCAGGATACCGATCCTCAACAGTACCGTATTTTCCGAACACTATACGTCGGGCAGCCGCAGTATGGGCTATTGCTGATCGGTGACCCTAAGCAGGCTATTTATGCGTTTCGCGGTGCGGATATTTTTACCTACATGCACGCGCGCGGAGAAGTCGCCGCGCATTATACGCTGGGTACGAACTGGCGCTCGTCGCACCAAATGGTACATGGCGTTAATCGTCTGTTTGAACGCCTCGACTCTCCTTTTATTTTTCAAAACATTCCTTTCCTGCCGGTCAAGCCTGCTGAGTCTAAGCGCGGTTTGGTGTTTGAGGTCGCGGGGCAACCTCAGCCTGCGCTGCAATTCTGGCTAACGGGTTCAGAACCGATTGGCGTAGGAGATTATCAACAGCAGATGGCGCGTCAGTGTGCGGCGCAGATTCGTGACTGGCTGGCGGCCAGTCAGCGCAATGAAGCCTGGCTGGTTACTGATGACTCCCGCCGTTTGGTCAAGGCGTCCGACATGAGTGTGCTGGTGCGTAGCCGGCGTGAAGCCTCGCTGATTCGTGACGCGCTGAGCCGTTTGTCCATTCCCTCTGTCTATCTGTCCAATCGCGACAGCGTATTCAGCACGCCGGAAGCCAGCGATATGTTGTGGCTGTTGCAGGCGGTGCTGGCACCGGAACATGAGCGCACGTTACGCAGTGCGATGGCAACGGCCCTGATGGGGCTGGATGCCGAACAGGTTGATGCATTAGGGCAAAGCGAAGCCGTGTGGGATGCGTTGGTCGATGAATTTGCAGGCTACCGTGCTCTGTGGCGTCAGCGCGGTGTACTGCCGATGCTGCGTGCGCTGATGAGCCAACATCAGCTGGCGGAGAACCTGCTGGCGAGTGCGGAGGGTGAACGCCGCATTACCGATATTCTGCATATCGGTGAGTTATTGCAGGATGCCTCCGCAACCCTTGATAGCGAACATGCGCTGGTGCGCTGGCTATCACAGCAGATTGTTCAGCCTAATCCGCAGGCAGAGAATCAGCAACTACGTCTGGAAAGCGATCGTCACCTGGTGCAGATCGTGACGATCCATAAATCGAAAGGGCTCGAATACCCGCTGGTATGGCTACCTTTCATCAGCAACTTCCGCGTGCAGGATCAGGGGATTTATCACGATCGCGAGAGCTATCAGGCCGTATTGGATCTGCAAAACAATGAAGAAAGCCAGACGCTAGCGGAAGAAGAGCGGCTGGCGGAAGATTTACGTTTGCTGTATGTCGCGCTAACCCGTTCTATCTACCACTGTAGCGTAGGCGTTGCGCCGGTTCAGCGATCGCGTAAGAAAGACGGCAGCAGCGATATGCACCAGAGCGCGCTGGGCTATTTACTCCAGCGCGGTAAAGAAGCTGAAGCTGCCACGTTAGTCAGCGAGCTGGAAGGCATGGTTGGCGACGGTATCGCATTAACGCCGCTACAGGCGACGGAAGAACAGCGTTGGCAGCCGGATAGACCGAAACTGGCGGAGCTGCGGGCTCGCCACATCGAACGCCAACTGCGCGACGGCTGGCGAGTAACCAGCTATTCGGGGCTTCAGCAGCAGGGTTCTGCAAGCGCGCAGGATCTGGTGCCGCGTCTGGATATCGAAGCAATAGGCGAGCGTCAGGAGGCGGATGAAACCCAACTGACGCCCCATACGTTCCCGCGCGGCGCGAGTCCGGGAACGTTTTTGCATAGCCTGTTTGAAACGCTGGATTTTACTCAGCCCGTTGAGGATGACTGGCTAGCCGAGCAGTTGCAGCTACAAGGATTTGAAGCGCACTGGCACCCGGTGTTAAAGGCGTGGATGGATACGCTTTTGCATACGCCGCTTAATGAGCAAGGGATCGCGCTATCGACGCTGGCGAACGCCGATAAGCAGGCCGAATTACAGTTCTATATACCGATTGATGCGCCAATACAGGCGGCGCAGCTCGATCGGCTGGCGAAACATCACGACCCGCTATCTGCACGCTGTCCGGCTCTCTCTTTTCAGCAGGTGAAAGGCATGCTGAAGGGGTTTATCGATCTGGTGTTCCGCTGGGAAGGGCGCTATTACCTGCTGGACTATAAGTCCAATTGGCTCGGCCCTGATGCCAGTGCGTACACCCAAACGGCCATGATGCAGTCGATGGCCGAACATCGCTATGACTTGCAATACCAGCTCTACACGCTGGCTTTGCACCGCTATCTGCGTCATCGCATTGCGGATTATGACTATGAGCGCCACTTTGGCGGAGTGTTTTATCTGTTTTTACGCGGCGTTGAAGAATCTCACCCCGGCAATGGCATCTTTGCCTGTCGTCCCTCTGCTGAATTTGTTTTCGGGCTTGATGCGCTCTTTAAGGGAAAGACGCCTGACGATGCTGATACAGGAATTCCCTCATGATTGCGTTACTTGAAACGGCACTGGCGCGGCGGTTACTGCGCCCGCTGGATGTTCAGTTCGCCAGAATGCTGGCAGATGAGACAAAGCCCGATCTGCTGTTGGCCGCTGCCTGCCTGAGTGCACATTCGGGCGCGGGGCACGTGTGTTTGCCGCTGGAAAACTTGCAGGCGCAGACGCTGTTTGACGGCCGCGAGCCTGAGCTGGCCCAACAGCTGCTCACGGAGGCAGGGCTAAACACGGTTGCCGCATGGCGGCAGCGCTTACTGGCGTCCGATGCCGTCAGCGACGGCAGCCAGCCGACGCCGCTGGTGCTGCAAGGAAAAAAGCTGTACTTACAGCGTAGCTGGCAGAGTGAAGGGCGCGTGGCGCGCTTTATCGCTAGCGAGCGCGATACAGTCCTCGTCGATGAACCTGCGATCCGAGCGGTTCTGGATCGGCTTTTTCCTGACGTGGGCGAAGAAGTTAACTGGCAGAAGGTCGCTGCGGCTGTCGCCTTGACGCGCCGCATTGCGGTGATTTCCGGCGGGCCGGGAACGGGGAAAACCACGACGGTGGCCAAATTGCTGGCGGCGCTAATTGAGCTGAATACGGGAGAAACGTTACGTATTCAACTGGCTGCGCCGACAGGGAAAGCGGCTGCGCGGCTCACGGAGTCGTTGGGACAGGCTCTGCACCGTCTTGCGGTGGATCCTTTGTTGCGGGATGCGTTTCCGCAGGAAGCGACAACGCTGCATCGGCTTTTGGGGGCAGTGACAGACAGCCAGCGCCTGCGTCATCATCAGGAGAACCCGCTACATTTGGATGTGCTGATTGTGGATGAGGCGTCGATGGTCGATTTGCCGATGATGGCAAATGTGATCGCCGCACTTCCGCCACACGCCAGAATTATCTTTCTGGGTGACCGTGATCAGCTGGCGTCCGTCGAGGCGGGAGCGGTGTTGGGCGATATTTGTCGTTTTGCCGAGGCTGGCTATAGCCGTGCACGGGCGCAGCAATTGCAGCGGCTGACGGGTTGTAAGCTGGATGAAAGCGGTCCTGAAGGGCAAACGACAGTCAGTGACAGTATTTGTCTGTTACGCCGGAGCTACCGTTTCGATCCGCATTCCGGTATTGGCCAACTGGCGCTAGCCGTGAACGGCGGCGATGATGTTCGTGTGCGTGCGGTGTTAAACGGCGAGTTTGCCGACATTACCTGTAGCCCGTTAACCGAGGCTGAAGAGTATCAGGCCATGCTGGCACAGTGCGTCGAAGGGTATCGTGATTATCTACAGCTTGTGGCGGCGGGAGCCACGCCGGACGCTGTGCTGCTTGCTTTCCAGCGCTATCGCCAACTGTGTGCATTGCGCGAAGGGCCATTTGGCGTCGCAGGGCTGAATCAGCGCATCGAGCAGGCTTTGCATCAGGCTGGGCTGATTCAGCGTAGCCGTAATCCGCTTAACCGCTGGTATCCCGGCCGACCGGTCATGATTGAACGTAACGATGCCGCATTAGGCCTGTTCAATGGGGATATCGGTATTGCCATGACGGGAGACAACGGGGAACTGCGCGTATTTTTCCCGTTGCCAAATGGCGAAACCAAAGACGTTACGCCAAGCCGTCTGCCGCCGCATGAAACGGCCTATGCGATGACGGTGCATAAATCGCAGGGATCGGAGTTTGATCATACGGCGCTGGTGCTGCCGAACCACTATTTACCAGTGCTGACGCGAGAGCTGGTGTATACCGCCATCACGCGTGCACGCCAGCGTTTGTCACTCTATACCGATGTCCGCATTCTCTGTCGCGCGGTGAAAACGCCAACGCAGCGCTATAGCGGCCTGGAAGAGAGAATTAGCGCACTGACTGAATGGCGACACACCTGAACGCATTTGCGTTGCAGACTGGTAAGATCCACGACAGACCGAGTCGGTAAGCGCAGCCAACATACATGCAGTTTGACGTGTGGCGGATAGAACGTCAGGTGATTAGAACGTCAAATGAATAGAACGTCAGGCGGATTCGCGCTCAATCAGCGAAAAACCGATATCCACGATAGGGGAGGGCACGCTTTTCCCCTCAATCTTTTCTGCCAGCATTGCCGCCGCGTCGGTGCCGATCTTCCAGCGATCGACTCTGACCGTGGTAATGGTCGGTGTGCTGTGTGCAGCGAAATCGAGATCGCCAAATCCCATGACTGCCAGTTGCTTCGGTACGGCTAATCCTCTGACGGCGGCTTCGATCATCACGCCCTGTGCCAGCGTATCGGAACTGCAAATAATGGCATCAAAGTCCTCGCCATCGGCGAGCAGATCGCTCAGCCCTTGCCGCCCTAACGCCATCGTCGCAGGCCACGGGGCAATGGCTTCACGCACGTAGCTTCCCGGCTGTTTTTGTATGACGTCGTAAATCCCTTTCTTACGCAATCCGGCACGTGCGTCTTCAGTCCAGACAAGGCCAAAGCGCGAATGTCCTTTACCCAGCAAATAATGCCCGATGGCGTTCCCGATGCTTTCATGAGAAAAACCGACCAGCATATCGAGCGGCGTCGGGGTGAGATCCCAGATTTCGACGACGGGGATCGTGGCGTTGAGCAGAAGACGTTTGAGCTCGGGCGTGTGGTGAATACCGGTGAGGACGATGCCGTCCGGGCGACGAGAAAGCAGGGTAGCGACAAGCTCTGCCTCGGATTCATTGGTATAGCCAGCGACGCACAGCAGCATGTGGTAACCGCGTGCGGCCAGCTCATCGCTGATCGCCTGAACGGTATCAACGAACATGTTGTTATTGATTTGCGGCACCACGACGGCAATCAGCTTACTGCGTCGGGAGGCGAGCCCGCCCGCTAACATATTGGGGATATAACCCGTGGCGCGGACGGCTTCCATCACCTTGTTCACGGTTTCTGCACGAACAATCTTCGGATTGTTCAACGCGCGGCTGACGGTCATGGGCGAAATACCTGCGGCACGCGCCACATCTTCAAGCGTGGGAGCACGTGGCGGCATGCTGCTGGCGTTCTTATCGCGTTTCAATCACGGGTTCCCTTCTGAGGCTGCGCGCGCATTCACATGTCGCTGGATTATCGTTGATGGCACATCGGTTTACCAGTCGCCTGTGTTTCTGACAACCTGCCGAATTGTCTCGCCTTTTCGGGCTAGCTGGGCTGTATTCCCGCTGTATCCTCTTACTTTTTGTGGTGATTGCGCAATCATTAATTTTGTCTCTCGATGCATGGTTTTATCGTGATAATGATTATTATGTGATCTGCATTGCATGTTTTTTCTTCATTTATCGCTATCTTCCTTCTGTTTATGAATGTTAGCGCAATCATTTTACGAGGTGAGACATGACCATCAGTGCAAATTCAGCAGCGGTTAGCTATGCAAAAGTCACGAACGTCAGAACGGCGGCCGAGTCGGGCGATCGAATCGAATGGGTAAAACTCTCTCTGGCGTTTTTGCCGCTGGCAACGCCGGTGAGTGATGCGAAAGTACTGACCGGAAGGCAGAAACCGCTGACCGAAGTCGCCATTATTTTTGCGGAAATCCGCAGTCGTGATGGATTTGAAGGGGTCGGGTTCAGCTACTCCAAGCGGGCGGGCGGACAGGGCATTTATGCCCATGCGAAAGAGATTGCCGATAATCTGCTGGGTGAAGATCCAAACGATATCGATAAGATCTATACCAAGCTGCTGTGGGCTGGCGCATCGGTTGGCCGTAGTGGGATGGCGGTGCAGGCGATTTCTCCGCTCGACATCGCGCTGTGGGATATGAAAGCCAAACGTGCAGGCCTGCCTCTGTCGAAGCTGCTCGGCTCACACCGTGATTCCGTGCAGTGCTACAACACCTCCGGCGGCTTCCTGCATACGCCATTGGATCAGGTATTAAAAAATGTCGTGATCTCCCGTGAAAGCGGTATCGGCGGGATCAAACTGAAAGTCGGCCAGCCGAATACGGCGGAGGACATCCGTCGCCTCACGGCGGTGCGCGAAGCGCTGGGAGATGACTTCCCGCTGATGGTGGATGCCAATCAGCAGTGGGATCGTGAAACGGCGATTCGGATGGGCAGAAAGATGGAAGCCTTTAACCTGATCTGGATTGAAGAGCCGCTGGATGCCTACGATGTGGAAGGCCATGCGGCGCTGACGGCGGCGCTGGATACGCCGATTGCGACTGGCGAGATGCTGACCAGCTTCCGCGAGCACGAACAGCTGATCCTCGGTAACGCCAGTGATTTCGTCCAGCCGGATGCACCGCGCGTGGGGGGAATTTCGCCTTTCCTGAAAATCATGGATCTGGCCGCGAAGCACGGTCGTAAACTGGCACCGCATTTTGCGATGGAAGTGCACTTGCATCTGGCGGCGGCCTATCCGATTGAGCCCTGGCTGGAACACTTCGAGTGGCTGAATCCGCTCTTCAACGAGCAGCTAGAGCTGCGCGATGGGCGCATGTGGGTATCCGATCGTCTGGGGTTAGGATTTACGCTGAGTGAACAGGCAAGGAAGTGGACAACGCTAAGCTGTGAGTTTGGCAAACAGCCATAAGCGGATGAAAACGTCGTGAGCGAATGAAAACAGCGTGAGCGAATGAAAACAACGTGGCCGATTTTACGATCGGCCACGAGAAGTGTTATCGAGTGGAATAACTCAGAGATCTAGCACCAGAATCTTTGAGCGACGCTGGTAGTTATACAGCGCCTGCTTTTTCTTCGGCAGCATTTCCACTTCGGCGGGTAAAAAGCCGCGCTCCTGGAACCAGTGGATGCTGTGTGTCGTCAGCACGAACAGCTTTTGTAGACCCTGCTGACGTGCCTGAGCGGCAACGCGTAGTAACAGCATATCGCCGCGTGATGAGCTGCGGTAATCCGGGTGAACCGCGACGCAGGCCATTTCGCCGATGCTTTCCTCCGGGAACGGATACAGTGCGGCGCAGGCGATAGTCAGGTTATCGCGTACCACGACGGTGAATTTGTCGATCTCCATTTCCAACTGCTCACGCGAGCGTCTGACCAGAATGCCTTGCTCTTCCAGCGGGCGAATCAGCTCCAGAATACCGCCAATGTCATTGATGGTCGCACGGCGAACCTGCTCGGCGCTTTCCATTACGATCTGCGTACCGATACCGTCGCGTGAGAACAGCTCTTGCAGCAGCGCGCCGTCGTCCTGATAGCTGATCAGGTGGCTACGGCGTACGCCGCTGCGGCAGGCTTTGACCGCGCCGCGCAGGAACCGGACCGTACCCGAATGGTAATCACCAGCCTGTTCCAGTGCATCAATACGCTGCTGCGCATCGTCAGGGAACAGCTCGGAAATGATGTTGCCTTCTTCATTGGTCACGCCCTGCGAGGAGCAGAAACCGATCATCTTTTCCGCTTTCAGCTTAATAGCGAGCTGGGTCGCGACCTCTTCCGAGGTTAAATTGAAACTTTCACCGGTGACTGAAACCGCAACCGGGCCGAGCAGCACAATTGCACCGCTATTCAGCTGGCGGTGAACGGCTTCTTCATCAATCCGGCGAATACGGCCGCTGTGGCAGTAGTCCACGCCGTCATCCACGCCAAGCGGCTGCGCGATAATAAAGTTACCGCTGACGACATTAATGTGGGCGCCTTGCAGCGGCGTGTTGTTCAGGCTCATCGACAGTCGGGCGGTGATGTCCAACTGCAGCATTCCCGCCGCCTGCTTGACCAGCTCCAGCGTGGTGCTGTCGGTGATGCGGGTATTTTTATGGTAGAGAGGCTCGTAGTGATGCGTTGTCAGGTTGGCATCGATCTGCGGGCGAGCGCCATAAACGACCACCAGCTTGATCCCCAGACTGTGTAGCAGCCCGATATCATTTACGATGCTAGAGAAGTTGGCATGTTCAATGGCTTCGCCACCTAACATGATGACAAACGTTTTGCCACGGTGGGCATTGATATAGGGAACTGAATGGCGGAAGCCCTGAACCAGTTCTGTACTCCGTTCCTTCACTGCGAGCCCTCTTTGCATTTTTATTCGTAATTTCTGTATTTTTATTCTTTATGGCGTAAAAGGCAAGAGGAAGTATTAACCAGAAAAGTCAGGATTCTGTTTCATCTTGCTACCATGCCCTAAATAATTCGAGTTGCGTGAAGGCGGCAACCGCGCGAGTCCCCGGGAGCTTACATAAGTAAGTGACTGGGGTGAGCAAGAGAAGCCAACGCACATGCGGCTTGAAGTATGACGGGCATGCAAAGGATTTTTGCATGACAGCGTGGAGCAGATTCGTTAAAGTTTTTGACAATTTTTACCTTTATTCATTTTTTAATGGCTTATCCCGAGCATTCGCAACACAACAATGCAGGATAGCGCACAGCAATCAGATCGGAGTGGCATGTCTCATTCGAATCATCATCTGACTCGACGGCGTCTATTACAAAGCGCAGCAGCAACCTGGCTGTTAAGCGTAAGTGGTGTAGGAATAGCAGCGACGACGCAGGTCGTGGCCGTGCGCGTCTGGCCGTCCTCCGCCTATACCCGCGTCACATTGGAATCTAATCACCCGCTGAAATATAAACAGTTTAGTCTGAGTAATCCTGAACGCATCGTGGTGGATATCGAAAATGTTCATCTGAACAGCGTACTGAAGGAGATAGCCAGCCAGTTTAACTCAGATAACGACCCGCTGATTAAAGAAGCGCGCATCGGCCAGTTTGATAAAACCACGGTGCGCCTGGTGTTGGAGCTCAAGCAGCAGGCGACGACTAAAGTCTTTACGCTGGGGCCAGTGGCTGAATTCAAGCACCGACTGGTGCTGGATTTGTATCCCGCCGCAGGGCGCTACGACAACGAAGACGATCCGCTGCTGGCGCTGCTGGAGGATTACAACAAAGGCGATCTGGAACGTACGCTGCCAGCAGAAGCGCCGAAAGCCGGGAAAGCCGGGCGGGATCGTCCGCTGATTATCATGCTCGACCCCGGCCACGGCGGTGAAGATCCCGGTGCGATTGGCAAGAATAAAACGCGCGAGAAAGACATCGTGCTACAAATTGCCCGTCGCTTGCGTAAGCTGATCGACAATGAATCCAATATGAAAGCCTATATGACGCGTAATGAAGATGTGTTCATTCCGCTGCGCGTGCGGGTGGCGAAAGCGCGCAAGCAGCGTGCCGATCTGTTCATTTCGATTCATGCGGATGCGTTTACCAATCGATCGGCAAGAGGATCGTCGGTTTTTGCTCTCTCGAAGAAAGGGGCAACCAGTACTGCTGCCAGATTCCTGGCAGAGACCCAGAACGAATCGGATTTGATCGGTGGCGTGAGCATGAGTGGCGATCGCTATCTGGATCACACTATGTTCGATCTGGTGCAGACCGTAACGATTGGCGACAGCCTGAAGTTTGGTAAAGAGATCCTGACCCGACTGGGCAGGGTGAATCGTTTGCATAAAAACAGTGTTGATCAGGCCGGGTTTGCGGTACTGAAAGCGCCGGATATTCCGTCTGTTCTGGTTGAGACGGCATTTATCAGCAATCTGGAAGAAGAGCGCAAGCTACGTACCAGCCATTTCCAGCAGCAAATTGCGGAATCCATTTTTGCAGGAATTAAAGCCTACTTTGCCAGTCAGGCTGAGCGGTAGTTGATGTTGCAGATATAGAACGCACGATGACCGCGCCTAACTGGCGCGGTTCAGAGGAATGATGTCTGGGGCATGGTACGTATAAATAGGTAGTTCGTAGAAACAGATAATGCGTAGAAAACAAAAAAGCACCCGTTAAGGTGCTTTATCGCGCAGTTCTTAATTTAAAGAACCTTAATTGGTTGCGGGGGCCGGATTCGAACCGACGACCTTCGGGTTATGAGCCCGACGAGCTACCAGGCTGCTCCACCCCGCGTCCGTATGACTTATTTTTACTGCTTTCACATCTCTTGATGGACGACTCACATCAATTGGTTGCGGGGGCCGGATTCGAACCGACGACCTTCGGGTTATGAGCCCGACGAGCTACCAGGCTGCTCCACCCCGCGTCCGTATGACTTATTTTTACTGCTTTCACATCTCTTGATGGACGACTCACATCAATTGGTTGCGGGGGCCGGATTCGAACCGACGACCTTCGGGTTATGAGCCCGACGAGCTACCAGGCTGCTCCACCCCGCGTCCGTGGATGCGCACTATACTCTCCATGAGCATTGATGCAACCTATTTCTATAAAAAGCGCGGCATTGGGTTGTCAGGTGATTGATTTACCACCTGATAGGTTGTTTTATGACCGCTGTGTGGCGATAAGCAGAACTCCTGGATTTTGCTACGCCGCGTGCCGAACGGCATACGCTCGAACCGTGGATTTATATGCTGTCCCATTCCTTTATCGATAGCCGTTTGTTATCGTTCGACGGTAAATTTTTTGATGTAAAAAGCGAGCGCAAAGATGAAGGGACGGTGGGGAAAATACATGCTGACCGCAGTGGTCATTGCCATTCTGGCGGGGTGCCAATCCAGGCCAACCGATCGCGGGCAGCAATATAAAGATGGTCACCTCAACCAGCCTCTGGAATTGGTGAATGAACCTAATGCCAAAGGAAAACCGGTCAACGCACGGGATTTCATGACTCAGGTTTCTGAAATTCGGTCGGCGTCACCTAGTCTGTACTCGCGCAATAATACGACCTTTCAGGCGATTGAAAGCTGGATGATGTCCGGTGCCGATACTCGCGAGCTGAGTAAATTTGGTCTGAACGCCTGGCAGATGGAAGGCGTTGATAACTTTGGTAACGTGCAGTTTACCGGTTACTACACGCCGGTGTTGCAGGCGCGCCATACCCGTCAGGGCGAATTCCGTCATCCTTTATATGCTATGCCGCCAAAGGGCAAAAAGAACCGCCGACTGCCAGATCGTGCCGGGATTTATGCTGGTGCGCTGGATGAGCGTCTGGTTCTCGCCTGGACCAATTCGCTGGTCGATAACTTCATGATGGAAGTACAAGGCAGCGCCTATATTGATTTTGGCGATGGACGCCCGCTGACGTTCTTCGGCTATGCGGGCAAAAACGGCCACGCTTACCGCAGTATTGGTAAAGTGCTGATCGACCGTGGTGAAGTGCCGCGTGAAGAGATGTCGATGCAGGCCATCCGCAAGTGGGCGGAGCAGCACACCGAGTATGAAGTGCGTGAACTGTTTGAGCAGAATCCTTCCTTTGTGTTCTTTAAGCCAATGATGTCTGCGCCCGTCAAAGGGGCAAGCGCGGTGCCGCTGGTGGCGAAAGCCTCCGTCGCCTCTGACCGTTCGCTGATTCCGGCAGGCACGGCTCTGTTAATGGAAGTGCCGCTGCTGGACAACGTTGGCAAATTCACCGGCAAGTATGAAATGCGCCTGATGATCGCGCTGGATGTCGGTGGGGCGATTAAAGGCCAGCACTTCGATATGTATCAGGGCATTGGGCCGGATGCAGGTCACTCGGCGGGTTTCTACAACCACTATGGCCGGGTCTGGGTGTTGAAGAACGCGCAAAGCAGCCCGACGAACAGTTCAGGATCGCTGTTAGTCAACAATCCACAGTAATCGTTCTTTCGTCTGAAATCTCAGAAGTGGTGTTAGGATGAACCACTTCTGAGATGAAACACTTGCTCTCCACGCGCCAGAACAGAATCAGCGGTTAAAGCCGTATTTGCTGCTCAATCCTAATTCGTTCACGATACGAACGCCTGATTCCAACGCTTCGCCCTGCAAGCCCCGCAATGGACGACGCAGGCTGCCTGCCGGTAATCCGACTGCCTTCATCAACGATTTCACCGCCACGGGATTGATTGCCGAGTAGGTATAGTGCAGCAGCGGTAGCAAATGCTGATATGCCTTACGGAAGCGTTCTGCATCCTCGCCGTTTTTCCACGGGCGCGAAATTTCGGCCAGTTCTGCCGGTGCAATATTGCCCGTCATGTTGGCAGTTCCATGGCCTCCCAGTGACATTGTTGGCACGACTAAACCCAGATTGGGCGAATCGCAGCACATTACCGACACATCGGGATTGCCTGCCAGTACTTGTGCAACCTGGCCCACGCGGGTGGTGGATTCTTTATGAATGACGTAGTTTGGGTGTTGGAAAATACGCAGCAGCGATGTCCAGTGCAGATCCGTTTTTACACGTGGTGGGTTGTTATAAATCCCTAATGGCAAATCGGTCGCATCTGCAATTTCCAGAAAGTAGCTTTCGATGTCACTCTCGCTGGCACAGATATAGGCAGGGGCGGCGATAATGGCACCGTCTGCGCCGTTTTCATGTGCATAGCGCACATAGTCAATGGTGGTATCGGTATTGTTACCGGTACAGCCATAGAACAGCTTCATTTTTCTGGTGCTGTATTGTGCGGTTCGGCGGATGATCGCTTTTCTCTCATCTGGGGACAGCATGGACACTTCCCCGGTTGAGCCCATAATCAAAACGGCAGCCGTGCCGTTGTCTTCCTGAAATTTTAATAACGCTTCAAATGCGCCGAAATCCACGCTGCCATCGTCATTGAAAGGTGTAATGAGGGCAACGAATGACCCTTCAATTTTTTCTCTGCTCATGTCTGTTTCCTGTCGGTTTAAACGTGTTACGAATAACGAAAAATCAGGACTGAAGGAATGTCTCAGTCAGTGGTTTGGCGGTAAAACCCGCCTCGACAAAACGTAATAGGTGCGATAGCACGCGATCGTCATCGCGGTTGTCACACAGCCCTTTGGAGAGCAGCGCCAGACGGCCAGAACGCGGATCGGCGTCGGTTAACACGTGCATGGCGGCACCGCGGGCAAATTCATAACGCCAGATCACCTCCGCGCGCGATAGCGCCGGTAACGCACGGGAGAAGGCATCGATAAAACGGTGAGCGACGTGATCGAACTGCGCCGAAAGCAGGGCTGTGACCTCCAGACCCGGCGTAGCCCGCAGATGCTGTAACAGGCGAACGACAATGCGTCCGCCGTCGGGCGTGCGAGCCGTTTTAACCAGCGGGCGCAAAAGCGCATCCAGCAGCGCGGCAACGGGCAGTTCATCACCGTGATTAGCCTTTTCCACCTCATCCAGCAGGCGCGTTCTTTCGTCATTTAACGGGCCGAGAACGTTGTCCAATACGGCACGCAGTAACCCTTCTTTCGAACCAAAGTAATAATTCACCGACGCCACATTCACGTTGGTGGCTTCCGTTATTTCGCGAATCGTCGTTAGCTCACTGCCTTTGCAGGCGAAGATCGTGATGGCCTCACGCAGGATGCGCTGCTTAATGTCAGCCTCTTTTTCTTTGCTTTGATCTTTAGTTTTCAATAACGCCACCATGATTCATCCTTTTTGCTCACGCTCGTCGTCGGATGCACCGACGTCATGCATTGTTATATTGAGACCGTGGGGAAATGCGCTCCCGCTAGACTCGGTTCCTGATAACGTCAGTCCTTGGTAAACCCAGTTCTTGATAAACCAATGTCGCCCAATAGCGGATCCCTAATGGGATCAGCGCATCATTAAAGTCGTAGTGCGGGGTATGTAGGTGATGCACGTTGGGCGCATTTTTGTCGCTGTTCCCCAGCATCATGAAGGCGCCGGGGCGTTGCTCCAGCATGTAGGCAAAATCTTCTGCACCCAGCAGCGGCGTCATTGCGGTGTTAACCTGTTCGAATCCGACTACCTGCGCGGCAGCGTTAACGGCTAACTGCGTGGCGTGCGTGTCGTTAACCAGCGCGGGATACTGCCGTTCATAATGCACGTCGGCCGTTGCGCCAAAGCCCTGTGCAGTGCTGTGTGCCAGCTCTCGCAGGCGCGTTTCCAGCAGGTGGCGCACGCTCGGCGAATAGCTCCGTCCGGTTCCTTTAAGGACGACGCTATCCGGGATAACGTTCGGGGCATGGATATCACCGCCCTGAATATGACCGATGCTGAGCACCGCTGCCTCCGTCGCAGGGACGTTGCGGCTGACGATGGTTTGCAGGCCAAGCATAAATTGCGCGGCGGGCAGCGTCGGGTCGATAGAAAGGTGCACGCCTGAACCGCCGTGTCCGCCCGTGCCGTGAAACGTGACCTGCCAGGTGTCGCTGGCCGCCAGCATCGGACCGCTGCGAATCGCGAATTGACCTACCTCGATACCGGGCTTGTTATGCAGGCCAAACAGCCGGTTGCAGGGGAACCTGGTCAGCAGGCCGTCATTGAGCATGGCAAGCCCGCCGCCTAATCCTTCTTCCGCGGGCTGGAAAATAAAATGTACCGTGCCCGCAAAGTCGGGGTGCTGAGACAAATAGCGTGCGGCACCCAGCAGCATGGTGGTGTGTCCATCGTGTCCGCAGGCATGCATTTTCCCAGCATGCACCGAGGCATAGGGCAGGTCCGTTTTCTCATTGATATACAGCGCATCCATATCTGCCCGCAGGCCGATGCTGTCTTCACTGGGATAACGGCCACGTAGGGTGGCGACGACCCCCGTTCCACCGATGCCGGTGGTGACAGCAAGCCCCCATGCCGTCAGCTTTTCTGCCACCAGTTGCGCGGTAGAAATCTCTTCAAAGCCGATTTCTGGGTGCTGATGAATATGGTGCCGAATCGCAATCAGCTCAGGTAAAAAATCCTGAATGACCGATTCCATCGCTGCTTGGTCAATAGCGATTGATGTACTCACTTGGCGTTCACTGTGCTTATCCATGCGCCTGCCTGCTCATCAGTTGTGGAGATACAGACGCTTCGCGCTGCCCGCCGCCGGGGACGGCATCGATCAGTTTGCGGGTGTACGGGTGCTGTGGCTGATGCCAGATGCTGTGGTGATCGCCACTTTCCACGCAGCGCCCGTTTTGCATCACCATGACCCGGTCGGCGATATAGCGTACTACCGCGAGATCGTGGGAAATAAACAGCAGCGACAGGCCCATGTCGTTTTTTAACTCAACCAACAGATTGAGGATCTGCGCCTGAATAGAGACATCGAGTGCGGACACCGGCTCGTCGCAAATCACCAGCGAAGGACGTACCACCAGCGCACGGGCAATACCGATACGCTGGCGCTGCCCGCCGGAAAATTCATGGGGATAGCGGCTCAGGCTGCTTTGCGGCAGACCAACACGATCGATGATATTTTTGATCGCCTGCTGTCGCTGCGCACGATCGCCAAGGCCGTGCACAATCAGCGGCGTTTCAAGGATATGCTGAATGCTGTGGCGTGGATTCAGCGACGCGTAAGGGTCTTGAAAAATCATCTGTACCCGCTGACGCAGCGCTTTCAGCCGTGATTCTTTTAGCGTCGTGATGTCTTGCCCATCGAACACGATCTGCCCGTGTGAAGGCGGTAGCAGGCGCAGAATGGTTTTGGACAGGGTGGATTTACCACAGCCGGATTCGCCCACCAGACCGAGCGTTTCTCCGGGCAAAATAGTCAGTGACACATCGTCAACGGCGAGCACCTTGCCCTGCGCGGTTGAATAGCGAGTATGAATATTTTTCAGCGAGAGCAGCGGTGGCTGGTTCGTATCGGTGGCTCGGTGAATTAAGGTGGGCGGCGTCAGCAGCGTAAAGCCTTCATCCGTTGGCGCGTGATGGATTTCCGCCAGCCGATGGGTGCGGTAGTGCCTGTCCTGATCCATGTGCAGCGATGTCGCTAACAGGCCGCGCGTGTAGCTGTGCTTGGGGGCGAAACGGTGTGTGGATGACTGAAACAGGTCGGCTGCCTGTGCTTCTTCTACCTTTTGCCCGGCATACATCACCGCTACACGGTCGGCCCATTGCGCCACCAGCCCAAGATCGTGGGTAATCAGCAGCAGGCTCATCGAGAATTCACGACGCAGGTTATCCAGCAGCGCCAGAATCTGTGCCTGAATAGTGACATCCAGCGCCGTGGTCGGTTCATCGGCAATGAGCAGACGCGGACGGCAAGCCACTGCCATAGCGATCATGACGCGCTGACGCTGTCCGCCAGACAGGTTATGTGGGTAGTCATCCACCCGGCGCGCTGGTTCAGGGATCTTGACCAGATCCAACAGCTCGATGGCGCGCGTCCGTGCTTGTGTGGGCGTCAGCGTTTCATGCAACCGCAGTGTTTCGCTAATCTGTTGCCCGATGGAAAGTACTGGATTGAGCGAGGTCATCGGTTCCTGAAAAATCATCGACAGCGCATTACCACGCAGCTGGCGCATCTGCCGGTCTGGTAGAGTAAGTAGATCCTGTCCATCAAACAGGATGCGGCCGCTGATTGTTCCCGGTTCGGCGACCAATCGCATCAGGGACAGCGCCGTCGCGGATTTACCGCAGCCGGATTCGCCGACCAGCGCCAGCGTTTCTCCGGCGTTAATCGTCAGGTTGAGTCCTCGAACGGCCTGATGACCGGGAAAATCAACGCGTAAATCTTGAATATCGACCAGCGGTTTCATGCGCTTCTCCCCCGTAACCGTGGATTCAGGGCATCGTTCAACGCGTCGCCCACCAGATTCAGTGACAGCACGGTTAAGACCAGTGCGGTGCCGGGCAAGGCGGTAAGAAACCAGGCGGTACGCAGCGATTCCCGGCCAGCGCCGATCATGCTGCCCCAGCTCACGCGGTTCGGATCGCCAAAGCCTAAGAAGGAGAGGGCGGATTCAATCAAAATGGCCGAGGCGACCATGACCGACGTGGTGACGATGATCGACGGCAGCGCGTTCGGCAGCATTTCCTGAAAGATGATGCGCAGGCTGGAAAATCCCTGACTGCGTGCGGCTAATACAAAATCGCTTTCACGCAGCGAGCGAAACTCGGCCCGCACCAGACGTGCAATCGTCGGCCAGGAGGCAATACCGATGGCCAGAGAAATCAGCGTCACCGAGGGCGAACCGATGGCGACCAGCACCACGACCAGCAAAAAGGTCGGGAAGGTCTGGAACAGTTCGGTGATGTGAACCAGCAGGTCATCAACCCGACCGCCAAAATAGCCCGCCAGCGCGCCGACGACGGTGCCAATTAACAGGCTGACGATGACCGCCGAGAAGCCGATCTGCAAAGAAACCTGTGAACCGTGGACGATTCCGGCGGCGACATCCCGGCCCATCGAATCGGTTCCCAATGGGAAATCAGGATTTTCGCCCGGCCACAAGAAAGGCTGAGCGACCATATCCAGCGGATCGCCGGGATACAGCAACGGTGCGAAAGCGGCCATCAGAAATACCGTAATCAGCAACAGCAGGCCAGCCATCCCGGCGGGGTTGCGGATAAATGCACGCACCTCGGGTGACAGGCGAAAAGGCATTTTTAACGGGCGAGTTGCTGCTGAGCTAACGCCGTCCGCTGCGGCTTTCTTTGGTGTGAGATTTTCAGGAGAAAGGTGATTCATATCAGCGCGCCTTAATTCGGGGATCGAGCCAGGATTGCAGTAAATCCACCAGCACGTTAGCCAAAATGACTAAGAAGGCGGAAAGCAGCAGGACGCCTAACAAGACGTTGAAGTCACGTGCCATTACCGCTTCCAGCGCCAGACGGCCCAGTCCCGGCCAGCTAAAAACCGTTTCGACCACCGCCGCTCCGCCCAGCAGATTGCCGAAGTGCATACCGGCAACGGTCGTGATAGGCAGCAGCGCACAGCGTAGAATGTGCCTGACGGTAACCCACAGCGGCGACAGCCCTTTGGCATGAGCGGTGCGCACGAAATCCTGCTGGGCAATTTCCAACATGGCCGCGCGGGTCAGGCGGGCATAAATGGCGATAAAAAAGCTGCTCAGTGCCACAACCGGAAGGATGGCATGCTGCAACATATCCTTGAAATATGCCCAGCCAGTGAGGTTCGCGCCGATGGTGATATTGCCGCCGCTTGGTAGCCAATCAAGATGTACGGAAAACAGAATCAGCGTCATCAAGCCGATCCAGAATCCCGGCGTGGAGTAGAGCAGAAGTGCGATCAGCGAGAGCAGGCGGTCGGGCCATTTACCCGCCCACACCGCCATGATCGTTCCCAGCGTTATGCCGATGATGATGGCGAAAACCTGTGACAGCAGCATCAGGAACAGTGTGCCCGGCAGCCGTGACAGGATCAGATCCATTACCGGCGCGTTGTAGCGAGGCGAAAAGCCGAGGCTGAACTGCGCCAAATTGCCCAAATAAACCGAAAGCTGTTGCAGTATGGGCTGATCGAGACCGAACTGAGCGCGCAGGTGTGCCATGGTCGCTTCGGTTGCATTGCCTGCCTCGCCAGCCAGCACATCAACGGCGTCTCCCGGCACCAACTGCAACAGGAAAAACACCAGAATGATAATGCCAATCGCCGTTGGCAGCGCGTGAAGCAGGGTACGCCACAGTACGCGCCCGATTCGTTCTACTTTATTCATCACATACCTTCATGAGAGTTCCCCTGCCTGCGCAGGGGAATGCCGTATTACGATTACTGATCCAGCCACACGTCGGCCAGACTGCCGTTGACGCCCTGAATATCCGTGACGACGTTATGTACGCGCTTGTTGTAAATCGTCTGGCGCTTAATTTGGAGCAGGTTCAAATCGGGAATATCCGTGGCGATGATGCGCTGGAACTGCTTGTAGAGCTCCACGCGTTTTTCAGGGTTGGTTTCTACCGAGGCCTGCTCAAGCAAACGGTCTACTTCTGGATTGCTGTAATGTGAGCCGTTGCCGAAAGGCACGCCCGGTTGATAGGTTTTTGACCAGTACAGGCGCTGCACACCCACGGCAGGATCGAACAGGTTCGAGATGGAACCATTGTTGAAGTCAAAGTCGCGGTCGGTATAAACGCGCTTAACGAAGGTGGCGAAATCCTGTGAGCGAATGGTGACGTCAATCCCCACTTTGGCCAGTGCGGATTTGAGGTATTCCGCCACGCGTTTGAAGCTATCGCCATAAGGCATGAAATCATGTACCAGCGTGAAGCGGATACCGTTTGCCTGACGTGGGAAGCCGGCTTCGTCCAGCAGCTTGTTCGCTTTGGCAATATCGAAGCCATAAGGTGACGGTGTTGCATCATGGAATTGCGCCAGTTCTGGCGTAATCGGCGTCGGTGAACTGACCGCATAGCCGTACCACACCACATTTTTCAACACATCAATATTGATGCTGTGCGCAATGGCCTGGCGGACCTTCAGGTTCTTCAGGTAAGGGTTATCCAGATTGAACTCGATGCGGGTTTGCGTCGGGCTGTAACCGTAGCCAGCGGTTTCAATGCCCAGCTTGGGGTTTTTCTTGATGCGTTCAATTTCACTCAGCGGAACGGGAGAGTCGCTTCCCAGATCGAGCGCGCCGGTTTCAAGCGCAATCGTACGAGTGGCGGCATCGGGAATAATCTTCACCACCAGTTTATCGACGTAAGGCTTGGGATTGTCCCAGTAGTTCGGGTTACGTTCATACAGGATATGGCTGCCACGAACCCATTCTTTGAAGACGAACGGGCCGGTTCCAATCGGTGCGGTATTGTGGGGATTCGACAGAATGTCTGTGCCTTCGTATAAGTGTTTCGGCACGATAGGCGCTTCGTTAGCGGAGAACGCGCTCAGCAGGTAAGGTGCGGGTTTTGACAGTTCCAGGATCGCGGTATACGGATCCGGGGTTTTCACTTCGGTGACGTTAGCAAACGTGCCCTGACCGCGTGAATTGTATTTTTTGACGGTCAGAATAGAAAACGCGACGTCCGCAGAGGTGAAGTCTTGCCCATCATGCCATTTCACGCCTTTACGCAAATGGAACGTATATTGTTTGCCGTCCGGGCTTACTGACCAACTGGTTGCCAGCTGCGGGGTCGGCTTCATATCGAAATCGTAATTCAACAGACCTTCAATCACCTTGGCGTTGACCTTCATCACTGCGCCGCTGGTGCTAACCAGACTGGTTAATACGGGCGGTTCAGGCTCGGCCAAAAAGTTCAGCGTGCCGCCGCGCTTTGGCGTCAACGTTTCTGCCTGTGCGGCAAGGCCGAAGAGCGAGGAGGTCAGAATCAACGCTGATAAGAATAGATTTTTTTTCATATTTCCCATCCGTATGCAGAGGGCAGCGTTGTGCGCTCCGCCTTTATTTTTTTAATGGCGTGTTTTGAGTGATGTGTTTTGGGTGAAAAAAACCGTTCTCTTCAGGATGAAGAGAAATCAGGTTGAATTAAGTCAACATCGGGACAGTAATGAAATAACGTCATTACCGTTGCTGTGTGGCGTAATGGGTTTCATGCTGCGTTCCTGGTTTGAATAACGAAAAAATAATAAAACTGCCTGAATTTTAAGGCGGATCACTTGAGCCTCATTTTAGGAGAAACACTGGGATGAGGTTCCCGTAGGGATACCTCGCCCCGTGGTCGCTCCGTGTATCTCGGTTCTTAAGTGATCGGCATTATCCTGAACCACCTCTTTATTTTCTGGTTAAACCCTAGCCCAACGTGTGTTTTAAACGAACGTTTAAATATGGATAAGTAATGTCACATTACGCATAAGCTATTCACGCTTCTTGCTGTTGGGGACACCGATAATTCGGGTTATTATCCAGCCTGCTAATTACTTATCCTGAGGTTGTCATGGCGATTAAACGTTATCCACATCTTGCGCACTGGGGCGCGTTTACCGCCGTGGTTGAAGACGGCAAGCTGATTCGCTGCGAGCCATTTGCCGACGATCCGGCACCGTCCGCCATGCTCGATTCCATCGTGCCGCTGGTGTATTCCGACCGACGTATCCGTCGGCCTTCGGTGCGTCGCTCCTGGCTTCAGAAACGCGAAAACAGCGACAGAACGCTGCGTGGCCGGGAAGATTTCGTTGAAGTGGATTGGGACGTCGCGCTCGATCTGGTCGCGCAGGAGAATCGCCGTATTCGCGATCGCTACGGTGCGGACGGCATGTTTGCCGGTTCTTACGGCTGGTCGTCTGCCGGGCGCTATCACCACGCGCGTTCTCAGGTTCGACGCTTCTATTTCTCCGGCGGCGGCGCGGTCGACCAGCAGGGCAATTACAGCTGGGGTGCGGCGCAGTTCTTCCTGCCGTACGTGATTGGCACCTTTCATCCGCTGACGGGCAAGGTCACCGAATGGCGCAGCGTCGCCGAACACTGTGATATTTTCCTCGCGTTTGGCGGTCTGGCGCTGAAAAACGCACAGGTGGCATCCGGCGGGGCCGGGCACCACACGCTTAAGCCCGCGCTGGAAGCGCTGGTGGCGAAAGGAATTCCGGTCATCAACATCAGTCCGATGCGCGATGACTGCCCTGAATTTGTGAATGCCGAGTGGATTCCTATCCGTCCGAATACCGATGTCGCCTTGATGCTGGCACTGGGCTATGAGATTCAGCGTTTGGGCGCTGACGATAAGGATTTCCTGCAACGCTACTGCGTCGGTTATGAACAACTGAGTGACTATTTACATGGTCGTGGCGACGGCGTGGTGAAAACCCCCGAATGGGCCAGCGATATCACGGGCATTCCCGCCGAGCGCATTAGACGTCTGGCGCAGCAACTGATCGGCGTACGCAGCTTCATTACCTGCTCTTACTCCGTGCAGCGTGCCCATCGTGGCGAACAGCCTTACTGGATGATGATTGCGCTGTCTTCCATGCTGGGCCAGGTGGGATTACCGGGCGGCGGATTCTCCTTCGGCCACGGTTCGATGAACAGCGTCGGCAACGAGCGTATTTCAACGCCTGCGCCGGCTTCTCCGTCAACCCCGAACGCGGGGAAGGCGATCCCCGTGGCGCGCATCGCCGATATGCTCTTACATCCGGGAACGCCTTATACCTTTCAGGGCGAAACCCATACTTATCCCGATATCCATCTGATTCACTGGGCGGGCGGTAACCCGTTCCATCATCACCAGCAACTGAACCGTTTGGTGGACGGCTGGCGTAAGCCGGATACGGTGATTGTGCAGGATATCGTCTGGACGCCCGCGGCGCAGATGGCGGATATCGTGCTGCCCGTCACCACGACACTAGAGCGTAATGATATCGGTGGGTCGTCTCGCGATCGCTTTATCTTTGCCATGCATCAGGCGATTGCGCCGCAGCATCAGGCGCGTAATGACGTGGATATTTTCAGCGAATTGGCAGAGCGTCTGGGGTATGGCGACGCGTTCACGCAAAATCGCAGTGAGCAGCAGTGGCTAGAACACCTTTATGAGGAATGCCGTTCAAGGCAGCGAGATGCCGCTGACCGCTGGCCGTCATTTGAGGATTTCTGGCAGCAGGGACATGTGGAAATCCCGATGGATGAAAAGCCGTTTGTGTTCTTTGAGGATTTCCGCCGCGATCCGCAGCAGCACGCGCTCAGCACGCCAAGCGGTAAAATTGAACTGTTTAGCTCAGCCATCGCCAGCTATGGCTATGCGGATTTTGCGCCGCATCCTGAATGGCAGCCTCCCGTTGAATGGCTGGGTGCCAAAAGCACGGAAGAATGGCCGCTGCACTTTATTTCCATTCAGCCGTCCGACCGTTTGCACAGCCAACTGGCCGCTACACCGCAGGTTGCCGCGAATAAGACCGCAGGAAAAGAGACGCTTTATATGCACCCGCAGGACGCCGCTGCGCGGGATATTGTCGATCGCTCGCAGGTGGAAGTCAGAAACGCGCGTGGCCGTATTCTGGCGGGCGTACAGATTACCGACGGCGTCACGCCGGGCGTGGTGATTATGTCCACCGGAGCCTGGTTTGAGCCCGGCTTCGGCCAGAAAACGTGGCATCCGGTTGAGCAATCAGGCAATGCGAATGTACTGACGCTGGATATCGGCACGTCGCCGCTGACGCAGGGACCGAACGCCATGAGCTGTCTGGTGGATGTCGTGCGGGTTTAGCGCTATCCTGAGCCGCTTTTTCTCGCGGTTTTATTTTCCTGTGATTTTGTTTTCGTAAGGTTGGTTGAATGAGTACGCAATTATCCGAAGCCTATTTGCAACGCTTCGGCGGCACCGCGCGGTTATATGGTCAACAGGCGCTGGCGCTGTTTTCTCAGGCTCACGTTTGCGTGATTGGTATTGGTGGCGTTGGCTCCTGGGCGGCTGAGGCGCTGGCACGTACCGGCATCGGCGCGATCACGCTGATCGATATGGATGATGTGTGTGTCAGTAACACCAACCGGCAGATCCACGCGCTGCGTCAGCACACCGGACAGTCGAAGACGGAAGTGATGGCCGAACGTATTCTGGCGATCAACCCGGAATGCCGCGTCACCTGCGTGGATGATTTCATTAGCGCAGAAAATGTGGCCGAGCTGCTCGACCAGAACTTCAGCTATGTGATTGACGCCATCGATAGCGTGCGTCCGAAGGCGGCGCTGCTCTCCTACTGCCGCCGCTATAAGATCTCGGTGGTGACAACCGGTGGTGCGGGCGGGCAGATCGATCCGACCCGCATTGAGGTGGTCGATCTGGCGAAAACGATTCAGGATCCGCTAGCTGCTAAGCTGCGTGAGCGGTTAAAGCACGATTTTAACGTGGTGAAGAACAGCAAAGGAAAGCTGGGCATCGACTGCGTGTTTTCCAGTGAACCGCTGGTTTATCCGCAGCCTGACGGTTCCGTTTGCGCGTCGCGCAGTACGGCTGATGGGGTGATGCGTATGGATTGTGCGTCAGGCTTTGGCGCTGCGACGATGGTCACCGCAACCTTTGGGTTTGTTGCGGTATCTCATGCGCTGAAGAAGATGATAGCGAAAAGGGAAAGAGCGTCTGCGCCGCAGAAATAAATAGCTCGAATGCCGCTATTTGTCCGCAGCCTCTTGTTCAGCAATCTCCTTGATTCTGGCGGCCAGCGCCGCCAGTCCGCTTGAACGCGAAGCGCTGAGCTGCGCGCGAAGCCCCAGCTTATCGAACAGCGCCAGCGGATCCTGCTGCAATAGCGCTTCTGGCGTTTCTCCCTCTACGGCGGTTAACAAGACCGCCAGTAATCCCCGCACAATGCGCCCGTCGCTGTCGCCGTAAAAATGCAGCCTGCCGTCTTCCTGACGTTGATAACCCAGCCAGACGCGATTTTCACAGCCGGATAATGAAATCTCCTCGGTTTTCAGCTCGTCTGGCAACGTTGGCAACGCTTTTGCCAGCAAAATGAGCTGCCGATAGCGATCTTCCCATGCGCGGCAGGCATCGAAGCGCGCCAGCAGGTCGGCGACAGTGGTGTGGTGGCCAAAAGGATGCGGGGTGTCAGTTGTCTGGGTCATGGTTTAGTCGATCAGTAATTCAAGGGCGTTGCCCACTGCGGCGATCAGCGCAGCAACATCTTGTTGGTTGTTATACGGGGCAAACGAAGCGCGGAGCGTGCCGCTGACACCGAGTGCGTCCATGAGCGGCTGCGCACAGTGATGTCCGGCACGCAGTGCGATGCCGCTTTCGGCTAATAGCGTTACCAGATCGCTGTGGTGTACGTCGGCAATATCAAAGGATAGCACGCTGGAATGTGGGCTACGGAAGCCGCGAAAGCCGGGGAACTGCGCTAAATACGTTTCGGCAAGCTGCGCTAACTGCTGGCTATGCTGCTCTGCGGCGTGCCAATCCAGCGTAGTCAGCCAGTCGAGTGCCGCAGACAGTCCAAGCACGCCGGCAATGTGCGGGGTTCCCGCTTCAAAGCGCTGTGGAATTGCCTGCGGTTTGAAACCGTCAAAGGACACCTGCGTCATCATCTTCCCGCCGCCTTGCCACGGCATCATGCTTTCCAGCAAGGCGGTTTTGCCGTACAGCACGCCAATCCCGGTTGGGGCATAAAGCTTGTGTCCGGAAAATGCGTAGAAATCAATATCCAGCGCCTGCACATCGGGTGGGCAATGAACGATGCCCTGCGCGCCGTCAACCATCACCACCGCACCATAGCGGTGAGCCAGCGCAATCGCACGCGCCAGATCGGGCTGGCCACCCGTCACGTTTGACATCTGTCCCAGCGCCAGCAGGCGGGTTTTTGGCGTGATCAGCGTGGCGAGCTGTTCGATATCCGGCAACAAGTCCGCGCCTATCGGTAACTTCACGATATTCGCGCCCGTTTGCTGCGCCACCATCAGCCACGGAATGAGGTTAGCGTGATGTTCCGCTTCGCTCACGACGATCTCATCGCCCGGTTGAAGGCGAGGGCGCGCATAGCTCTGCGCGACCAGATTGATCGCTTCCGTCGTGCCTCTGGTCCAGACAATGGAACGCGGATCGTCTGCGTGGAGCAACGCGGCAACTTGCTCACGAGCGCCTTCAAAACGCTGCGTTAACGCCTGCGCGCCGCGATGCTGGCTGCGATGCACCGTACCACTCTCGCTGCCATAGAACGCCTGCACAGCATCAATGACGGGCTGCGGCTTCAGTGCGGTCGCGGCGCTATCAAGATAGACAGTTGAATGCTGGAGAGCGGGGAACTGTTGGCGAAAGGTGGCGGGGTTAAATGGTGTCATGAGCATCCTCTTTTGGAGGGCAGATCCTGTCCCATTTTGTCGAGAGAGACAAGTTTAGGACTATGCCTAATGCGATTTTATGGAAAAAAAAGCAACTATTGCTACGCTTTAAAGTGTTAATTTTCAGGATTTCCTGATGAATAAGGTTAACTAGAAAACATTTAAATTCATTGAGGGTTAACTATGAAGAATAAAATTTCTATTTTTGCCGCTATCGTGATGGCGTTTTCTCTGGCAGCCTGTTCCAGTAATTACGTCATGCATACCAATGACGGTCGTACCATCGTCGCAGAGGGGAAACCGAAGGTTGATGATGAGACGGGTATGATCAGCTATACCGATGCCTACGGTCAGCAGCAGCAAATTAACCGTGATAATGTGAAAGAAATGGCGAAAGGGAAATAGTGCCGATTGCCCATCATCACACGTTGCCTGTTAAGCTGTGCCAGATGCTAGATCAGCGTGCCATGGCATTCAGGCGTGAATCGTAAGCAAAAAAAAGCACCGCAATTTGCGGTGCTACACAAAAAATCACTTTGGACAGACAGGGTAAATGTACAGGAAGTGAATAGGGTAGACTCGCTACCACATCTGCAAAAGGCAGACAAACAAATAGCAAACACAACATCACAACCACAAGCCAAAAGCACCTCAGGTCACCCCTCCGCACTTTTCGTTCCGGCCCAGGAAGTTGCGCTAATATAGGTATTTGCTGGTACATCCTCAACGGACAAATTATAATGTCTCGGATTACAAAAACTAATATATGTACCCGTCATCTTTTCGTTGTGGAGAGGTTGGTCGCTGTCGATTATTTTGATCGTGTAGACAGCGGATCGGCTGGGGCGATTTCCGATTGTCGCCTTTCTGCATCTTAAGCGTTATTGGGTACGAATGTGCCTGATAAATCGCTGATTTAGCGTAAACCAAAAGATTTCATTCATGTCAAAACGTCTCCCTCCGCTCAACGCATTGCGCGTTTTTGATGCGGCGGCTCGCCATTTAAGTTTTACCAAAGCGGCAGAAGAACTGTTTGTTACGCAGGCTGCCGTCAGCCACCAGATTAAGTCACTGGAAGATTTCCTGGGGCTTAAATTATTCCGCCGTCGTAATCGCTCCCTGCTACTGACGGAAGAGGGGCAAAGTTACTATCTTGATATCAAAGAGATCTTCTCCTCTTTGAATGAGGCAACCCGTAAGCTGCAATCCCGCAGCGCCAAAGGCGCGTTAACGGTCAGTCTGCTGCCCAGCTTTGCCATTCATTGGCTGGTGCCGCGTCTTTCGAGTTTTAACTCCGACTACCCGGGGATTGATGTGCGTATTCAGGCGGTGGATCGCGATGAAGATCGTCTGGCGGATGATGTGGATGTCGCGATTTTCTACGGTCGGGGAAACTGGCCGGGGCTGCGGGTAGAAAAGCTGTACGCCGAATATCTGTTGCCAGTTTGCTCGCCGGTGCTGCTGACGGGGAATCATCCGTTAAAAACGCCGGACGATCTGGTTGCACATACGCTGCTACACGATGCGTCGCGTCGTGACTGGCTGTCCTATACGCGCCAGCTTGGCGTGCAGATTAACGTGCAGCAAGGGCCGATTTTTAGCCACAGCGCGATGGTGTTGCAGGCGGCCATCCACGGGCAGGGCGTCGCGCTGGCAAATAATGTGATGGCGCAGACGGAAATCGAAGCGGGGAGACTGGTGTGTCCGTTTAACGATGTGTTGGTCAGCCGGAATGCTTTTTATCTGGTATGTCATGACAGTCAGGCAGAACTGGGTAAAATAGCCGCCTTTCGCCATTGGATTCTGGCGCGGGCAGCCAGCGAACAGGAAAAATTTCGCTTCCGCTATGACAACGGCACGCGCTGAAGCCGTGTCAGCTGGCTGTCGAAGATTGGCGGAATAACTCACGTAGATAACTACGATGATAGGTAAATACGATGAATAGTCGTTTCATGCTGGTGTTTGCTGCTATCAGTGGCTTCACTTTTGTCGCGCTGGGCGCGTTTGGCTCTCACGTTCTCAGCAAAACGCTGGGTGCAACGGAGCTGGGTTGGTTGAAAACCGGCCTTGAATATCAGGCATTTCACACGCTGGCGATTTTGGCGCTAGCGGTTGCGATGCAACAGCGAACCAATCTGTGGTTTTACTGGAGCAGCGTTTTTCTGGCGTTGGGAACGGTACTCTTCAGCGGAAGTTTGTACTGTCTGGCGCTTTCTCACCTGAAACTGTGGGTTTATGTGACGCCGATTGGCGGAGCCTGTTTTCTGGTGGGGTGGATATTATTATTGATTGGCGCACTGCGTCTGAAGAGAAAGGCTGAACGCCATGAATAAAGTCATTTTGTATTGCCGTCCTGGGTTTGAGAAAGAGTGTGCGGCAGAAATAACGGAAAAAGCCACGCAGCATAATGCGTTCGGCTTCGCACGGGTAAAAGAGAATAGTGGCTACGTCGTGTTTGAATGCTATCAGCATGAAGATGCCGAACGTCTGGTCAAAACGCTACCGTTTCATGAGCTGATTTTTGCTCGCCAGATGTTCGTGAGCGGTGAACTGCTACGCGACCTGCCGCCAGAAGACCGCATCACGCCGATCGTTGGTATGCTGACGGGAGCGATTGAACGCGCGGGAGAGCTTCGCGTCGAAGTTCCCGATACCAATGAAAGCAAAGAGCTGATGAAGTTCTGCCGTAAATTCACCGTGCCGCTGCGCGCGGCATTGCGCGAACACAAAATTCTGCTGGGTTATGAAAAAGCAGATCGTCCGGTGCTCCATGTGCTGTTCATTGCGCCCGGCTGCTGCTATGCAGGTTACTCTTATAGCAATAACAATTCACCGTTTTATATGGGGATCCCACGCCTCAAGTTCCCTTCTGATGCACCAAGCCGCTCGACACTGAAGCTGGAAGAAGCGTTTCACGTCTTTATTCCTGCCGACGAGTGGGATGAGCGTCTGGGCAGCGGTATGTACGCGGTGGATTTAGGTGCCTGCCCCGGCGGCTGGACTTACCAACTGGTTAAACGCAGCATGATGGTTTATGCGGTAGACAACGGCCCAATGGCACCGAGCCTGATGGACACCGGACAGGTGATGCACCATCAGGCGGATGGTTTCCGCTTCGAGGTACCGCGTAATAACGTGTATTGGCTGGTGTGCGATATGGTGGAGAAACCGGCGAAAGTCACCAGCCTGATGAGTGATTGGCTGATCAAAGGCTGGTGTCGTGAAGCGATATTCAACCTGAAGTTGCCGATGAAGAAGCGCTATGAAGAGGTATCGCAGAATCTTGCCGTGCTGCGCGAACGCCTAAGCGAAAATGGCGTTAATGCTGAAGTGCATGCCAAGCATTTGTATCATGACCGTGAAGAAATCACCGTGCATGTTCGTCGTTTCTGGAGCGCAGTGCCCGGCCGTCGCGACGAGCGATAGTCTCGATCTGGTGCGTATCTGGGAGTCACTCAGGTACGCATCCGTATTTATCTGCTAGTGAGAATGCGGCTGAGCGCTATTCTGCACTGGCAGCCTCAGTTGTTGTAGATTGCCATTAAGCGTTAAATCGGTACGTAGCGTCGCGACCTGACGACTGATCAGCGCCATTTCTTTATGCTGTTCCAGCTTCTTACGCCACTTCTCTGGTACGGTATCCAACTGCTGATACAATGCCTCCAGACTCCCGGCCTGTTGCAAAAGCTGTGTGGCACTTTTAGGGCCGACTCCTGCGACGCCCGGAATCTTACTGCTGCTAATGCCCGCCAGCCCCCAGTAGTCCGTAAGCTGCTGCGGTGACACACCAAATTCCTGTTCGATAAACGGCAGATCCAGCCAGCGTTTCTGAAAGTAATCCCTGATCTGAATGTGTGGTGCCAGTAGCTGGCAATACCCTTTGTCAGTCGACACGATCGTTGCCTGATGACCTGCGGATGATAGCTTGGCGGCCAGCGTAGCCGCCAGATCGTCGGCCTCATTGCCGGGACTATGCCAGCTTGCTACGCCAACGGCGGCAAATGCCGCTTTAATCTGCGGGAGTTCCTGCTTCAGATTCTCCGGCATTGGCGTGCGTCCTGCTTTGTAGTCCGGCAGGAGCTGGTGGCGCCAGCTGGTATCGCGATCTTCATCATCAAAGACGGCGACAGCATGCGTAGGCTGACTGTTTTGTATGAGTTGATGCAGCGCATGTTGGCATGCTGTGATACAGGGAGAACCTTGTACCGCATGAATGCGACGTATCAGATTGAGCGCGTCGACAATCAGCAAATGGACGGGCATCGCGTAATTCCTGATGTGATAAGAGGGGGAAGCCAGGCTTCCCCACAGAGGTACGACCGAGCGGTAAACCGTTAGGAGCAGATTTCGTAGCAGGGGATATAGGCGCTGCCGGGCAGCTTCATGCGCTGTTGTGCGACAAAGCCCTGTAGCAGCGTATCCATGCTTTTCATCATCTGCGGGTCACCGTGAATTTTGTACGGCCCACGTTGCTCAATCGCCTGAATACCGACTTCCTTCACATTACCAGCCACAATGCCGGAGAACGCCCGACGCAGCGCGGCAGCCAACTCTTCAGCGGGCTGATTAGGATGCAGGTTGAGGTCGGCCATATTTTCATGTGTCGGCTCAAAAGGCAGTTGCAGATCGGGTGCGATGCGCAGTGACCAGTTAAAGCTGTAGGCATCGCCCGTGTGGCGGCGGCTTTCTTTCACCTGCGGCATCGCTTTCTTCATCTGACGGGCGACTTCTGCGGCATCATTAATGATGATCGAGTAGTAACGACGCGCCTGACGGCCTAGCGTGCTAACAATGAATTCGTCCAGTACGCGGAAATAGTCTGCACTTTCCTCCGGCCCGGTCAGGATAATCGGCAGCACCTGCTCGCTGTTTTCCGGGTTCATCATAATGCCCAGCAGATAGAGGAACTCTTCCGCCGTTCCAACCCCGCCGGGGAAAATAATGATGCCGTGTCCGATACGGACAAACGCTTCCAGACGCTTTTCGATATCCGGCATGATAATCAGTTCATTGACCAGCGGATTCGGTGGTTCAGCGGCAATGATGGACGGTTCAGTCATGCCGATGAAGCGTCCTTCTTTATAGCGCTGTTGCGCGTGACCGACGGCGGCACCTTTCATTGGCGCTTCCATCGCACCCGGACCGCAGCCCGTGCAGATATTCAGTTCACGCAGGCCGAGCTGACTGCCTACCTTACGGCCATACTGGTATTCGATTTCATTAATCGAGTGGCCGCCCCAGCAAACCACCATGTTCGGTTCTTCCCCGACGTGGAGCGCTCTGGCATTACGCAGGATAGAGAACACCAGATTGGTGATATGGGCGGAATTTTCCAGATTCAGGTTCTGATAGCGACCTGCGCTGGCGATTTGGCCATTGACGAACAGAATGTCGCGCAATACGGCGAACAGGTTAGCCTGCAAGGCTCGAATGATGTTGCCGTCAACGAAGGCGTCTTCCGGCGGGTTCACCAATTCCAGTTTGACGCCGCGCTCGCGGCGCAGCACGTTGATATCAAAATCTTCATAACGAGACAGCAGCTCTTTGCTGTTATCTGTCTGGCTACCGGAATTCAGTACGGCGAGGGAACAGTTGCGAAACAAACGGTAGAGATCGCTGCTGGCTGTGCTTTTCAGCATGTCCACTTCCAACTGCGATAACAAATCCATCGATCCCAATGGGCTGATATGTGTAATCAATTTTGCTCCTTGAAACGCAATATAATTCGCGATGCCATGCTGGCTGCCGAGAGCACGTTCCATTGTTACACGCTCGACGTTTCAGCAGCACGGCACGAATGTCATTCATTTAAGGCGCTACGCGCATGCGTTAAATACCGCGGCCTAAATGAAACCTACTTGAGCACCGTTCAGACGTTATGGATCTTTTGTTGTCTGGCACACCACCTTAACGCGCTGCCATCATTTTTTCCAATGTTGGCGGCAGTCTCTCCCCTAACTTGCGTGACGCTACGCATATACCCGTCATACTTCAAGTTGCATGTGCGTTGGCTGCGTTCAGTTACCCGAATCACTTACTTGAGTAAGCTCATCGGGATTCCTTCGCTTGCCGCCTGCCTGAAACTCGAATTATTTAGGGTATCTTATCGTGCGGAGCTGTGATTTATCGGTCGGTTACTGGCGCGGTAGGCGGCCATTTGGCGCGTTAAACGAGGTGTTGCTGCGCCACGGGTTGATGTCCAGCCCGCCGCGGCGGGTATAACGGGCATACACGCTGAGTTTTTCCGGCTGGTAGTAACGCATGATGTCGTTAAAAATTCGTTCCACACACTGTTCGTGAAATTCGTTATGATGACGAAATGAGACAATGTAGCGCAGCAGCGCTTCACGGTTGATGCGCTTGCCGCAGTACTGAATCTGTACCGAGCCCCAGTCGGGCTGATGGGTGATCAAACAGTTGGATTTCAGCAGGTGGCTGACCAGCGTTTCTTCAACGACTGGTGCGTCCTGTTCGTTGGTCGCCAGATAGTCGGCGTTGAAGTCGTAGCTGTCGATCTGAATGTCCTGGTCGTCGATGCACTCGCCTGTGAATCCCGCTATCGGCTGGCCTTCAAGCTCGCTGAGTTTGAAAAGCGTGATGCTGACATCCCCCTGTGCGCAATGCGCCAGATCCTTGGCTAACGTTGCGCGTACGCTTTCCCAACTGTCGAATGCCGTCTGATTAAAGCTGTTCAGATACAGCTTAAAACTTTTTGATTCAATCAGATTCAGGCTTTCCGCATTGAGATGCATTTCACCAACGGCTACCTGAGGCACGCCGCGATTGTTCAGCCAGGAAAGCTCATAGAGCGTCCAGATATCCGCGCCATGAAAAGGCAGGCTGTCAGGATAAATGCCGAGTGGATCGCGGTTCAGGCTACGTGGCACGGGTTGCAGAAGTGCGGCATCATAGCGGTCATGATAGGGAGTGGGTTTGCCCAGTGTCAGCCCGCTCAGGGCTTGATGCTTGTCATAGACGGACATGCTGTTACCTTGATGTGATAAGCGTGATGGCGAATAGTGTAACCTGACTAAAAGAGTGATGAGAAAAATTATGGAGCATGAGGTTGTTTCAGCGCTGACGGCGTTCACCCAGCGCTATGTTGCCTGCTGGCAGCAGGAAAAGGGGCATTTGCCCGCCAGTGAAGCACTTTACGGTATACCTTCCCCGTGTATTGTCGAGAATCATGACGATACGGTTTACTGGTTGCCACAGCCTTTTGTGCCTTCAGCCGCATTGGATGGTGTGGAACGTGCGCTGGAAATCAGCCTGCATCCTGATGTTCATGCTTTTTACACCGCGCAGTATGCCGGGGATATGACGGCGCAGTTTGATTCGCTATCGTGCCAGCTGTTGCAGGTGTGGAGCGAAGAGGATTTCACCCGGATGCAGGAGAATCTGATTGGTCATTTATTAACGCAGAAGCGCCTTAAGCTCACGCCGACGCTGTTTTTAGCAACGACTGATTCAGAGCTGACAATGGTGTCGCTGTGTAATGTTTCCGGGGAAATCATCCTGGAAGAATTCGGCACCAAAAAGCGTCAGACCTTAGCGCCAACGCTAGCGGTGTTTCTTTCTGGCCTTAATCCATTAGCGGTCTAATGGTTAATCGAATTTCACTTTCTGCTTTGTGAGAGATCTCTTACATTCTCTGTAAGAAATGTCTTATCTTTAATGTTGAAAATATGTTTCATTTTAATTTTTTCATTATTAATTAGTTAATTATAAGAAAAATCCGCAAGGTCACTTAAGGGGTGTTGAGAAACACTGTCAATTACCCCTTGCTGAAAGCTGACAATTAATACATCTTATTACTTAAGTTAGTAACCGGTTACAGTGTGTGTAACCGTTACTATAGGTAACAAAATAACGTTACTGCACTCGGGTTATTTTCAGGAAGAAACATTGTTTCAGGAAGAGGCATTGTTTTAGGAAGAAACGCTGTTTTAAGGATAAACACTGTTTTAGGAAGAAACAGTCGCTTCAGGAAGAAGCGTTGTTTTCAGGAAGAAGAACGGTTTTCAGGAAGAAACATGGTTTCAGGATGAAATCAGGGACACCTCCAGGAAGGAGACCGAGAGCCGATTAGGAATATCGGTGGGGCAGGAGCCTAAAGGGATTGAATCACGGAAGATACAGGATGGAAACGTCAGGACGAAAGTGGGACGCCAGCAAGGATTGTGGGTTAGGACGACCAAAAAGGAAAAGTTTTCACGGATGAGCAGGGATGCAAATGTGTAGCGGGATAGCTATAAAACGAACCGGGGGTACTGAGCAATCAGTACCCCCAATTTTTTGCCTCTGACGATCGGATTGAGGGGTTATCATCGATAGCATATAGCTAAAATGCGACGATTGGGTCAGGCTGATATCAGTGCTATGCTTTGCCGCCATTACTGTAGGCGTCAAGGGCGAGAAACCGCATGAGTAGAGAGAACCAGGTTCGTCAGTCATTATTCGATATTGAGCGCGCATTGAGGGAAAGCCCTTTCTGGCAGGTTGTTCCGCCGGAAGAGGAGGCGTTTAACAGCACGGAGCCTTTCAGCCTCGATACCATGAAACCCGAAGAGTGGTTGCAGTGGGTCTTTTTGCCGCGCATGCATGCCTTATTGGACAGCGAGCTAGCACTGCCCGCTGAGCTGGTTTTACTGCCTTATTTTGAAGAAGCGCTGGAAGGGTCGCCAGAAGAGACGGCGGCGGTTCTGTTGCGTATCGGGCTGCTTGATGAGCTGTTCCGCCCGGATGCACAGGATGGCGCAGCGCACGATGCTTGAGATTATTTATCAGGATGAGCATCTGGTTGCCGTCAATAAACCCAGCGGCTGGTTAGTCCATCGTAGTTGGCTGGATCGCAAAGAAAAAGTCGTGGTGATGCAGACCGTGCGCGATCAGATCGGCCAGCACGTGTATACCGTTCATCGTCTCGACAGGCCGACATCCGGTGTGTTGCTGCTCGCGCTGTCCAGCGAGGTCGCACGTGCGTTATCCCAGCAGTTTGAATCGCATCAGATGCAGAAAATGTATCATGCCGTTGTGCGGGGCTATGTGCTGGATGATGGTGTGATCGATTATGCGCTCACCGAAGAGCTGGACAAGATCGCCGACAAGTTTACCAATCCTGATAAGGCACCGCAGCCTGCTGTTACGCATTACCGTTCCTTGGCGCAGGTCGAGATGTCGGTTGCCATCGGCCGTTACCCAACGGCACGCTACAGTCTGATGGAGCTGAAGCCACAGACCGGACGTAAGCACCAACTCCGCCGTCATATGTCACATATCCACCATCCGATTATCGGCGATACCGCGCACGGCGATTTGCGACACAATCGCGGTATGGAATCGCACTTCTCCTGCGGCAGGCTCATGCTGCATGCCAGCGAGTTACAGCTGAATCATCCGGTGAGCGGGCAGCCATTGACGTTGCAGGCGCGTTGGGATGCGCCGTGGCAGGGGGTGATGACTCAGTTTGGCTGGCAGGGGATTCTCCCTGAGTTTGAAGGGGTTGAGTTTCCTGCCGACTCAGGTCAGGATAGCGAGCATTTCGTCGAGTAATAGCGGTCTTATTACCACCGTCTTATTTTTGTATTACATATATCGAATTAAAAAGGGAGTCAGAAGCATGGCGCAGATTGGTATTTTTGTTGGTACGGTCTACGGGAATGCATTGCTGGTGGCCGAAGAAGCCGAAAATATTCTCAGAGATCGTGGGCACGAGGTTAAGGTCTTTGAAGATGCGACGCTGGAATCCTGGCTGGACTACCGCGAGCAGACGGTTTTAGTTGTCACGTCGACGACGGGACAAGGCCAGTTGCCTGATTCTATTGTTCCGCTTTACGCCGCACTGCGTGAAAAAGGCGGTTACCAGCCTGCGCTGCGCTATGGCGTGATTGCGCTGGGTGACAGCAGTTACCCGAACTTCTGCGCGGGTGGCCATCTTTTCGATGCGCTATTGCAGGAAATCGGTGCTAAGCGCCTGGGTGATGTTTTGGAAATTGATGCTGTTGAGCATCCAGAACCAGAAGTGATGTCATGCCCGTGGGTTGAAGCATGGGCTGATTTAGTTGACGCACAGTGATGCCGTGCTGAAATGACAAACGGGAGCCTGTCGTGCTCCCGTTTTCGTTTGCGGCCTGTGGAGATCATCGCCTTAGCGATTCTTGGTCAGCTTCTCTAAATCCGCTTCGATTTCGGTAATTTTGTTGGAAACGACGCTTTCCAGATGACGCAGATCGTCAAGGATTTTGCGTTTCAGATCGACTTCAACCTGTTCCTGTTGGCAGATCTTGTCTAATTCATCAATCACATAGCGCAGATTTGGGCTGATCTCGTTGATCTCTTTGTAGCCCTGTCCAGAGTTATCTGCCACGACGGTCTTGCGCTGGCGCGGATACTTGAACTTCACGCTTTTAGCGAAAAACTCGCCCTTATCTTTACGGAAATAGATCTTCAGGATGTCGTTGTTCGCTTCCTGACGCAGGCTATAGCGATCGATATCATCGGGATTGGTAATGCCCAGGCTTTTTAGATTGTCATACATAGCGTCACCTTCTCGGTTTTTAGATAGTCCTGATTATCATGCCAGCGAGAACCTACGCTGTTTATACTCGTCATACTTCAAGCTGCATGTGCGTTGGCTGCGTTCAGTCACCCGAATCACTTACTTGAGTAAGCTCATCGGGACTCCTTCTCTTGCCGCATTACGAGGCGCATAAATGAGCCTCGCCCTGTGGGCCAACGCTTTGCGTTGTTCAAAACGCTAACGTTTTGTCCTGCAACTCGAATTATTTAGGGTATACCCGCCATACCGAAGTATTTAGGGAACATATAAATAACTTATCGTTCGTACATAAAAAAACGGCGGGTGATTAACCCGCCGCTTCTAGTTTAGTCGATGGTGCGTAATAACTCATTGATACCCACTTTTCCGCGGGTTTTCGCATCCACTTTCTTCACAATGACGGCACAGTACAGGCTGTAGCTGCCATCTTTGGACGGCAGGTTGCCGGAAACCACAACGGAGCCAGCCGGTACGCGGCCATAGTGGATTTCGCCAGTTTCACGATCGTAAATACGGGTGCTTTGGCCGATGAACACGCCCATGGAGATGACGGAACCTTCTTCTACGATCACGCCTTCTACCACTTCAGAACGCGCGCCGATGAAGCAGTTGTCTTCGATGATGGTCGGGTTAGCCTGCAGCGGCTCCAGAACGCCGCCGATACCGACGCCGCCGGACAGGTGAACGTTTTTACCGATCTGAGCACAAGAACCGACGGTTGCCCACGTATCCACCATGGTGCCTTCATCAACGTAAGCACCGATGTTGACGTAAGACGGCATCAGTACAGTATTACGTGCAATAAACGCACCTTGACGCACGCTGGCGGGAGGCACTACGCGGAACCCTTCACGCTGGAAACGGGCTTCATCATAGTTTGCAAATTTCATCGGCACTTTGTCGTAATAACGAGTTTCTGCGCCTTCCATTACCTGGTTATCGTTAATACGGAAAGAGAGCAGCACGGCTTTCTTCAGCCACTGATGGGTAACCCACTGGCCGTCGATTTTCTCTGCAACGCGCAGGGCGCCGCTATCCAGCAGACTGATAGCCTGATTGACGGCTTCACGCGTGACGGTGTCTGCGTTTGCCGGAGTGATTTCAGCGCGACGCTCGAAAGCCGTCTCAATGATGTTCTGTAATTGTTGGTGCATCCTGATTTCTCTTTCCTGATTGTAAAAATTAACTCAATGGTACTTTATCGTTTGGGTTAAGGGCTTCTGTCAACCGTTCTTGCAATTTAAGGCGTAAATCCGGCTTTAATGCCCGCCTGTCGCTGTCGGCCAGAATGAAAAGATCCTCTACCCGCTCGCCGATTGTGGAAATGCGTGCACCGTGCAGCGACAGGTTGAGATCGGCAAAAATTTCACCGATACGTGCCAGCAGCCCCGGTTGGTCAAGCGCGCTGAGCTCCATGTAGCTACGTCTGTCCGTATGTGTCGGCAGAAAGTTGACTTCGGTTGGTACGCTGAAGTGTCGCAGCTTGGGTGACGGTCGGCGCACGCGCGGATGTTGATAGTGCCGATGTGTCAGCGCCTGTTCCAGCGCGTGGCGTATCATTTCATGCCGATCCTGCGCCAACGGGCTGCCGTCCGGTTCCAGCACAATGAACGTATCCATCGCCATGCCGTCGCGGCTGGTAAAAATCTGCGCATCGTGCACGCTGAGGTTGCGTCTATCCAGTTCGCCAGCGACCGCCGCGAAAAGATAAGGCCTGTCCGGGCTCCAGATAAAGATCTCTGTACCGCCACGGCTGGCCTGATGGCTGATCAGCACCAGCGGTTTGTTGACATCATGCTCCAGCAAGTGGCGCGCGTGCCAGGCAAGCTGATTTGGCGAATGGCGCAGGAAATAATCGGCCCGGCAGCGGCTCCAGATGTGGTGCAGCGCTTCTTCATCAATATTGTCCATACGCAGCAGCGCCAGTGCCTGCAAGCGGTGATGCCGGACGCGTTCGCGTAAATCTGGCGTATTTTGCATGCCGCGGCGCAGCTGTTTTTCCGTCGCGAAATAGAGTTCACGCAACAGGCTCTGTTTCCAGCTGTTCCACAGCGTTTCATTGGTGGCGCAGATATCGGCAACCGTCAGGCTAACCAGATAGCGCAGACGGGTTTCGCTCTGCACTTCCGTAGCAAATTGCTGAATGACGGTGGGATCCTGAATGTCGCGACGCTGTGCGGTGACGGACATCAGTAGGTGGCAGCGCACCAGCCAGGAAACCAACTGAGCTTCACGCGAGTTCAGCCCGTGCAGCGCGGCAAACTCCAGCACATCCTGCGCGCCCAGTTCCGAGTGATCGCCCCCGCGACCTTTTGCGATATCGTGGAACAGCGCGGCCAGCAGCAATAATTCGGGCTGCGGCAGGCGAGGGTAGAGCTCGACGCACAGCGGGTGCTGTGGTCGCGTATCCTCGTCGGCGAAGCTCTCCAGCTTGAGCAGAACGCGGATCGTGTGCTCATCCACCGTATAAGCGTGAAACAGATCGAACTGCATTTGACCGACAATGTTCCCCCACAGCGGCATATATGCCCACAGCACGCTGTGGCGATGCATTGGCAGTAGCGCACGGCTTACTGCATGCGGGTGGCGCAGAATATTCATGAACAGCTGGCGCGCTTCTGGGATGGTGCAAAGCGGGCTGGCGAGATGGCGACGAGCATGACGCAACTGGCGCAACGTGGTGGAGTAAATGCCGCTGATGTCACGGTTGCGTACCATCAGGTAGAACATGCGCATAATGGCTTCCGGTTTTTTGATAAACAGGTTTTCATCGCGCAGGTCCAGCAGATTGCCGCGTAGCTGAAACTCATCGTCAATCGGGCGGGGCTTTTCACTCGCGTCCAGCGCCAGAATCGCTTCGTCAAAGAGCTGCAACAGCATCTGGTTCAACTCGCTGACGCGACGCGTCATACGGTAGAAATCCTTCATCATGCGCTCGACTGGCGTGTTGCCTTCACCCTGATATTGCAGCAGCTGTGCGACGTTCAACTGTCTGTCGAACAGCAGCCGGTTGTCGTAACGCGGCAGGATCAGATGCAGGGCGAAGCGGATTCGCCACAAAAAGCTTTGGCACTCGTTCAGCTCTTTACGTTCCGCCTCGGTTAGAAAGCCGAAACCTACCATTTCATTGAGCGAGGTCGCGCCGAAGTGGCGTCTCGCGACCCACAGCAGCGTGTGAATGTCGCGTAGCCCGCCTGGGCTGCTCTTGATGTCGGGCTCCAGATTGTAGCTGGTGCTGTGGTAGCGCTGATGGCGTTCCTGCTGTTCGGCGATTTTTGCCGGGAAAAACGTGTCTGACGGCCAAAATTCATCACTGAATACGTTTTTTTGCAGCGAGAGAAATAGGGCAACGTCGCCGCATATCATGCGGGATTCGATCAGGTTAGTGGCGACGGAAATATCTGCGCGTCCTTCCTGTAAGCACTCTTCCAGCGTTCTGACGCTATGGCCGACTTCCAGCTTCAAATCCCACAGTAGGGTGATGAATTGGCCGACGCGCTGGGAATGTTCTTCACTCAGCGCTGTCTGACTCAATACCAGCACGTCGATATCGGAAAGCGGGTGTAGCTCACCGCGGCCATATCCGCCTACGGCGACCAGTGACGTTTGCGCGATATTTTCAAAGCCGTAGAAATACCATAGCCGCTGCAACAGGCGATCGATGAACAAGGTTCTGGCATCAATCAGCTTTTCTGCGCTGACTCCGGAGCGGAATTCTGAACCGAGCCAAAGCTGAAACAGTTCCAACTGCTGTTTTAACGTCTGACAATCGAGCATGTCATCCGCGTAGGTCAGCGGTGAAGCGGGCAACTGTGCGGGTGCAATGGGGTCTATAGGGCTGTTTGATGAGGCAGCGTCAGGTGGTGTACTGTCTGGCGAAAAGCGGTTATCTGTCATAGCGCAGCCCATAAAAAAGCCGGCATCTGCCGGCTTAGTGTTTACTGTTCATGCGTGATGATGTTGGGGATGGTGTCATCCTTTCGCAACGTCATTATTTCGCAGCCGTTATCGGTTACCACAATAGTATGCTCGTACTGTGCCGACAAGCTGCGATCTTTGGTTTTTACCGTCCAGCCGTCTTTCATCGTACGAATACGGTAATCACCGGCATTGAGCATAGGCTCGATCGTGAATGCCATACCCGCTTGCAGCACGACGCCACCGTCGTCTGCATCGTAGTGCAGCACCTGTGGCTCTTCGTGGAAGCCCTTGCCGATGCCGTGACCGCAATACTCACGCACTACGGAGAAGTTATTCCCTTCCGCGAACTGCTGGATCGCCTTGCCCAGCGTGCGCAGGCGAATGCCCGGCTTAACCATTTTCAGTGCCAGATAGAGGCTTTCCTGCGTGATGCGGCAGAGGCGCTCACCCAGAATGGTGGGTTTGCCGACGATAAACATTTTTGACGTATCGCCGTGGAAATCGTCTTTGATCACGGTGACGTCGATGTTGACGATATCGCCGTCTTTCAAAATGCGTTCTTCGCTAGGAATGCCGTGGCACACCACTTCGTTGATGGAGATGCAGACGGATTTCGGGAAGCCGTGGTAGCCCAGACAAGCAGAAATGGCCTGCTGCTTGTTGGTGATGTGATCGTGACAGATTCTGTCTAATTCGGCAGTGCTCACGCCGGGTACCACGTGGGGTTCGATGATTTCCAGGACTTCGGCAGCCAGACGACCAGCTACGCGCATTTTTTCGATGTCTTCAGGAGTTTTAATTGAAATTGCCATTGATGATTGTCCGCAGGTGCCTGTTAAGCACAAAAATTAAGAGCGATAACTAATAACTTATGTTACCAGCCATGCCGCTGGCTTGCCAAACTATCATTCTGATTTGTGGACGATTGAATAACAAATGTTGGTGTCGCTGGGGGATTTATGGTATAAAGCGCGCCGATGATCCGGCTGGATATCGGTTATACGGTATTCAACCACATCGACTAAACTCACTTTGTGTAAATAACACACACATGTCGGCACGTTCGCCGGGGTGCTCCTGAGGTGTTTCACCGGATGGGGTCGGCGCAATGGGACATGTGGAGGCATAACCCCATACTTAATTAATAGAGGTAATCATGGCAACTGTTTCCATGCGCGATATGCTCAAGGCTGGCGTACACTTTGGTCACCAGACCCGTTACTGGAACCCGAAAATGAAGCCATTCATCTTCGGTGCACGTAACAAAGTTCACATCATCAACCTTGAAAAAACTGTACCAATGTTCAACGACGCTCTGGCTGAGCTGAGCAAAATTGCTTCTCGCAAAGGCAAAATTCTGTTCGTTGGTACTAAGCGCGCAGCAAGCGAAGCGGTAAAAGATGCAGCCAACAACTGCGATCAGTTCTTCGTGAACCATCGTTGGTTGGGCGGTATGCTGACTAACTGGAAAACCGTTCGTCAGTCCATCAAACGTTTGAAAGATCTGGAAACCCAATCTCAAGACGGCACGTTCGACAAGCTGACCAAAAAAGAGGCGCTGATGCGCACTCGTGAACTGGACAAGCTGGAAAACAGCCTGGGCGGTATCAAAGATATGGGCGGTCTGCCAGACGCGCTGTTCGTTATCGACGCAGATCACGAGCACATCGCAATCAAAGAAGCTAACAACCTGGGTATTCCGGTATTCGCAGTGGTTGATACCAACTCCGATCCAGATGGCGTTGACTACATCATCCCTGGTAACGATGACGCAATCCGTGCAGTTAGCCTGTACCTGAGCGCTGTTGCTACTGCTGTCCGCGAAGGCCGTTCTCAAGATCTGGCTGTGCAGGCAGAAGAAGGCTTAGTAGAAGCTGAATAATAAGTCTGGCTCGTTGAGCCCTTATTAACCAGGTAGTACTAGTTTGGTTAGGGGCCTTTTTATGGCCCCTTTTTCACTTTTAAAGCTGTTTGGTCGTGACGACCAGGCAGAACAAATCTTCCGAGGATTTTAGAATGGCTGAAATTACCGCATCCCTGGTAAAAGAGCTGCGTGAGCGTACCGCTGCGGGCATGATGGAATGTAAGAAAGCGCTGGTTGAAGCTAACGGCGACATCGAGCTGGCAATCGAAAACATGCGTAAATCTGGCGCAATTAAAGCAGCTAAGAAAGCAGGTAACGTTGCTGCTGATGGCGTGATCAAGACTAAGATCGACGGTAACTACGCTGTGATCCTGGAAGTTAACTGCCAGACCGACTTCGTTGCTAAAGACGGTGGTTTCCAGGCATTTGCTGACAAAGTGCTGGACGCTGCGGTTGCAGGCAAAATCACTGACGTTGACGTGTTGAAAGCACAGTTCGAAGAAGAGCGTGTTGCACTGGTTGCGAAAATTGGTGAGAACATCAACATTCGTCGCGTTTCCGCTCTTGAAGGCGAAGTTCTGGGTAACTACCAACACGGTGCGCGCATCGGTGTTCTGGTTGCCGCTAAAGGCGCTGACGAAGAGCTGGTTAAACACCTGGCTATGCACGTTGCAGCAAGCAAACCAGAATTCGTTAAGCCAGAAGACGTATCTGCTGAAGTGGTAGAAAAAGAGTACCAGGTTCAGTTAGAAATCGCGATGCAGTCTGGCAAGCCGAAAGAAATCGCAGAGAAAATGGTTGAAGGCCGTATGAAGAAATTCACCGGCGAAGTTTCTCTGACGGGTCAGCCTTTCGTTATGGATCCAGCTAAGTCTGTTGGTCAACTGCTGAAAGAGCACAACGCTGACGTGACTAACTTCATCCGTTTCGAAGTGGGTGAAGGTATTGAGAAAGTTGAGACTGACTTTGCTGCTGAAGTTGCAGCAATGAGTAAGCAGTCTTAATAGCAAAAAAAAGAGCCGCCAGTTGGCGGTTCCTTTTTATCCAGCCCAAAGAGTTTTAGTTCGCTTGGTTTCCTGCATTCAGATAGGAGCCGAGTAGAACAGTTTTGATTTTTACAACCCCCCAATACGACGACAGCCTGTAGGATAAGAACACCATGGCAACCAATGCAAAACCCGTCTATCAACGAATCCTGCTGAAGCTCAGTGGCGAAGCTTTACAGGGAACTGAAGGTTTTGGTATCGATGCGAGCATTCTGGATCGCATGGCTCAGGAGGTGAAAGAACTGGTTGAGTTAGGCATTCAGGTCGGTGTGGTTATCGGCGGTGGTAACCTGTTTCGTGGCGCGGGTCTGGCTAAAGCGGGTATGAACCGCGTTGTGGGCGACCACATGGGAATGCTGGCGACCGTCATGAATGGTCTGGCAATGCGTGATGCGTTGCACCGTGCCTATGTGAACGCTCGCCTGATGTCTGCTATTCCGCTGAATGGCGTCTGTGACAACTACAGCTGGGCAGAGGCGATTAGCCTGCTGCGTAATAACCGCGTAGTGATCTTCTCCGCTGGAACAGGCAACCCTTTCTTCACCACGGATTCTGCGGCTTGTCTGCGCGGCATTGAGATTGAAGCGGATGTCGTATTGAAAGCGACCAAAGTCGATGGCGTCTATTCTGCCGATCCAGTGAAAGATCCTTCAGCGACGATGTACGAAACGCTAACCTATCAAGACGTGTTAGAACGTGAGCTGAAAGTGATGGATCTTGCCGCGTTCACGCTGGCACGCGACCATAATTTACCCATCCGTGTTTTCAATATGAACAAACCTGGCGCACTGCGTCGCGTTGTCATGGGTGAAAAAGAAGGGACGTTGATTAGTCAGTAATAACGGCTCACGCTAATTATGGGGTACTATACTCCCCAGTATTGCGCCATACGCCAGCCGCGCGCTGGCATTAATTATTCACCGGGTCATGTACTGACATGGCCTGCCAGGCAACCAGTTTTCAAGGGTTCACAACGTGACTAATGAAATCAGAAAAGATGCTGAAACGCGCATGGACAAATGTGTTGAAGCGTTTAAAAATCAGATCAGCAAAATCCGTACCGGCCGTGCATCGCCTAGCATTCTCGATGGCATCCAGGTTGAATACTATGGCAGCGCAACGCCACTGCGTCAGGTTGCTAACGTTGTCGTAGAAGATTCCCGTACGCTGGCAATCACCGTATTCGACCGTTCACTTGGCCCGGCAGTTGAGAAAGCGATCATGGCTTCCGACCTCGGCCTGAACCCGTCTTCTGCTGGTACCGTAATCCGTGTTCCGCTGCCACCGCTGACGGAAGAGCGCCGTAAAGACCTGATCAAAGTGGTTCGTGGCGAAGCAGAGCAGGGGCGCGTTTCTGTGCGTAACGTGCGCCGTGATGCTAACGACAAACTGAAAGCGCTGCTGAAAGATAAAGCGATCAGTGAAGATGAAGAACGTCGCGCTCAGGACGACGTGCAGAAGCTGACTGACAACTTCATTAAGAAAGTGGACGTCGCTCTGGCAGAGAAAGAAGCGGAGCTGATGGAGTTCTAATCAGCCTGTTGAATAGTGCGTCGCAGGGAATTTGTGGGCTTGCCCTCTTTTTCCGGCGGCGCTTTATTTTATGGTTATACAAGGAATGGGTGAAGGCTAGCCCCTCTGGGTAGTAAACAATTTTTTGCTGTGTATGTGTCTGCGGCTATCGTGACTGTGATCGATAGCGGAGATATATCATGGTAATCGTCTCAGACTCGTGTACCTTCCTGTCATCAAATCCGGTTATTCAGAGCATTTTTAATGAAGCAACTGACAATTCTTGGTTCCACTGGCTCTATTGGCGTCAGTTCACTGGCCGTCATTAAAGCCAATCCCGATAAATTTGCCGTACGCGCGTTATCCGCCGGGTACAACGTCAAATTGATGCTGGAGCAGTGCCTCACTTTCCAACCCGCCTATGCCTCAATGGCTGATGAAGCCTCTGCAACTGCCCTGCGCCAGCAGTTGGCGGAATATGGTTGCAAAACGGAAGTGCTGGCTGGCGAGCAGGCCGCGTGTGACCTTGCTGCATTAGAGGGTGTCGATCAGGTCATGGCCGCGATTGTGGGTGCGGCAGGGTTATTGCCAACACTAGCGGCAATTCATGCCGGAAAACAGGTGTTGCTGGCGAACAAAGAATCACTGGTTACCTGCGGACGTCTGTTCATGGACGCCGTGGCGCAAAGTGGCGCACAGCTTTTACCGATTGATAGCGAACATAATGCGATTTTTCAGAGTTTACCTGAGCAAATTCAGCGTCAATTAGGCTACGCTTCATTGTCGCAGCATGGGGTCGAACGTATTGTTCTGACCGGTTCCGGTGGGCCGTTTCGTGAAACTCCGGTGTCGGCGCTGGCAGACATGACGCCAGATCAGGCGTGTGCGCATCCAAACTGGTCAATGGGGCGCAAAATTTCGGTCGATTCTGCCACGATGATGAACAAAGGGCTGGAGTACATCGAAGCGCGCTGGTTGTTTAATGCTTCTGCCGAACAGATGGAAGTCATTATTCATCCGCAGTCGGTGATTCACTCGATGGTGCGTTACCGTGATGGCAGCGTTCTGGCGCAGTTGGGATCGCCCGATATGCGCACGCCGATTGCCCATGCAATGGCTTATCCCGAACGTGTGGCATCGGGTGCAAAAGCGTTAGATTTTTGCCAGATTGGCGCGCTGACATTTTTGGCACCGGACTATGCACGCTATCCTTGTTTACAGCTCGCTATTGATGCCTGTAATCATGGTCAGTCGGCCACTACGACATTAAATGCCGCAAATGAAATTGCGGTAGCGGCATTTTTGCAGTCGCAGATCCGTTTTACGGATATTGCGGCGGTAAATCGGCATGTTATTGAACAACTTACATTACCAGAACCCACCAGCGTTGATGATGTTCTGTTTATTGACCGCTGGGCCAGACAGGTCGCAACACAGACCCTGACACATTACGCGCGATAGCGGGATAGCGCCGTGGCACAATTTGTTCATGTGCGGTGGAGGTGGTATAGTCTGCGCCACTCAATGGTTGATTATGCGAAAGTTGTTTAATCGACCGTGAAGCTAAGCCGTGATCGTTCACGGCTTTTTTTGCGCTAACGGGGTCTGATGTTACGGAAGGACTGTTGTATTTCTTGCTTGAGGAAATAAGTACGCGTTATGCCGTCCGATAATCAAAAAAATACTAACGATCTGCCACCCGCCGGGCCGCGGCATGTTGCCATTATCATGGATGGCAATGGTCGCTGGGCAAAAAGCCGGGGGAAAATGCGGATTTTTGGCCATCAGGCTGGTGTAAAGGCTGTGCGGCGTTCAGTCAGTTTTGCAGTGAGCCAAGGGCTGGACGCGCTGACACTTTACGCATTTAGCAGTGAAAACTGGAACCGTCCGGCGCAGGAAGTTTCCGCACTCATGGAACTGTTTGTCAGAGCGCTGGATAGCGAAGTGAAAAGCCTGCACAAGCACAATGTTCGCTTGCGGGTGATTGGCGATATCGGCCGCTTCAGTCCGCGTTTACAAGAGCGAATCCGCCGTTCAGAAGCACTGACGGAAAAGAATCAGGGGCTCACACTGAATATTGCCGCGAATTATGGCGGCCGTTGGGATATTATTCAGGGAGTACGGCAACTTGCAGAGCAGGTGCAGGAAGGCATTCTACGCCCTGATAGCATTAATGAAGCGTCATTATGTCAGTACATCTGTCTGCATGATCTGGCTCCGGTTGATTTGGTGATCAGAACCGGTGGAGAACACCGCATCAGTAATTTTCTTCTGTGGCAAATTGCTTATGCTGAACTTTACTTTACTGATGTCCTCTGGCCTGATTTCGATGAACAAGTCTTTGAAGGTGCGCTGAATGCTTTTGCACAACGCGAGCGCCGCTTCGGGGGAACAACACCTATCGATGCTGATGCATCCTAGGGGGAACTTTTGCTGAAGTATCGCCTGATTACTGCTTTTATTTTGATCCCGATTGTTATTGCAGCACTTTTCTTGCTGCCTCCTCTGGGATTCACGCTTGTTACGCTGGCTGTCTGTATGCTGGCGGCATGGGAATGGGGTCAGTTGGCAGGGTTTGCCTCTTATGGTCAACGCCTGTGGCTCGCGATCCTGTGTGGTTTCTTGCTGGCGCTGATGCTGTTATCACTCCCGGCCTACCATTATTCCGTCCATATTCCGCAAATCAGTATCGCGCTCTGGTCATCGCTGGTGTGGTGGGGTGTCGCGCTGCTGTTGGTGCTGTTCTATCCGGCTTCCGCCTCATTCTGGCGTCATTCGCGTACATTGCGACTGGTATTCGGTATCATGACGATCGTGCCGTTTTTCTGGGGCATGGTCGCGCTTCGTCATTACAATTACGCGATTAACCCATTTGCTGGTGCCTGGTGGCTGCTGTACGTCATGCTGCTGGTGTGGGGAGCGGACAGCGGTGCCTACATGTTCGGTAAACTGTTTGGTAAGCGTAAGCTCGCGCCAAAAGTTTCGCCGGGCAAAACCTGGGAAGGCTTTCTCGGTGGCCTGGCAACCTCTGCGCTCATCTCTGTGCTGTTTAGCCTGTATGCGCCATTAACGGTAGCGCCATCGACGTTGTTGATATGTTCTATCGCCGCTGCGCTGGCCTCGGTGTTGGGTGATTTGACGGAAAGTATGTTCAAACGCGAGGCGGGCATCAAAGACAGTAGCCATTTGATTCCGGGGCACGGTGGTGTGCTCGATCGTATCGACAGCCTGACTGCTGCGGTTCCTGTGTTCTCTTGCCTGATGCTGCTGCTGTTTAAAGTGGCTTAGAATAAAGCGGTAGAGCTATTTATGCTGAGTTTTCTCTGGAATCTTGCCGCGTTTATCATCGCACTGGGTGTGCTGGTCACTGTCCATGAATTTGGGCATTTCTGGGTAGCGCGCCGCTGTGGTGTGAAGGTCGAACGCTTCTCCGTCGGTTTCGGACGCGCGCTATGGCGTCGTCGCGATCGTACCGGTACAGAATTTGTGATTGCGCTGATCCCGCTTGGCGGCTACGTGAAGATGCTGGATGAGCGCGTCGACACCGTTGCGCCAGAATTTCGTCACCAATCATTTAATAGCAAAACGGTCTGGCAGCGTGCGGCTATCGTTAGCGCGGGTCCGATTGCCAATTTCCTGTTTGCCATTGTGGCGTACTGGCTGGTGTTTATTCTCGGCGTACCGGGCGTGCGTCCGGTAGTGGGTGAAATACTGCCCAACTCCATTGCGGCGCAGGCGGAAATGTCGGCGGGAACGGAACTAAAGTCCGTTGACGGTATCGAAACGCCTGATTGGGATACTGCGCGTCTGGCCCTGATCGGTAAAATCGGCGATAGCGATGTTGTGATCGGAACCGCACCTTTAGGCTCTGACCGTGTCGTTCAGAAAACGCTGGATTTACGCGAGTGGCAGTTTGAGCCTGATAAGCAAGATCCTGCCGCTTCGCTCGGGATTATTCCGCGTGGGCCGCAAATTGAGCCGGTACTGCATCAGGTGCAGGCTGGGTCGGCGGCGGAAAAAGCAGGTTTGCAAGTCGGAGATAGGATCGTTAAAGTCGACGGGCAGGCGCTAGCGCAATGGCGTGATTTTGTTATCGCCGTGCGTGACAACCCCGGACAATCTATTGCTCTGGAGGTGGAGCGCAACGGCTCAACAGTCCCGTTGACGTTAACGCCAGACAGCAAATCTGTGGGAAGTGGCAGAGTTGAAGGGCTGGCAGGCGTTATGCCAAGTGTGACGCCGCTGCCTGAAGAATACAGGACTGTGCGCCAGTATGGGCCGTTCAGTGCGATCTACCAGGCAACAGATAAAACCTGGCAACTGATGAAATTGACCGTCAGTATGTTAGGGAAACTGGTTATGGGGGATGTTAAGCTGAACAACCTGAGTGGTCCCATTTCGATTGCTCAGGGCGCAGGAATGTCAGCAGATTATGGATTGATTTATTACCTGATGTTTTTGGCCTTAATCAGCGTCAATTTGGGGATCATCAATCTGTTCCCTCTGCCGGTATTGGATGGTGGACACCTGCTCTTTCTTGCGGTTGAAAAGTTGAAGGGCAGGCCGGTTTCTGAGCGTGTGCAGGACGTTAGCTATCGCATTGGTACAGTGTTGCTGATGTTGTTAATGGGACTCGCACTTTTCAATGATTTCTCTCGTCTCTAGGCGCGGGATTAGGTTAGGAAAAACGCATAACAACGATGGCGATCAAAAAGTTGCTCATAGCGTCGCTGCTGTTTAGCAGCGCAACCGTATACGGTGCAGACGGGTTCGTAGTGAAGGACATTCATTTCGAGGGCCTGCAAAGGGTTGCCGTCGGGGCGGCATTACTCAGTATGCCAGTCCGCGTTGGTGATACCATCGGTGACGATGATATCGGTAACACCATCCGTGCCTTGTTTGCGACCGGAAATTTTGAAGATGTTCGTGTCCTGCGCGATGGCGAAACGCTGATTGTGCAGGTGAAAGAACGTCCAACCATCGCCAGCGTCACGTTTTCCGGCAATAAGTCAGTCAAAGACGACATGCTGAAAGAAAACCTGGAGGCCTCTGGCGTGCGAGTCGGTGAAGCGTTAGACCGCACTGCGCTCACCAGCATCGAAAAAGGACTGGAAGATTTCTACTACAGCGTGGGCAAGTACAGTGCGTCGGTTAAAGCCGTTGTCACGCCACTCCCGCGTAACCGCGTAGACCTGAAACTGGTCTTCACGGAAGGCGTTTCCGCCAAGATCCAGCAGATTAATATTGTCGGTAACAAAGCGTTCAGTTCCGACGAATTGATCTCTCGTTTCCAACTGCGTGATGAAGTGCCGTGGTGGAACGTGGTCGGCGATCGTAAATACCAGAAACAAAAACTGTCTGGCGATCTGGAAACGTTACGGAGTTTCTATTTGGATCGCGGCTATGCGCGTTTCAACATCGATTCCACACAGGTGAGCCTGACGCCAGATAAAAAAGGCATCTACATCACCATCAATATGACGGAAGGCGAGCAGTACAAGCTGTCCGGTGTAGCGGTGAAAGGCAATCTGGCTGGTCACTCTGCGGAAATCGAAGGGTTGACGAAGATTGAACCGGGTGAACTCTACAACGGGACGAAAGTGACCCGGATGGAAGAGGACATCAAGAAGCTACTGGGTCGTTATGGCTATGCCTATCCACGTGTGGTCACACAGCCGGAAATTAATGACGCAGACAAGACGGTGAAATTAAACATCAACGTTGATGCCGGTAACCGTTTCTATGTGCGTCATATCCGCTTTGACGGTAACGACACGTCTAAAGACTCCGTTCTGCGCCGTGAAATGCGTCAGATGGAAGGTGCCTGGTTAGGCAACGATCTGGTTGAGCAGGGCAAAGAGCGTTTAAACCGTCTGGGATACTTTGAAAGCGTTGATGTAGAAACGCAGCGTGTTCCCGGCGTGGCCGATCAGGTTGATGTCACGTATAAAGTCAAAGAGCGTAATACGGGGACATTCAACTTTGGTGTCGGTTTCGGTACAGAAAGTGGCGTGAGCTTCCAGGCTGGCGTCCAGCAGGACAACTGGCTGGGAACGGGTAACTCCGTTGGTATCAGCGGGACTAAAAACGACTACCAGACGTATGTTGAGCTGTCACTGACCGACCCGTACTTTACCGTCGATGGCGTTAGCCTCGGTGGGCGCATATTCTATAACAAATTTGAGGCATCAGACGCCGATCTGTCCGACTACACTAACGTGAGTTATGGCGTTGGCAGCACCTTGGGCTTCCCGATTAACGAGAATAACTCACTGCGTGTCGGTCTGGATTATGTGCATAACGATCTGTCGGATATGAGACCGCAGGTGGCGATGTGGCGTTATCTGGATTCCGTGGGCGTTAATCCATCTGTGGTTCAGGAAGGGAATAAATCTAGCGCTGACTTCAAAGCGAACGATTTCTTCCTGAATACCGGATGGTCGTATAACAATCTGGATCGCGGCTACTTCCCGACGAAAGGCACACGTGCGTCTGCGAATGCCAAGATTGCCGTACCGGGTTCGGACAACGAATACTACAAACTGACGTTTGATTCGGCGAGCTACTACCCGTTGAGCGATAGCGGTAACTGGGTGGTAATGGGCCGTACGCGCGCAGGCTTTGCGGATGGTATCGGTAGCAAAGAAGTGCCGTTCTACGACAACTTCTATGCGGGTGGTTCCAGTACGGTACGTGGCTTCCAGTCGAATACGATTGGTCCTAAAGCGGCGTATTACCGGTGTGCTGCGGGTGCGACGTCTTATTCCAATTGTCCGATTGATTCGACCAATCTGGATGATGCCGTTGGCGGTAACGCGATGGCGGTATTGAGTGCGGAACTGATCGTGCCAACACCGTTTATCAGCGATAAATATGCGAGCTCCGTACGTACGTCCTTCTTTGTGGATGGCGGTACGGTATGGGATACCAACTGGAAAAATACACCTGCAACGATTGCCGCGGGCGTGCCGGATTACAGCAAGGCGAGTAACTTCCGTGTTTCCAGCGGTATCGCGTTGCAATGGATGTCTCCGCTTGGGCCATTGGTCTTCTCCTATGCCCAGCCGGTTAAAAAGTACGATGGAGACAAGTCGGAACAATTCCAGTTTAACATTGGCAAAACCTGGTAGTGTGACGTCAATAGGTCGTATGCAGGGAATGTCGCATCATGATTCGTTGAGACGAGCCTTTCGTTGATATGAATAGTTCATGGGTATGAATGGTCGAACATAAGACCTTCATACCATGACGCGATGCTCATAATTAAAGTGTTAAGACACAAATTAGGTTAGGTTGAGGAGTTTATAGTGAAAAAGTGGTTATGTGCCGCAGGCCTCGGTTTAGCATTGGCTGCTTCAGCCAGCGTTCAGGCTGCTGACAAAATTGCCGTTGTTAACGTTTCCAGCATTTTCCAACAGCTGCCGCAGCGTGAAACCGTTGGCAAACAGCTGGAAAACGAATTCAAAGGTCGTGCTTCTGAACTGCAATCGATGGAAAACGATTTACAGGGTAAGATGCAGAAACTGCAACGTGATGGTTCTACCATGAAAGCGAGCGAGCGCAGCAAAATGGAGAAGGACGTCATGGCGCAGCGCGAGCAGTTCTCGACTAAAGCGCAGGCTTTTGATCAAGACAACCGCCGCCGTCAGATGGAAGAACGTAACAAAATCCTGAGCCGTATTCAGGATGCGGTGAAAGCCGTTGCCACCAAAGAAGGTTATGATGTTGTGATTGACGCTAACGCAGTTGCGTATGTCGCCAATGCGAAAGACATTACTGCCGATGTGCTGAAACAGGTTAAATAATACATGTATTCAATTCGACTGGACGCGTTAGCTCAACAGTTGGATGCACAATTACACGGTGATGGCGATATCGTCATCACCGGTGTTGCTTCTATGCATTCAGCAAAAACTGGGCAAATTACGTTTCTTTCCGACAGTCGTTACCGTGAGCAACTGGCCGGGACGCAAGCGTCAGCGGTCGTGCTGACGGAAGCGGATTTACCTTACTGTCAGGTTGCGGCGCTGGTAGTGAAGAATCCCTATCTGACCTATGCGCGTATGGCGCAACTGTTGGATACGACACCGCAACCAGCAACTGATATTGCACCGAGTGCGGTTATTGCTCCAGACGCGACGCTGGGCCAGAACGTGTCTATTGGTGCAAATGCCGTTATCGAATCTGGCGCACAGCTGGGTGATGGCGTTGTCATTGGCCCTGGCTGTTTTATCGGTAAAGATGCCCGCATTGGTGCCGGTACGCGTTTATGGGCAAATGTAACGATTTATCACCGCGTTGAACTGGGTGAGCATTGCCTGATCCAGTCGGGAACGGTGATCGGTTCTGACGGCTTTGGCTATGCTAACGATCGCGGTAACTGGGTGAAGATTCCACAGCTGGGTACAGTCAGAATTGGCGATCGGGTTGAGATCGGTGCGAGCACAACCATCGATCGTGGTGCGTTGGATGATACGGTCATTGGTAATGGTGTTATCATTGATAACCAATGTCAGATTGCGCACAACGTTGTGATTGGCGACAATACCGCGGTAGCGGGTGGCGTCATTATGGCGGGGAGCTTGAAGATTGGTCGTTATTGCATGATCGGTGGTGCCAGCGTGATTAACGGGCACATGGAGATCTGCGATAAAGTGACGGTAACGGGAATGGGGATGGTCATGCGACCAATCACAGAACCTGGGGTATACTCTTCGGGCATTCCTTTGCAACCCAACAAAGTGTGGCGCAAAACTGCAGCGCTGGTGATGAATATTGATGAGATAAGCAAACGGTTGAAAGCCGTTGAACGAAAAGTCGATAACGTTTAATCACTCGCGTTTTATTTGCGGCCTGCCTGAAGACACCTAATTTAGGGTCTGCGCAGGCCGTGTTGTTGATGGCATCAGTTTTTATGGACAGGAAGAGTATTTTGACTACTGACACTCATACTCTGCATATTGAAGAGATTTTAGAATTATTACCGCACCGTTTCCCGTTTTTGCTGGTTGATCGGGTACTGGATTTTGAAGAAGGGAAGTTTCTGCGGGCGGTGAAAAACGTCTCTTTCAACGAACCCTTCTTCCAGGGCCATTTCCCGGGCAAACCGATTTTTCCCGGCGTGCTGATTCTGGAAGCCATGGCTCAGGCCACCGGTATTCTTGCGTTTAAAAGCGTAGGTAAACTGGAACCGGGTGAGCTGTACTATTTCGCCGCTGTAGACGAAGCGCGCTTTAAGCGCCCCGTGCAGCCAGGCGATCAAATGATCCTTGAAGTTGAATTCATCAAAGAGCGTCGCGGCGTTGCGCGCTTTAAAGGTGTTGCCAAAGTTGATGGCGAAGTGGCCTGTGAAGCGTCAATGATGTGTGCTCGCCGTCGGGAGTCCTGATAACGTGATTGATCAAACCGCCTTTATTCACCCTAGTTCGATTGTTGAAGACGGTGCCATTATTGGTGCTGGCGTTCATATTGGCCCGTTCTGCTATATCGGTTCTCAGGTTGAGATCGGTGCGGGGACGGTGCTGAAATCACATGTCGTCGTCAATGGCGTCACTAAAATTGGTCGCGACAACGAAATCTATCAGTTCACGTCAATTGGTGAAGTGAATCAGGATCTCAAATATGCCGGGGAACCGACCCGCGTTGAGATTGGCGATCGTAACCGCATCCGTGAAAGCGTCACGATTCATCGTGGCACGACACAGGGCGGCGGGTTGACTAAAGTCGGTAGCGATAACCTGTTGATGATCAACACGCATATCGCACATGACTGCGTAGTGGGCAATCGTTGTATTCTGGCGAATAACGCGACGCTGGGTGGCCACGTTTCCGTCGATGATTTTGCGATTATCGGTGGGATGACGGCCGTGCACCAGTTCTGCATTATCGGTGCCCACGTCATGGTTGGCGGATGTTCCGGTGTAGCGCAAGACGTGCCGCCGTATGTGATCGCGCAGGGTAACCACGCCACGCCGTTTGGCCTGAATATTGAAGGCCTGAAGCGTCGTGGATTCGAAAAAGACACCCTGCACGCGATTCGTAACGCGTACAAGCTCCTCTACCGCAGCGGCAGAACACTGGACGAAGTGAAACCGGAAATTGAAGCGCTGGCGGCGGAACACCCGGCTGTGCAGGCGTTTACCGATTTCTTTGCCCGTTCTACTCGCGGCATCATTCGTTAATCCATGTCATCACGTCCTTTGACTATTGGGCTGGTCGCCGGAGAAACTTCCGGCGACATCCTTGGCGCAGGCCTGATCCGGGCGCTTAAAGAAAAGGTGCCTGATGCGCGGTTTGTCGGCGTTGCCGGGCCACGTATGCAGGCCGAAGGCTGTGAAGCCTGGTACGAGATGGAAGAACTGGCTGTCATGGGCATTGTTGAGGTGCTTGGACGGCTTCCCCGCCTGCTGAAAATTCGGCGAGATTTAACCCAGCGCTTTAGCGAGCTTCAACCTGATGTTTTCGTGGGCATTGATGCACCTGATTTCAATATCACGCTAGAGGGCAACCTTAAAAAGCGCGGTATCAATACCATTCACTACGTCAGCCCTTCCGTATGGGCATGGCGTCAAAAACGCGTTTTCAAAATAGGTAAAGCGACCAATCTGGTGCTGGCTTTTTTGCCTTTTGAAAAAGCGTTTTACGATCGTTTCAATGTACCTTGTCGCTTTATCGGTCATACGATGGCCGATGCGATGCCGCTGCACCCCGATAAGCTGGCTGCACGTGCGACGCTGGGTATTGCACCGGATGTACCTTGTCTGGCGCTGCTGCCGGGCAGTCGCGGTGCAGAAGTTGAAATGCTTAGCGAAGATTTTCTCAATACGGCTGTGTTACTACGCCAGCATTTTACCGATCTGGAAATCGTGGTTCCGCTGGTCAACAGCAAGCGCCGTGAACAGTTCGAGCGGATAAAAAGTAGCGTGGCGCCCGATCTACGCGTACATCTGCTGGATGGGCAAGCGCGAGAAGCCATGATTGCCAGTGATGCCGCTCTGTTGGCATCGGGTACGGCAGCGCTGGAGTGCATGCTGGCTAAATGTCCGATGGTTGTAGGGTATCGCATGAAGCCCTTTACCTTCTGGCTGGCGCAGCGCCTTGTCAAAACACCGTGGGTGTCTCTGCCGAATTTGCTGGCGGGACGTGAGCTGGTGGCCGAACAGCTACAGACGGACTGTACGCCGGACAAGCTGGCCGCTGCGCTGCTGCCTCTGTTTGCCGATACAGAAAAAATGGCTGAGCTACGCGCGACGTTTGTGGATTTGCACCAGCAGATCCGCTGTAACGCCGATGAGCAAGCGGCTCAGGCGGTGCTGGAATTAGTCAAGCCGTGTTAATAAAACCATGTTAATAAGATCATGAGTGAAATATTTGTCTATCCGCAGGCGAGCTGTATCGCTGGTGTTGATGAAGTGGGCCGCGGCCCTCTGGTTGGTGCGGTCGTGACGGCTGCGGTGATTCTTGACCCGACTAGGCCAATTGTCGGGCTGGCGGACTCCAAAAAGCTGAGTGAAAAACGTCGACTGTCGCTCTATGATGAAATCAAAGAGAAGGCATTGGCGTGGAGCCTTGGCCGTGCGGAACCGGAAGAGATTGACCAATTGAATATCCTGCATGCTACCATGCTGGCAATGCAGCGTGCGGTTGCTGGGTTGGCTGTCGTGCCTGATTTTGTTCTCATTGATGGCAATCGTTGCCCGGCTTTGCCGATGCCCGCTCAGGCGGTCGTAAAAGGGGATAGCCGCGTGGCAGAAATCAGCGCGGCCTCGATTATGGCGAAAGTGACTCGCGATCGTGAGATGGTCGAGTTGGATCAACGCTTCCCTGCTTATGGTTTTGCCCAACACAAAGGCTATCCAACGGCTTTTCATCTGGAGAAACTGGCCGCACTGGGTGCCACTGAGTTTCACCGTCGGAGCTTCGCGCCAGTCAGACGTGCATTAGGTCTGGCGTAAACATCATCATTAACTCTCGGTATGGCGTGGGCACGTAAGCGTGCCGTTGCCATGCTGACTAATCGATAAATTCTGGGATCTGGAGATGGCCGAACCACGTTTTGTTCACCTGCGTGTTCACAGTGACTATTCCATGATCGATGGGCTGGCCAAAGTCGGTCCGCTGGTAAAAAAAGCGGCGGCACTCGGCATGCCAGCGCTGGCGATTACTGATTTTACCAACCTGTGTGGGCTGGTTAAATTCTATGGCGGCGCGCATGGCGCGGGAATCAAGCCCATTATCGGCGCAGATTTCTGTGTCGAAAGCGACGAATTGGGGGATGAGCTCGCGCATCTTACCGTCCTGGCCATGAATAATGCTGGCTACCAGAATCTTACGCTGCTGATTTCCCACGCTTATCAACGAGGCTATGGCGCTGCCGGGCCGACGATTGACCGGGATTGGCTTGTTGAACATCAGGAAGGGCTGATTTTACTGTCTGGCGGCCGCCGGGGTGATGTCGGTCGATTTTTGCTGCGTGGTAACCAGACGCAGGCCGAACAGTGTCTGGCCTTTTATCAGGAACACTTCCCCCAGCGTTACTATCTGGAACTGATCCGCACGTCCCGCCCCGATGAAGAAAGCTATTTGCACGCCGCCGTCGAACTGGCGACGAAGCACGGGGTGCCCGTGGTGGCAACCAATGAAGTGTGTTTTATCAGCACCGATGATTTTGACGCTCACGAAATCCGCGTGGCCATTCACGATGGCTACACGCTTGACGATCCCAAGCGTCCACGTAATTACAGCCCACAGCAGTACATGCGTTCCGAAGAAGAAATGTGCGAGCTGTTCGCGGATATCCCCGAAGCGCTGGCGAACAGCGTTGAAATTGCCAAGCGTTGTAACGTAACGATTCGTTTGGGTGAATATTTCCTGCCGCAGTTCCCAACGGGCGACATGAGTACGGAAGACTTTCTGGTTCAGTGCTCGAAAAAGGGGCTGGAGGAGCGTCTCGAATTCCTGTTCCCCGATCCGGAAGTGCGCGCTGAGCGTCGGCCTGAATATGATGAACGTCTGGATATTGAACTGGGCGTTATCAACCAGATGGGGTTCCCCGGCTACTTCCTGATCGTAATGGAATTTATTCAGTGGTCGAAGGATAACGATGTACCTGTTGGACCGGGACGTGGTTCCGGTGCGGGTTCGTTAGTGGCCTATGCGCTGAAAATCACCGATCTGGATCCGCTGGAATTCGACCTGCTGTTTGAACGTTTTCTCAATCCTGAACGTGTTTCCATGCCTGACTTTGACGTCGATTTCTGTATGGAAAAACGCGACAAGGTCATCGATCACGTCGCGGAAATGTACGGGCGTGATGCGGTATCGCAGATTATCACCTTCGGTACGATGGCGGCGAAAGCGGTTATTCGTGACGTAGGGCGCGTGCTTGGGCACCCTTATGGGTTTGTCGATCGTATTTCAAAGCTGGTGCCGCCCGATCCGGGCATGACGCTGGAAAAAGCGTTTGCTGCTGAACCGCAACTGCCGGAAATTTATGAAGCCGATGAGGAAGTTAAGGCTCTCATCGATATGGCGCGTAAGCTCGAAGGGGTAACGCGTAACGCCGGTAAACATGCGGGTGGGGTGGTGATATCCCCCACCAAGATTACCGATTTCGCGCCGCTGTATTGCGATGCGGAAGGCAACCATCCGGTTACCCAGTTCGATAAGAACGACGTGGAATATGCCGGGCTGGTGAAGTTCGACTTCCTTGGCCTGCGTACGCTGACCATCATCGACTGGGCGCTGGGAATGATTAACGCCCGTCGCGCGAAGCAAGGGCTGGAGCCGATTGATATTGCGGCGATTCCGCTCGACGATAAGAAAAGCTTCGACATGCTGCAACGCTCGGAAACCACAGCGGTATTCCAGCTTGAATCGCGCGGCATGAAAGACCTGATCAAACGCCTTAAGCCTGACTGCTTTGAAGATATGATCGCACTGGTGGCGTTGTTCCGTCCCGGCCCGTTGCAATCCGGCATGGTAGATAACTTCATCGACCGTAAGCATGGCCGTGAAGCGATCTCGTATCCTGATATCGAATGGCAGCACGAGTCACTCAAGCCTGTGCTGGAGCCGACCTACGGCATTATCCTGTATCAGGAACAGGTCATGCAGATTGCGCAGGTTCTGGCGGGCTATACGCTGGGCGGTGCGGATATGCTGCGTCGTGCGATGGGGAAAAAGAACCCGGTCGAAATGGCGAAGCAGCGTGGTGGCTTCGAAGATGGTGCCAAATCTCGCGGCGTAAACGGCGAACTGGCGGTTAAGATTTTCGATCTGGTGGAAAAATTCGCCGGTTATGGCTTTAATAAATCTCACTCCGCGGCCTATGCGCTGGTGTCTTACCAAACGCTATGGCTGAAGGCGCACTATCCGGCAGAATTCATGGCGGCCGTAATGACGGCCGATATGGACAACACGGATAAAGTGGTCGGTCTGGTCGACGAATGTTGGCGGATGGGGTTAAAAATCCTGCCTCCGGACATCAACAGCGGGCTGTATCACTTCCACGTTAACGACGATGGCGAGATTGTTTACGGCATCGGTGCGATTAAAGGCGTGGGTGAAGGCCCGATTGAGGCGATTATCGAAGCGCGTAATCAGGGTGGCTATTTTAGAGAGCTGTTTGATCTCTGCGCGCGTACCGACATTAAAAAGCTGAACCGCCGCGTGCTGGAAAAGCTGATTATGTCTGGGGCGTTTGACCGTCTGGGGCCGCATCGTGCCGCGTTGATGAATTCATTGCCTGATGCGCTGAAGGCCGCCGATCAGCATGCGAAAGCGGAAGCGATTGGTCAGGTGGATATGTTCGGCGTGCTGGCCGATGCGCCTGAACAGGTTGAGCAATCCTACAGCACGGTGCCGCCGTGGCCGGAGCAGGTGGTGCTGGATGGTGAACGGGAAACGCTGGGGCTGTACCTGACCGGCCACCCGATCACGCAATATATTAAGGAAATTGAACGCTATGCTGGTGGCGTGCGTTTGAAAGATATGCACCCGACGGATCGGGGTAAAATGACCACTGCCGTTGGGCTGGTGTTGGCGGCCCGCGTCATGGTCACCAAGCGGGGTAACCGTATTGGTGTCTGTACATTGGACGATCGTTCCGGTCGTCTTGAGATAATGCTGTTTACCGATGCATTGGAAAAATATCAGCATTTACTTGAGAAAGACCGTATCCTTATCGCCAGTGGACAGGTCAGCTTTGATGACTTCAGCGGCGGGCTTAAAATGACCGTCCGAGAGTTAATGGATATCAGTGAAGCGCGGGAAAAATACGCGCGCGGGCTTGCTATCTCGCTGACTGACAGGCAAATTGATGACCAGCTATTAAACCGTCTCCGCCAATCGTTGGAACCCCACCGATCGGGGACGATCCCAGTGCATCTCTATTACCAGCGTGAAGATGCGCGCGCCCGACTACGTTTCGGCGCAGCATGGCGTGTAACGCCTGCCGATGCGCTACTGAACGAGCTGCGCACATTAGTGGGTAATGAGCAGGTGGAACTGGAATTTGACTAATATAGGAATACTATGAGTCTGAATTTTCTTGATTTTGAGCAGCCGATTGCAGAGTTGGAAGCGAAAATTGACTCGCTGACCGCAGTCAGCCGTCAAGACGAAAAATTAGATATTAATCTGGACGAAGAAGTCCAGCGCCTGCGTGAGAAGAGCGTTGAACTGACGCGCAAAATCTTCGCCGATTTGGGTGCCTGGCAGGTTGCGCAATTAGCGCGCCATCCACAACGTCCTTATACGCTTGATTATATTAAGCATATCTTTACCGACTTTGATGAATTGGCTGGCGATCGCGCCTACGCCGATGATAAAGCCATTGTTGGTGGAATTGCTCGTTTGGATGGGCGTCCGGTGATGATCATTGGTCATCAGAAAGGGCGTGAGACCAAAGAAAAGATTCGCCGTAATTTCGGCATGCCTGCACCGGAAGGCTATCGCAAAGCGCTGCGCCTGATGGAAATGGCCGATCGCTTCAAGATGCCGATCATCACCTTCATCGACACGCCGGGAGCTTATCCGGGCGTGGGCGCAGAAGAACGCGGTCAGTCTGAGGCTATCGCGCGCAACCTGCGTGAAATGTCGACGCTGCGTGTGCCAATCATCTGTACCGTTATCGGCGAAGGTGGTTCCGGTGGTGCATTGGCTATCGGCGTGGGCGACAAGGTCAACATGCTGCAGTACAGCACCTACTCGGTGATTTCACCGGAAGGCTGTGCGTCTATCCTGTGGAAGAGTGCAGATAAAGCGCCGTTGGCAGCAGAAGCCATGGGCATTATTGCACCGCGTCTGAAAGAGCTGAAGCTGATCGATACCGTGATCCCTGAGCCGTTAGGTTCGGCGCACCGTAACGTCCCAGCGATGGCAGAGTCTCTGAAAGCACAGCTGCTGGCCGACCTGCTCGACCTCGACGGCCTGACAGAAGAAGAGCTGTTGAACCGCCGTTATCAGCGTTTGATGAACTATGGTTACTGTTAAGTACAGTGGCTACTGCTGATAAGGAGATTGTCTGATTGATGTGTTATCAATCAGGCGATTCTGGCGTTACTTTGAAAATCCGTTGTCAGAAATGACAGCGGATTTTTTGCTATGAGGGTTTGAAGCATGCTAAAGCTGCTTGATGTCCATCACATTGCGGTTATTGCCTCTGACTATGAACGCAGCAAGGCGTTTTACTGTGGTGTGCTAGGGTTTACGTTGAACAACGAGATCTACCGTGAAGCGCGGCAGTCGTGGAAAGGGGATCTCTCGCTGAATGGGCGTTATACCATTGAGCTATTTTCTTTCCCTCACCCACCTGCGCGCGTGAGTCGCCCGGAAGCCTGCGGCCTGCGCCATCTGGCTTTTGCGGTGGCTAACATAGAACAGGCTGTTGCCTCGCTGGAACAGGCTGGCGTTATTTGTGAACCTGTCCGGATCGATCCTGAAACGCAGCAGCGCTTCACCTTTTTCTCCGATCCTGACGGCTTGCCTTTAGAACTGTATGAGATCTGATACCGTGGACTGCACCGAACCTGATGATCGATTGCTCCAGACGATCGCGACGCAAACAGCCGGATGCCGGTCGATCTTGCTGGCCTACAGCGGTGGTCTGGATTCTAGCGTGCTATTGCATCTGCTGGTGGCTCTGCGTCAGCGTTCTGGGCTACCCATTCGTGCGGCTTATATCCATCATGGTTTAAATCCGCTGGCCGATAGCTGGGCTGAACATTGTCGTCAGCAGTGTGAACGCTGGCAGGTGCCGTTTGCCTCGCTGTCGGTGACGGTTGAAGCGCAGAACGGCGGTATCGAAGCTGCGGCCCGAACGGCACGGTATCAGGCGCTGCAAGCGCATCTGCAAGACGGGGAAACCTTGCTGACGGCGCAGCATCTGGATGATCAGAGCGAAACATTTTTACTGGCGCTTAAACGCGGCAGCGGGCCTGCCGGATTATCTGCGATGGCGGCTCAAAGTACGCTCGGTCATCATCGTCTTGTGCGTCCGCTGTTAGGCATTTCTCGCTTGCAGTTGGAAACCTATGCGCAGCGGCACCAGCTTGACTGGATTGAAGACGACAGCAATCAGAATGAACGTTTCGACCGCAATTTTCTACGTCGTCAGATCTTGCCGCGATTGACGCAGCGCTGGCCGCATTTCTCCTCCGCCGTAGCGCGTAGCGCCCAACTTTGTGCCGAACAGGAACAGCTGCTAGATGAGCTGCTGGAGGAGTCATTGCAGGCGTTATGCCAGCCGGATGGCGCGCTGAATATTGACGGTCTGGTAACGCTAAGTCCGGTGCGTCGTTTTGCACTCCTGCGTCGCTGGCTGGCGCAGCAAGAGGCGATGATGCCCGCGCGTGAACAGCTACAGCGACTCTGGGATGAGGTGGCGACGAGCCGTCAGGATGCAGAACCAATATTACAACTGAATCAGATGCAGGTTCGCCGTTTTCGTCAGCATCTCTATCTGCTGCCGCTGATGCCGTCACTAAAAGACCAAATTATCCCGTGGCCGTCGCCGTCATGCCCGTTGTCGCTACCCGATAATCTGGGCACGCTGTCACTGGCCGAGAGCGGCGTGGCGGTTCGCGCGCCGGAAAAAGATGAGTCAGTGAGTATCCGTTTTTCGACCCAGGGAACCGTGCATATTGTCGGCAGAGCCCACGGGCGACAAATCAAGAAACTCTGGCAGGAGCTGGGCGTTCCGCCCTGGTGGCGCGACCGTACGCCGCTGGTGTTCTACAACGAGCAACTGATTGCGGCTGTGGGACGATTCGTCACGCGAGAAGGGCAGGCGAGAGAAAACCAGCCTGTATGGCGCATTGTTTGGGAAAAGTAAGTTTGGGAAAAATAAGCCAGGGGAAAAAAGCTGAGGGAAAAGCCTGACGTTAGCGCTGAAATAAAAACGGACAACCTGCGTTGTCCGTTTGGGAAGCATTGGTTCAGCGTTTGCCGCTGAATGAAAGGAGAAGTCTGTCAGGATTCGCTGACGACGACCTTCCCGATTTCAGGATGACTGAAACTGACGATGTGGTCGAGACGTAGCTCGCGCGTTGTGCCTGAGGCTTCAATCACCAGGTATTCGACCTGCTTACGTGAGATCATATCACTGGCTTTACCGGTCACAACTTCACCATTGCGTAGTTCCAGCGTCAGCGTCAAATTCTGCTGACAGGTGGCTTCCAGGCTGTCGTAATCATCACAGTTGATGGGTTGATATTCATTACTCATTGACATAATCACTCACCAATAAGTTAGCGGCGGCAAAAGCGGCCTGTTCCCTGACGGAGGATGGCAACGCATCATTCGCGGCAATGCCATCCAGGGTTTTTAAAACACAACCCAGCGAATCGGGTATATAGCCCAGATCGCCACTGGCGATCTCTGCGTATAAGCGACGTACTAATTCACAGTATTCTTGCACTATATCCTCCCTTAAAAGCTTAGCTCGGTAGATATTCATGCATCATCACTAGCTGCGGTGCGCGATGTTGTAAGCCTACGAAGATAAACTCTATTTATCAAACCGACTATAGCATAGGCACTAACAGGATATCAGTAGTCCTTAGAGGCCTAATCTATCGGTTACGTGGCAGATATCACCTTTACTGTGAGGATGGCGCTAACTCAAGTAAACTAGGAGGGAATAAAGACGAGGTTACTGATGGCATTAAAAGCAACGGTTTACAAAGCAGCAATCAATATTGCCGATATGGATCGGAATTTTTTTCACGACGCGAACCTGACGATAGCGCAGCATCCGTCTGAAACCGAGCAGCGTATGATGCTGCGGCTTTTAGCGTGGATTTGCCATGCTGATGAAAACCTGCGTTTTACCAAAGGGCTCAGCGCAGATGATGAGCCGGAAATCTGGCGGCGTAACGATACGATGGAACTGGAACTGTGGATTGAGCTAGGCCTGCCGGATGAAAAACGGCTCAAGAAGGCCTGCAATCAGTCCCGTGCCGTGGTGTTGTACGCCTACAGCGAGCGTGCGGCACAGGTTTGGTGGAGTGCGATATCGGGCAAGGTCTCTGGGTACAAGAATCTGGCTATTCGTTGTCTGGATGATAATCAGCTGGCTCAGCTTGCCGGACTGGTTCAACGCACGATGTCATTGCAGGCAACGATACAGGACGGCACGATCTGGTTGTCTGACGATAAGAATAGTCTGGAAATAGCATTTTCTGAGTGGAAAATTCCTCAGACTCAGGGATGATAACGGATTGGATATATTCCAGATCGTTGAGTAAGAACGATAAAAACAGGGCAGAGACGGCAGGAAAATAATGATGAAAAAACTGGCTATCGGTGTGCTGTTGATTGCAGGGATTTCTGGGTTGATCGGGTGTCATACCCGCTCGCAAGTTCAGGAAGAACCCCTTAAACCAATGGCACAAAGTTATCGTGGCGTTTTACCCTGCGCGGACTGCGGAGGGATTGATACGTCACTGTTTTTGGAAAAAGACGGGACTTTTGTTCTTCGCGAACAATATCAAACGACACGAGAGGGCAACAACACGTTCGCGTCCTATGGGCAATGGCGACGCACCGCAGACAAGCTGGTGTTGACGGATAGCGTGGGCGAAAAACGTTACTTCCGCCCGGTTGATAACTCTCTTGAAATGCTGGATCGGGAAGGGTTGCCCATCAATTCTTCGCTTCCTCGCCAACTGACGGCAACCGAGCAGGCATTGCCGGATACGCCGATGTCGATGAAGGGCATGTACCGCTATCTGGCTGATGCAGCAACGTTCTCTGACTGCGCAACCGGAAAAACGTTTGTGGTGGCGAGTAATGCCGTGCTGGAAAGGCTGTACCTTCGTACGACGGCGTCGGCAGGTGAACCGGTGCTGGTTTCCTTTACCGCGCATTTTGCCGTGATTCCATCAATGGAAGAAGGGCAGATGGTGAAAGCGGTGGTGCCTAACAGCAGCGATAACGCCCGCATGAACGCGCGAGCAAACTGCGATACACAGATAGACTAACGCAGCGTTAAAAAGAAAAGGCACTGATTCCAGTGCCTTTTTCGTATCGATTACGGGTTAGAGCATTTTCTTTAGCTGATAAAGCCAATCCAACGCCTGACGCGGCGTGAGCGCATCAGGATCGATGGCTTCCAGCGCTTCCATTACCGGTGACGGTTCGTCATTGCTCAGCAGCGCTAGCTGCGCGCCATCGATATGGCTGGATGAAGCATTATTCGATAGCGTTTCCAGCTCCTTCAGCTTCTGGCGCGCGCGCTTAATCACTTCTTTCGGTACGCCAGCCAGTGCGGCGACGGCAAGGCCATAACTTTTGCTGGCTGCGCCATCTTGTACGCTGTGCATGAAGGCGATGGTATCACCGTGTTCGCGCGCATCTAAATGCACATTCACCACGCCTTCCATTTTTTCCGGCAGAGTGGTCAGTTCAAAGTAGTGCGTTGCAAACAGCGTCATCGCTTTGATGCGGTTCGCCAGATTTTCGGCACAGGCCCAGGCCAGCGACAGGCCGTCATAGGTTGAGGTTCCGCGACCGATTTCGTCCATCAATACCAGACTGTTTTCCGTGGCATTGTGCAGAATATTCGCTGTTTCCGTCATTTCCACCATGAAGGTAGAGCGGCCGGAAGCCAGATCGTCGGCGGCACCCACTCGAGTAAAAATACGATCGACGGGGCCAATGACCGCCTGATCCGCAGGCACAAAGCAGCCGATATGCGCCATCAGTACAATCAGTGCGGCCTGACGCATATAGGTACTTTTCCCGCCCATGTTGGGGCCGGTGATAATCAGCATACGACGCTGTGGTGCTAGCGATAGGGGGTTCGAAATAAACGGCTCACGAAGCACCTGCTCGACAACGGGATGACGACCGCCCGTAATTTTGATGCCGGGCTTATCACTCAGCGTCGGGCAGACGTAATTCAGCGTATCGGCCCGTTCGGCCAGATTCGTCAGAACGTCCAATTCTGCCAATGCGGCGGCGCTTTGCTGAAGTTCAGCCAGATGAGGTAACAGCAGATCGAAAAGCTCATCATAGAGTGCTTTTTCGAGCGCCAGCGCTTTGCCTTTCGAGGTCAGAACTTTGTCTTCGTACTCTTTCAGTTCAGGGATGATATAGCGTTCGGCGTTTTTTAGCGTCTGGCGGCGTACATAGTGGATCGGCACCAGATGGCTTTGACCACGGCTGACCTGAATGTAATAGCCGTGTACGCCGTTGAAGCCGACTTTTAGCGTATCGAGCCCCAGTTTTTCGCGCTCGCGAATTTCCAGACGATCCAGATAATCGCTGGCACCGTCAGCCAGCGCGCGCCACTCATCAAGCTCTGCATGGTAGCCCGGCGCGATGACACCGCCGTCACGTACCAGCACGGGCGGTGCTTCGACAACGGCGCGCTCCAGTAAATCACGTAGCTCATCAAATTGCCCAATCAGGCTGACCAGACGACGAACGGAATCGGTATCCAGTGGCGCAAGCTGCTCACGAATATCGGGGAACTGCTGGAAAGCGTGGCGCATACGTGCCAGATCGCGTGGGCGTGCCGTGCGCAACGCGAGTCGCGCCAGAATACGCTCCAGATCGCCGACCTGTCGCAGATAGGGTTGCAGATCGGGCGTGATGTCCTGCAATGCACTGATGGCCTGCTGGCGCTGTTTGAGCGCATCAATATCGCGGCTGGGCATATGAATCCAGCGCTTCAGCATTCGGCTGCCCATTGCCGTCACGGTGCAGTCCAGTACAGCGGCCAGCGTATTCTCCACGCCGCCGGACAGATTCTGCGTCAGTTCAAGGTTACGGCGGGTGGCTGCGTCCATGATGATGCCGTCCTGCTGGCGCTCCATGGTAATCCCGCGGATATGCGGCAGCGAGGTGCGCTGGGTGTCTTTTGCGTATTGCAGCAGGCAGCCAGCGGCCCGTAATGCGAGCTTGGCCTGCTCTACGCCGAAACCGGTCAGATCGCGGGTGCCAAATTGCAGGTTAAGCTGCTGGCGTGCGGTATCGGGCTCAAACTCCCACAGCGGACGACGGCGCAGCCCGTGGCGATTTTCGATCAAATCCATGGACTCGAAAGATTCGGGGTAGAGTAACTCTGCCGGATTGGTGCGCTGTAACTCAGCCGCCATGGTTTCCCGATCGTCTGGTTCGCTCACGCGGAAACGTCCTGAGCTGATATCCAGAGTGGCATAACCGAACCCCCGACAGTCCTGCCAGATTGCGGCTAGCAGGTTATCCTGCTTTTCCTGCAATAGCGCTTCGTCGCTGATGGTTCCTGGCGTGACGATACGTACAACTTTGCGTTCTACCGGACCTTTGCTGGTGGCGGGATCGCCAACCTGTTCGCAAATAGCGACGGATTCGCCCATTTGCACCAGTCTGGCAAGGTAGTTTTCAACGGCATGGTGAGGAACGCCCGCCATCGGTATCGGTTCCCCTGCGGAGGCACCGCGCTTCGTCAGCGAGATATCCAGCAGTTGAGAAGCTCGCTTGGCATCGTCATAGAACAGCTCGTAAAAATCGCCCATGCGGTAAAACAGCAGGATTTCCGGATGTTCAGCCTTTAACCTAAAGTACTGCTGCATCATGGGTGTGTGGGCAGTGAAATCCTTGTCGGTAGAATCTTTCATAGTGATTTTACTCAGTCTTAACGCTTTTGTTCGTTCAGGTGATGGCGCTGGGTTTGATGAAAAACCTTGCTGATGGCACGTCACCTGAGCATTGAAATGGAATGCCAGAAGTATACTGACTGACGGATGAAAAACATCACCCACGAATGCGCTATCTTACCACTGGTGGCCGTTATTTGGCGTCAGACGACGTTACCAGACTGGGACCGGGATGCGTATGCGATTTTTCCTCTATTGCTCAGGCGCGCGAGGCGGCTCGCAAGTTTGCCTGGAAAAGGTATAAGGTCAATGAGGTGAGGGTTGAGTCAAGTCGGGGAACAATCAATGTTATTGAGCTTATAATGGGTGACATTTCTGCCTAATACCGCAGTCAACCATAGGGTAAGATTGCAGTAGCAAAAGAAGGTCTCAGCCTGGATAACGCGTTAAAGTCATCTGTCCGTAAAGCGCTTCGCAAACAGGAATTGGGCCAAAGGGCGAAAATTTAGCTGATTAGCAGAACAGATAACCAAGGGAATGGATGATGGATAAAAGAGCACTAATCTTAAAATCAGGATTGACTGTCAGAGAGCTACTTCGTCTGAAAAATAACTATGTGTATGTCAAAAGCGATGATTTTAAATTTAATACCCTAACAAAGAAAGCCGAGTCCTTTGCAGACTATATTTTTATAGTTGCACGTTTATGCTGGGAAGCAATGTATCTTCCTTTCTTCATGAGCCTATTTTTTTCTGTTTATGATTTTTATAAAAATGGAAATGTAGTTGCAAGTTTAATAGTGTTTTTATTCTTTTTTCTATAATTATTTTTTTGCGTTTTAAAAGTTGAGAGTAATTATTATAGTATACGCATGATTACGGTTGTAAAGTTAATTGCATTTAAGTTTTCATTATAGATAGTGAATGGTTTTACCTAGGTGTGAGTTTTTTTACTATTAATTTAGTTGTCAGCCATGATAAAAGTAGTGCTATTAATACAAGGAAGATAATTAATGAATCTAAAGACGAATTCATTATGTTAAATGGGTTGGTTAGCTTTGCAATAAATAAGTAAATCTTTTCAGGTAAGTATTTAAACACTAGCTCAAATAAAAAGATTATATATATCACGCTAATTATTAAAAATAAAATTGTTTTTTTCACTTTATCCATCCTTCTTATTTTCCTCAACATAAGGTATCATTTTAAGTAAAAGGATTTTAAAGTCAAATTTTATGAGGTACGGGATGACTATTGCTTATCTGAAACAAAAAATGCAAGCAGACCGAATTATTGCGTTGAAAGTTGAGAATGCACTTGTGGAAATTAAGCAGGATCTTAGGGAAACTGCGGATACCTTATATTCTGGAGTAGAAAGAGTAAGTTGGTATGGTTCTTGTCTTTTCGATGATTATAAAGATGTTTGTCGGCAGTTAAGGAAAGAAGATTACAGAATGCTTATTGCTGTTAAGCAGGTGTATCTAAGAGATGATGTTGTTCTTGATATGGTTGAGATTTTTTTCAAAAAAAAGCTAATGAGAATAAGCGAGGAAAAACAAAATAGTATTTTACAGGAGGTTGCAAAAAAAATAGCTGAACACGCCTCCATTAAATTTAGCAAATTATCCCTTGCTTATGTAATCGCTAAAATAGTCAGAACATCGAGAGATTTTAATGATTCACATACTAAAATTATTAATAAAGGTAGTCTGGCTGTTGTACAGGTGGGAAGTTTTTATGGAAAAATGCAAAAAGCAGCGATGGCAGCAAGAAGATTAAAAAATATAGAGCCAGAGTATTATTGGGAGTTATATAATGAAAAAATCGAGTCATTGTATTTTTTAATTGAACCTGAAATGTCAAAAATAATATACATGACTAACTCCGGTTATTATAATGAAGATGATGTCATTTATTTGCTAAACCAGGTTTTAAAAAAATGAAATGGATTGTTGAATGGTTAGGTCAGTCTTTTTTTTATTTTGTACCTGTTGTCGCCATTGTTTTAGGTGGTGTTTTTTTTGTTAGTTTTTTTCCAAACTGCGGATTCTGTCTTACCGTTATATGGGTATTTATTGTTGTTTTTTTATATGTGAAATATTCTAAATGGTATTAGCAATGTTTAGAATATTTCACTGTCAGATGTTAGTATTTTACTGTTTCCCATAAAATGTAAGAACTGGTTCTTGCTACTACATGCTCCCATTCGATTGATGCAAATTTAAAAGAAATGCTTTCATGAGGTTGAACCTCATTATGTGTTAATGAATTCGGATAATGAAATTGTATACCTGTAATAACTGCATCTCTCAGCACCATTTTAAAGTAGAGCTCGTTGCCACCGGATTGGGACGTTCTGTAAAACAGAAATTCACAGGTTAGTTTTTCGTTATCGCTTAATGCCTGAGCCAGAAGTGGGGTGGCTTTATCTATTGGCTTTCTTATTTCGACGGGATACAAAGAAACGTTATCTTGCCTCGTTATCTGATTCATTAATTCATAAACAAAAATTTCATCTTCATGGGAAGCCTGATATTTATTGCCGATGGAGTCTGCACTTGAACAGCCCGCAGAGATAAGACCTTGTTTGATGCCAGTGAGTTTTAGATAGATCAAATTCGCCATTATTTATTCCCTAATGTTATCCATAATCCTGCCCCATAAATCCTTTTTCCTTATGGGTGGGTAATTTCTGCATTTTTTAATCAATGAGTCAATAGCGGTTATCGTATGGTGTATATCACTTACCATGATTGATTTCTGAGGTGATTAACATGCTAATTATTTTTAACTTAACTAATCAGAGGAGGGCGGGAAGGACTATACAACTCTTTATATTGGGCTGATTTATCCGTGTGAAAAAGATAAGTGGAGGCCAGTTTTCCACAATAGTCTGGTCGCGCGAGGCGGTACGCAAGTATTCCCAATGGCGTGATGCCTCGCGCTGCTCCCTTATTCTGCGCGTGATTCAATGGCCTGAGTTTTTTGCCAGCTCGGCAGATTTTTCAGGCGCTGTGAGTAGCGCTGAATATTCGGGAAGCGCGTGCCGGGAACGAGTCTCTCCACGACGGTGTTAATAACAAAGCCCAGCATAATATCTGCGCCACTCAGCTTATCGCCCACGATAAATTCCCGTGAAGATAACGCATCGTCTAAGAATGAAAAGACTTTCTCGAATTCGTTGTCAGCGTAATCTTCGAGGAAATTCAGCGTGGTGCCGGTATTCTTTTCAAACTCGCCAAAGATCTTCAATAAAACCGGGAGCATGGCGGAGCTTTCCGCAAAGTGTATCCATTGAAGGTAGTCAATGTATTCGGCCGCGCTTGCATCCGGGGCCAGGTGTTTTGCGTGGCGATTGATCAGGTATTCAACGATAGCGCCGGATTCTGCGATGATCTTGCCATCCTCTTCAATCAACGGTGATTTACCTAAAGGATGGATCGCTCTCAAGGAGGCCGGTGCTAAATGCGTTTTTTCATCCCGCTGATATCTGACAAGCTCATAAGGTATCCCTGCTTCTTCAAACAGCCAGAGGATACGCACAGACCGTGAATCATTAAGATGATGCAATTTTAATCCCATATCACGCTTCCTTAAGTCCTGATGGTTTGAGCTGATCGCTATGATGTTGTTTCCATTACGCGTATTGATCGCATGTCACACAGGCAGAGTAGCGGTTCTGCTGGCTCACGGCTAACAAGGCTATTTTTGAGGGGGCATAAATATTTTTATGAGATGGTTATGCCCACGAATGCTGGATAAAAAACATGACCCGCTATCACCGCACCACACACATCGGTTGTCCTGAAACGGGTTCGGCGTGGATCTCCGCATCAATGCTGAACACCTGCTGTAGTAATGCCGGTTTCATTACCTCGTGCGGTGAGCCCTGCGCCATCACACGTCCACCTGCCAGCATCACCAGATGATCGCAGTAGCGGCTGGCCTGATTCAGATCGTGCAGGACGGTCACGACCGTTTTGCCAGCCTGATTGAGTTCATGCAGCAGCTTCATTAACTCGACCTGATGATTGATATCGAGGTAGGTTGTCGGTTCATCGAGCAGGACGACGGGCGTATCCTGCGCCAGCAGCATCGCCAGAAACGCCCGCTGACGCTGTCCACCGGACAAATCGGTTAACCGTTTGTCGGCGAGGTCGACGATGTGCGTCTTCTCCATTGCGAGCTGCACGCGCTGGCGATCGTCCTGCGATAACCGTCCCCACAGTGATAGCCAAGGGCTGCGCCCGTAGGCCACCATGTCACGCACGGTGATCCCCTCTGGCGTCAAATGCTGCTGCGGTAACAGCGCCAGATGGCGTGAGAGTTGGCGGGCAGAAAACGCAGAGAGCGGCTTGCCGTCGAGCTGAATAGCGCCGGATTCCGGGGTAAGCAGCTTGGCAAAACACTTCAGCAGCGTTGACTTGCCGCAGCCGTTGGGGCCGAGCAGGGCGGTAATTTTTCCGGCGGGCAGCGACAGCGACAATCCGTCAAGAATACGCTTGTCGCCATAGCCCGCCGTCAGGTTTTGTGTTGTCAGTTCCATTTAGCGCATTCTCACGAGAAGCCAAAAAAACCAGGGCGCGCCGATAATGGCAGTGAGCACCCCTGCGGGTAATTCCATCGGCGGGTTTAGCGTGCGCGCCAGCAGATCGGCCAGCAGCAGTACCAACGCACCGGCAACGGCAGAAGTTGGGAGGAGCCAACGGTGCCGCCCTCCCACCAGATAGCGGATCAGATGCGGCACCACGAGGCTAATAAAGCCGATAGGCCCGCACACGGCCACGCTGGTTGCGGCGAGCGCGACGGCGAGCGCTAACCCCCAAAGCTGAATGCGTCCGATATTCACGCCCAGCGTGCTGGCGCGGTCGTCGCCCAGCGCGAGCAAATCCAGATCGCGGCAAAAACGTAGGCTGAGCGGAATCAATACGCAGAGGACAGGTAGCGCGACCATGACGAATGACCAGTCACGTCCCCACAGGCTACCCGTCAGCCACAGCAGCGCGTTGTTGATATCCTGCGGACGGGAGAGAATCAGGTAGTCGGTGACGCTTGCCCAGGTGGCAGACAGCGCGACGCCGATGAGTGCCAGCCGCATCGGGGATGATGTTCCCGCGATGATCCGTAGGAGCAGCAGCCCGGCGATGCCCCCGATAAACGCGAGCAGCGGTAACCAGATCACGGGCAGCGCAGGCACCAGCATCAGTGCGCCGACGGTTGCCAGACTCGCCGCGTGGTTCACGCCGAGAATATCCGGCGATGCTAGCGGGTTACGCACAATCCCTTGCACCAGCACGCCGGAAATAGCCAGTGCTGCGCCGACGAACAGCGCCAGCAGCACGCGGGGCAAACGGTATTGGGTCAGTACATAGTGGTGTTCGCTGGCGTTGTGCCAGCCGCTCATCAGCGCCGACCACGGCAGCGGAATCGCGCCCATACGCAGCGACAGAATGCTGGTGGCGAGTAGCAGCAGCGTAATCGAGATGAACACAATCATGGGGCGCATTATCCTCGCCTCCTTGCCAGCCACACGAAACAGGGAGCGCCGATCAGTGCCAGTACCGCGCCAGCAGGCAGTTCACCCGGCCAGGCGAGCGCACGGGCAAGCAGATCGGCCAGTAACATAAACGCCGCACCCATCAGCATGCTCATGGGGAGCAGCTTTCTTTGGTCGTAACCGATCCAGAAACGCGCCAGATGCGGAATTAACAGACCGATAAACGCGACCGGACCGGAGACGCTCACGCAGGCACCCACCAGAATCAGCACAGCCAGATTGAGGATCAGGCGCAGACGACCTAAGTTGACGCCCAGCGTGTGGGCGCTCACGTCACCGATGTTCAGCAGATTAAGCTGGTTAGACAGCAGCAGGACAATCGGGGTGACAATGATGACAAACGGGAAGAGTTGCCAGAACTCCACCCAGCGCGCGTGCGATACGCCACCCGCCAGCCAGTAAAAAATGCCATAGGCGTGATCTTCCGCTAGCAGAAGCGTAATCCGCGTTAAGGCCATGCACAGCGCGGAAAGCGCGACGCCCGCCAGAATCAGCCGATTGCGATCGAGCGTTTGTCGCCAGCCGCCGCCTGCGGCCATCACCATCAGCCAGCACAGGCCGCCGCCGCAGGCGGCAACAAAGGCGATAGGGTAACCGGAGAGTGAAGAGCTGAATGCGCTGGTCAGCGCCATTGCCAGCGCCGCGCCGCTGTTGATGCCGAGCAGAGAAGGAGAAGCCAGAGGATTATGGGTCAACGTCTGAAGCTGGGCACCGGACAATGCCAGACTGGCGCCGATCAGTACGGCAACCAGACTGCGTGGCAGGCGCAGGTTGAGCACGAGCGCCTCGGGGAGCGAAGAGGACGATCCCGTCAACAGCGCCTTGAGGGCACTCAAGGCAGGGATGGGGATCGCGGAATAACAGAACAGGCTAAGCCAGAACACGCTCAGCAGTGCCGCTATTGGCAATCCCCAACGCCAGAATGGGTGAAAACTTTGCCTCATTGCTCGCTGCTGACGCTAACGGGCTGGTGCTTAAAAATTTTCACCGTATCGCTGCCGATGCGTTCCGCGGCAAAAATACCGCGCATCCGCGCCCAGGCATTGCTGTCAACGGCGGCAATCTGCTGCTTTTGCTGCGCTTCCAGCAGGTTCCAGAGCGTATCCTGCTGCCAACGTTTCACAATACTTTCTTCGCGATAGTGCGTCACGATCAGCCACTGTGGGTTAATCGCCAGCAGCTGTTCCAGATTGATGGAAGCCATCGGCGCATTGTTAATGGGTTTCGGGACGTTCAGGCCAAGTGCGGCCAGCACGCTGCCGGTGTAGGCATCGCTGGAGTACAGGTTAAACTGCTGCTCGCGTGAGGTGCCGAAGACCACATTTGTGCCTTGGGGAAGCTGGGCGGCGTAGGCCTTCATCGTCTCGCGATGCTGGGCCAGACGAGCCTGCATCACGCTGTCTTTCCCCAACACCTTGCCGATGATCTCCGCTGAGTGCAGGTTCTCTTCATAGGTTTCGTTGCGCGACTTCAGCAGCAGCACCGGCGCAATCGCTTTCAGCGCCGTGTAAATGCCGCTATGACGGCTGCTGTCGGCGATAATCAAATCCGGCTTCAATGCGCTGATGGCTTCCAGGCTTGGCTGTGCGCGCGTGCCTACGGAATGCCAGGGGTTAAGGTGTTCGCGGACTTCTGTCAGGATCCGATCGGGATCGTTGTCATCGGCGATGCCGACCGGGCTGACATCTATTGCTGCCAGCGCATCGGCAAAAGACAGTTCCAGCACCACAATACGCTGAGGCGGCGTGTCGAGCGTAAAGGAACCTTGTTCATCCTGCACGGTTACCGCATTGGCGCGGCCCAGTCCGAACAGGCAAAGCGTGGTAATCAGTGCAACGCGAAGTAGAGCAGACATAGCGTAACCCCACAGTGGTCATTATCGTGATCGAATAAGTCATGATCGTTAGTCAGGCCGGGCGGCTGCCCGGCGAGCGCGTATGGCGATCAGAATTTCAGCGAGCCCTGCATATAGAAGGTGCGGGGCTGACCGGCATAAATCCCTTTGTTGTTGTCATCGCTGTTCGAGCGTGTGTAGTAATCGTGGTCGAACAGGTTTTTCACACCAAAGGCCAGATTGAGATCGGAGAACTGCGGGCCAAAGTCGTAAGCTGCGCGTGCGCCCCACAGCATAAAGCCGGGGATACGTCCGGCGCTGCCATCGGCGCTTTCGGCAACGGTGTTAGCGTTATCGGCGAACTGGCTGGATTGGAACTCGCTGTTCAGGTTGAACGTCCAGTTGCCCGGCTGATAATCGACGCCGAATCCTCCCCGGTGTTTTGAAGAGAAGGGCACCTGATTGCCGTAGGTATCGCCCGCTTCGCGAATTTCAGCATTCACATAGGCATAGCGCGCATAAACTGACACCGCGTCCAAGCGGGGTGACAGCTCGGAGAAATGATAACGAGCCTGTGTTTCCAGCCCGGAATGACGGGTTTTTCCCCGCGTGGTGACGGTGTTGTTGGTCTGATTGGAGTCATACTGGTTATTGAAGTTAACCAGAAAAACGCCCATTTCTGCCGTCAGCGCGCCGTCGTCGTAGCGGGAACCGACTTCCCAGGTGCGCGCTTTTTCTGGTTCCACTTTGCCGCTTTGAGCAGCCTTGCCAATTCGGCTGTACTGTACGGTGCCGAATGATCCTTCGGTGTTTGCATAAAGATTCCAACTCTCGTTAACGTGGTAGAGCACGTTCAAGGCAGGCAGCGGGGCGTTGTAGCTGACCGCTTCGCCTGTGCCTTTCAGCGTGTTGTCCTGATGAGATTTGATGTGCTCAAAGCGCATTCCCGGCGTAATCGTCCAGTTGCCGATATCAACGCGGTCGTCGATGTACCAGGCGTGCGCTTCTGTACCCGCACGGGTTTCGCGGTCGATAGGGCTGCTGGCGCTTGGCAGCGTCTTGCTGGCGGTGCTGGTGAAGTAACGCACCTCATGGGTGGATTCGCTGACATAACGGTAGCCGACGCCCACTTCATGAGCGGAAGAGCCGAGGGTAAAACTTTGGCTGTAGCGCGGTTCGATGCCACGTACCCAATATTCACGTGGCGACAGGGTAATGATGGAATTCTGTTCCAGATAGCCGCTGCGCAGCGTGCGCGTGTAGAAACCCTGAATATTGAATTTATGCTGCTGATCCGGCTGGTATTGATAGCCCAGACTGGCGAGCTGACGACGCCCCCAGAAGCGATCGTACGGACGCGTTGACTGCCAGCGGTCCGCATTGTAATCGGCACGCGACAGGCCGCCTGGCATATCGGCGCTGCCATCGTAATATTGCAGCAGGCTGTTAAACGTGTGCACGTCGTTTGGCGCGTAGCGGCTTTTCAGCATCACGTCGTCAATGCGCGTCGCGCTGTGCTCGCGCCAGTCGCTGCCGCGCGTGCCGGAATAGAGCAGCGCTGAACCAAAACCGTTATCCGCCGTGCCGCCAACCAGCAGGTTGTGCGTTTCTTTCGGGTTGTGCTGTGAAGACGTCGGGCTGTGTTGACCTTCTATGCCAGCGCTCATGCCAAATTCTTTCGGGATCGCCCGGGTGACGAAGTTCACGACGCCGCCGACGCTCTGTGGTCCGTAGCGCACGGCACCGCCGCCGCGCACGACATCAATGGCGTCCATATTGCCAAGTGAGATGGGCGCGAGGGAAAGCTGTGGCTGACCGTAGGGCGCAAACGGCACCGGAATGCCGTCCATCAGCACGGTGGAACGGCTGGCAAGGCGCGGGCTGAGACCGCGAATACCAAAATTCATGGCCAGATCGTGGCTGCCCGTGCCGTTATTTTCCGGCGCATACACGCCCGGCATACGGTTTAAGACATCGCGCATCGTGGTGGCACCGGTCTTGGCGAAGTCCTCACGACGGATGACATCGCGTGCGCCGGCGTGTTCAAAGATGTCATTTTCACGCGCTTCCCCCAACCAGTCGCCCACGACCGTCAGCGTTTCTTCCGCTGCCGTAGGGATCGGTTCCAGCGTCCAGGCGTTATCGCCCAGCGCCTTGAGTTGCAGACCGCTACCCGCTAGCAGGGCTTTCAGACCGCCGTCAAGGGTGTAGTCACCGTGCAGGCCGTTGCTGCGTTTTCCCTGCGTCAGGCTGGCATCGACCGACAACGTAATCCCGCTACGGGCGGCATAGTGGTTGAGCGCTTTGTCTAACTCGCCAGCAGCAATATCGTAGCGTGCGGTGGTGGGAGCCGTCGCGGCGTGGGCCATCCCTGTCGTAAGACCGACCGTCGACAACAGGCTGAGCTGTATCGCCATGGCTAAAGGGGTTGCTTTACGAAAGGCGCGTAAGAGCGTCATAACATCTCCATCATCATTTTTGTTCTATGCACCTAAGTCGAACGAGAGGGAGAAAAAGGACAATCAAGAATGATAATTTTTTTCGTTATCGTTTAGTTTGCGGGAAGGATATTGACCCAGTAACGAGTAATGTACTGAATTTTAACAGGAAGTGTTTTCTCGATGACCTGTAACACCGTATCGGTATTTTTCAGCGGGAAGGTGCCGCTTAACCGCAGCGTCGCGACCTCTGGGCTACAGCGCAGCACGCCGTGACGATAGCGCGATAACGTCGCTATCACGTCTCCGAGCGGCTTATTGCTGAAACTGAGAATGCCCTGCGCCCAGTTGCTGTCTTCTTCCTCTGCGGATTGGATTTCACCCAGAGCCCGCGCGCTGAAGCGCAGGCTTTCGCCCTGATGCACGATGCGCTCTTGGGTCGGATCGTCGGCCAGTACGACTTTCACCGCATGATGTTGCACGCTCAGTAGCGTGCTGTCGGCTTCCTGACGGACCGTAAATTCAGTGCCGAGTGCGGTTAATTGCCCGTGTCGTGTTTGCACGTAGAAAGGGCGACTGCTGGCATCCTGTCCGGTGGTAATCGCGATTTCGCCGTACCAGAGGTGAATACGCCGCTGCTGTGGATCGAAGCGAACATCGACGGCGCTGTCGGTGTTCAGCGAAAGCAACGTGCCGTCTTCCAGACGCTGCTGACGGATTGCCCCTTTTGCCGTGGTGTAATCGGCGCGAAGGCCCGTTCCGGTGTCGGAACGCCAAAGCTGCCACCCGCCACCAACGCCCAACAGCAGCAAAAGACCTTTCATCACTCGGCGGCGAGTAAGCTGCGTATCCTGAAGGGCGCGGTGGGCTACGTTGCCAGGCACGACGTTCATCTGGCTGCGCAGATTTTCTACCTGCGACCAGGCCCACTGGTGATCCCGATTTTGCGCATACCACTGCTGCCATTTCTCAGTTTGCTGAGGGCTCACGCGTTCGTCGTTCAGTACCGCATACCAATGCGAGGCGGAGCGCAAGGCCTGACGCTGGGAATCGGTTAGCGTCAGGCTCACAGCCCGTGCTCCAGACGGAACAGCAGGCAATGCTCCGTGGCTTTGGCAACGTATTTTTTGACGGAGCTGACGGAGACATTCAGCCGTGTGGCGATCTCTGCGTAGGCCATGCCATCAAGCTGGGAAAGCAAAAACGCCTGTCGTGCTTTGTGGCTCAGGCCATCGAGCATGAGATCCACCTGCTGGAGCGTCTCAAGCTGCTGTTGCTGGATCTCTGGTGAGGGCGCAAGCGCCTCCGGCAACTGCGCCAGCCTATCCAGATAGGCTTTTTCCAGCGCATTGCGGCGGAAGAGATCGACCATCACGCGTTTGGCAACGGTACACAGGAAGGATTTAGGATCACGGATTGCGGTCAGCGACTCGCCGTTCATCACGCGCAGAAAAGTGTCCTGAGCAATATCATCGGCGTCAAAAGAGGATTGCAGCTTGCCCGTTAGCCAGTGCTTCAGCCAGCCATGATGCGAACCATAGAGCGATTCGAGCGTCAGTTCAGCAGAGGGCGTGGCGTGGTCAGATATCATGGGCAGAAATAGAAAAAACGTATCGACGGTCAATAATAGGGCGCTATGTTAATATGATAATGGTTCTCATTACAATTAAATCACAGCGCGATAGTGATAAGAAAAAAGTGATAGAAAGCAACTGGCTGTTTTCTAAGGTAAATAGGAAAGCAAATAGAAAAGCAAATAGCGATGTCGCCTTTGCCTGAGAGGCGCTGCGGAACCCGACGGTTACCGATGTCTTAAAATCAGAATTATTTGAGATATCGATACATTGTGGGAGAGGGTTGTGTGCTATGTTGGATTCTTCATAATAATGATGCGTCGCTCCTATGAAAAAAAGCCTGCTAGCCTATTTTCAAACGCTCTATTTTAAGAAAAGCTTTTTCTTATTATCCTCCAGCCTGTTTTTTACTCTGGTGGCGCTTTTTGCGTTAGTGCTTACGGCTTATTCAACGTTTTCGCTCAGGCAGTTTGAACGCGAAGTGGATGATTTTTCTAACGTTACGGTTGAACATGCCGGGAGAATTATTCAGCAGGCCACCTCCGCACTTGATATTTTAGAAGAAGGCTTTCCACCTTATTGTGATAATTTTCATTTGGGTTTATTGCGAAAGGTGGCTTACGACAATGATTATATTCAGGATGTAGTCTATATCGATGGGAATCGGCCGCGCTGTTCTTCGATGATGAACGACATTAATACGATGTTTCTTCCGGAACCCGATTTTCGTTATAAAGATATCTATAACATCTGGTATAAAGTTGAAAGTCCGCTGAATAAAAATAAGCCGATGATTTATGTTGGTGCCACGCGTCATCTTGTGGTGTTGAATCCACGCTCATTTCTGGATGTGCCTTCCTACAGCTATAATATCCGGTACGCATTACTGGAGAAAAATAAGCTGGACGGCCGGGTTATTCTGTCGGATTCGATGAGTAGCTCTATTTATTCCCGTTTGACCGCAGGGGGAAATAATCCCGATAGATTTTATATTGACGATAAATATTACGTCCTGAAACCGCTGCCAGATAGCGATCTGGCTTTGATGGTCAGGGCGGATAAACCCGTGAAACTTTCATTCTACCTAACGATTTTCTTCTCTGCTTTGCCCATTTTTATGCTGATTTCCCTGCTGCTGTCCGAGGTTATCTCCAGAAAGTCACTGGTCATTCAAAGCCCGCGCTATGTTCTCAATCAGGCGCTGAGGCAAAAAGAGTTTGAATTGCATTATCAGCCGATTATTAAATTGGATACCGCTCAGGTCGTGGGGTGTGAAGCCCTGATACGCTGGCGTCATTCGGATGGACGCCTGATTACGCCGGATTCTTTCATTCCCATGATTCGTCAGGTTGGGCTAATGAAAGACTTAACGTTTTTCGTTATCAATGAGGCGCTACAAACGGCCAGCGTGCTGAGACAGCGTTATCCTGAGATGTTTGTCTCTATCAATCTTGAAGCGGCGGAGTTTGAAGATATTGATGTTTTCAATTATCTCGTGGAGCAGGTTGCCATATACGAGCTCGACGGTGCTAATGTTAATGTCGAATTAACCGAATCATCGATGATCGAACCCCAGAAAGCGGCGCCGATGGTAGAGCTGTATCAACAAAAAGGCATTGATGTCGCGATTGATGATTTTGGTACTGGCTATTCCGGGCTGTCGTATCTTGAGCGGGTAAAAGCCAACAAGCTTAAAATCGACAAGTCCTTTGTCGGGAATATTAGTGACCATTCACCGACTGATATTGTGCTGTCTCATATTGTCAGCATGGCGCACTGCCTTAATCTGCATATTGTTGCCGAAGGGATTGAGACTCCGGCTCAGGAAGCCTATCTGAAAAGCCTTGGTGTCGCTTATGCGCAGGGCTGGCTGTATTCCAAAGCGCTAACGCAAGAAGACTTGCTTGCGTTTCTGGCGGCAAGAAGCGAAACGGTATTGGAAGGACAGTAAAGTCACGATAAACGCGGCTTGACTATCAAAAATACGCATAAAAGGGTAAAATATCGAAAATATGGTAGTTACCTAATGATATTTATTGCTTTTTTATTGTGAATTTTTCAGGAGTTTATCATGCAACAGTTACCTCATTGTCCAAAATGCAGTTCTGAATATACTTGGCAAGAGGGCGAAATGCTTAACTGCCCAGAATGCGGAAATGAGTGGTCGGCGGCAGGTGATGCGCCAGCGCAGGATGACGCTTTAGTGGTGAAAGATGCCAACGGCAACCTGCTGGCGGATGGCGATACGGTAACGGTCATTAAAGACCTGAAAGTCAAAGGCAGCTCAACGCCGCTGAAAATCGGCACCCGTGTGAAGGGCATTCGTCTGGTGGAAGGCGATCACAATATTGATTGTAAAATCGACGGCTTCGGCCCGATGAAGCTGAAGTCCGAGTTCGTGAAGAAAAACTGATTCGGATGTAATAACGCGCGCGTCGACCTTCTATTTGAGCGGCGCGCGGCATTTTTTTCACCTCTGGCTGGTTTTTTCACATCAGACAATCCTTTACCATAGCCTGTATTGATTTCTTACCTGGCTATACGGATATCTGATGCGTCATTTGGTTCGTTTTCTCCCTCTGCTCGTTTTGCTCTCGGCCTGTAGCAGTCAGCCGGCCCCTCCTCCCGCAGAAGCGCCTTCAGGTAATCCTTTTAAAGGTGGCTTCCTGCTTGAACCCGCACACAATGTTCATCCGCTAGGCGGTGATTTTGCGACTAACCCGGCTACCGCGCGGTTTGTCGATAAAATGGTGCTGGAGCATGGCTTTAACCGCCAGCAGCTGCATGATGTGCTGGTGCAGGCGAAAAGTCTGGATTGGGTGATCCGCCTGATGGATAAACAAGCCCCGACATCGCGCCCGCCTTCAGGGCCGAACGGTGCCTGGAACCGCTACCGCAATCAGTTTATTACGCCAGACAACGTGCAGAACGGCGTGGCGTTCTGGAATCAATATCAGGATGCGCTACAGCGCGCTCAGAACATTTACGGCGTTCCGCCTGAGATCATCGTTGGCATTATTGGTGTTGAAACCCGCTGGGGCCGAGTGATGGGGAAAACGCGCATCATTGATGCACTGGCCACGCTGGCGTTTGATTACCCGCGACGTGCCGATTACTTTGCGGGCGAGCTGGAAACCTTCCTGCTGATGGCGCGTAAAGAAGGCAACGATCCGCTCAGCCTGCGCGGTTCTTACGCGGGCGCGATGGGCTATGGGCAGTTTATGCCGTCATCCTTCAAGAACTACGCGGTGGATTTCGACGGGAACGGACATACCAACCTGTGGGATCCGGTGGACGCGATTGGCAGCGTAGCCAATTATTTCAAAGCACACGGGTGGGTGAAAGGCGCGCCTGTGGCGGTGCAGGCAAACGGTCAGGCTCCGCTGCTCCCGAACGGTTTCAATACCCGCTACTCGCTCACGGAACTCCAGGCGGCGGGATTAACGCCACAGCATTCGTTGGCGGGATACAGTGAAGCCAGCCTGCTGCGGCTGGACATCGGCACGGGTTACCAATACTGGTACGGACTGCCGAACTTCTACACCATCACGCGCTACAACCACAGCACCCACTACGCGATGGCCGTATGGCAACTGGGTGAGGCCGTAGGCCGCGCACGACAGAACCAGAATTACTAAATTTTGTGGCTTGCTAATAACGGCTGACCACAATCTCTGGGCTGTTTCTTATACACGGTGTGGGATGCCAGCAGGATTGACTGTTATCGGGCGTAAAAAATTATGCATCGGTGGGCGTGGCCGCCGAGTGAGCGGCACGGATGCCGCGAAAGCCAGTGCCGCGTCGGACAAAAACGTCAGAGACGTTTTTGAACAGCACTTGTGCTGGCCCGAAGGGCGAGCCTCATTTATGGGGCGAGTAAACGCGTCACTCGTGGCTCGATTAGCGGTCATGAACACCGATGGCACCGCTTTAGCGGCATAATTTCCGCCAAAAGCCGGGGTTCATAGGGGGCTGGCGTAGCCCCCTATGTCGGGCGCGTGCTACGAGGTAGCATGAGAATAACGGTATTGTTGCGCACGAAACGGTCTCTGAGCCGGCATAAAGATGTGACTCCAAGACTCTTAATCCGCCCCCTACCTCAAATTTTCCCTGAATCACCCTCAATACAATCCGCATAGACACCAGTAGTGCCCTCATCAGACTATTCCTGCGTAGGGTTCTTCCTACTATGGTGCAACAAACCGAGGCGATGAATGACGACGATGATGGTGGTGTTCCTGCTGGCTGGCGTGGTGAAAGGCGTAATTGGTCTGGGATTGCCGACCATCGCGATGGGCCTGTTAACGTTGGTGATGCCCGCCGCCAGCGCGGCGGGGCTCTTGATTGTTCCTTCGCTAGTGACCAACATCTGGCAACTTGCCTGCGGCCCCGCCTTTCTCAACCTGATTAAACGGTTTTGGACGCTGTTTGCCGGGATCATTATTGGGACGTTCTGGAATGGTCTGCCGGCGTTAACCTCATCATCGTCATGGACCAGCGCGGCACTTGGCGGCATTTTAGTGGTTTATGGCCTGTGGGGCATCGTAGCGACCACCTTGCCACAGCCCGGTCGTCATGAAGTCTGGCTGTCGCCGCTGGTGGGTTATATCACCGGCGCTATCACGGCGGCAACGGGCGTCTTCGTCATTCCCGCCGTGCCTTACCTGCAATGCCTGCGGCTCAATAAAAACGATCTGGTGCAGGCGCTGGGGCTGGCGTTTACCGTCTCCACGCTGGGGCTGGCGCTACAGCTGATGCAGGGGATGGGGCTACAGGGCATCAATCTCTGGCAGTCGATGCTAGCGCTGATTCCCGCGCTGCTGGGCATGATGATAGGGCAACGCCTGCGCCACGCGATTAGCGAAGCGGTTTTTCGGCGCTGCTTCTTCATCGGGCTGATAGCACTGGGCGGATACATGGCCGCACGCGGGCTGCTTTAACCTGCTGCGTTCTCTGTCGTAATAAACGTCACGAAATCCTGAACATAGCCGGGCAGTGCGGAAAACTGGCGGGCGCAGATCACCAGATTACGCGTCGCCCAGTCGTCTGCGAGCGGGATCGTGCGAATCGCCAGCCGTTCCATCATGCGCTGTGCGGCATGTCGTGGAAGAATGCCAATACCGATACCGCTGTGAATCACCTGCGTGACGGCGTCGAAGCTGGCAAGACGCACGCGATAATTGAGGCGTTTTCCTAACCTTTTGGCATGTTCGTCAATGTGTTCCTGCAAAGCTGCGCCTTCGCTAAGCCCGATAAATTCGGCGTCGGCAATGGCGGAAAAGGTGAGCTGCTGTGCGTCAGACCAGATGCTGTCACGGGGAACGACAACCACCAGTTCGTCCTGACGAAACGGGCGCGTTTCCAGCCCGTCGAGCGGCACGGAATCGGCCACAATGCCAAGGTCGGCGGTTTGATTGCGAATCGCATCGACGATATCGCGACTGAGTTTTTCATTCACCGCCACGGATATCTGCGGGCAGACCACCAGATAGCGGCCCAGCAGGGCAGGCAAATATTCATTCAGCGCCGCAGAGTTGCACAGCAGCGGAATATGACCGCGCAGCCCTTTGCTGTACTGGTGTAATTCGCTGCGCATATGGTCTACCTGACGCAGGATAATGTGGGCATGGTGCGCCAGCGAAAAGCCCGCGTCGGTGAGCGAGACACCCGCCTTTGAGCGTAGCAGCAGCGGCACGCCAAGTTCATCTTCCATGCCCCGGATTCGCTCACTGGCGGCCTGCACGGTCAGGCTGGACGCCGCTGCGCCACCGGTAATGCTGCCTGCTTTCTGAGTATTGAGAAACAGCCGGAGATCGGTTAAATCGAATCGCATAGGGGAATCTGTCTCGGAGAAGCCGATACCCCCTATTATGGTCATGAGTCAGGGCGACAGCAATCGCCCTGCCTGCGACTTACTGAAACTCCACGCGATTTCTGCCTTTTTCCTTGGCCTGATAGAGCGCGGCATCTGCGGCACCGTAGAGCGCATCGAAACGGGTTTTCTGTGGGGCCCAGCTGACGCCAAAGCTGGCGGTGACGCGCTGTTGCGGCAGTACGCTGAGCGGCATTCTGTTGAGATCCTGATGCAGGCGGCTGGCGAGTGAGACGGCCTGCATGAGCGTGTGCCCTTCCAACAGGATAGTGAACTCTTCACCGCCGACGCGGCCAATGCTGCTGGTGGTATTCAGCACGTTCTGCACGCGCGAGACCAGATCGCAGATCACGGCGTCGCCAGTGGGGTGACCATAGGTGTCATTCACCTGTTTGAAATGATCGATATCCAGCACGATGAGCGCGGCCTGATTGCGCTCCAGCGCGTGGTTGATGCGTTCAATAATCGCGCCGCGGTTATACACGCTGGTCAGCGGATCGTGGCTGGCTTTGTATTCCAGCTCGACGGCCAGTTGATTGAGCTGCGCGTTCAGACGGTTCAGCTCTTTCTCCGCCCGGTCGCTGCGTGAAATCAGGCGGTGCGACTCGCGTACCAGCCGCTGATAGTGGTCGGTTAATGCCAGCAGCGTGTCGCGATAGACTTCGGCTGGTCTTTCCTGCTGGTTAGCAATGTTGCGCGCGGCGAGCAGAATGTCGTATTCCGGTGTAAACAATTCAATTGTGCTCATGATTATCACTCAAAATGGTGCTGTGAAAGGTCAGGGCAGGGAAATCGATGTGAAGCTCTTCACCAAATTCTTCCGCAATGTCGTCGTCTTTGTCGTAATACCAATACAGCGCAATTGAGAGCGTCTGTTCCGCAGCCTGATTAAGCAGATTGAATAAACTGAACAGCATCTTGGTGCTTGAACTGTTGAAGTAAATCAGGGAGACGTGAATTTCGATGCTCGGCAGTGCTCCATCCGGCGGCATCGTTTCCGCGTAGGTTGTTAACGCGTCCAGATATGCCTGAATCTCGGTGAGCAGCGGGCGATAAAACGCCGCGGCGTTCTCAGGGTAAGATTCGCCGGAAAGATAAAGACGGTGTGTGTCAAAGTGAAAATCAACCGTCGGGGTACAGGATGTCCCCGAAATATGGAGGTTGCTTAGGGTTGTTATATTTTTCATGTTAAATGATTGCCTTCAGATAAAACGTAGATAGCCCCGTTGATGCATCGGCCCGAAACGTAAACTGGAGTGGCTCACTGGCATCCCGCGCGACGGTCAACAGCCCCATATCTGCGCCTTTGCTTGATGACGGGGTTTCATCACGCAGAGAGACTTTGTAGGCGAGTCGGATTTCATCAAGCGTCATGCCGCGCAGCGGTTCAAGACGTCCCCGCAGCGTCTCGACATCGTCGGGGTGTATCGGGTTGGCGCACAACAGGAAGTATTTCCCATTTTCGTAACCCAGACACACGGAGCCATGACGGACTTCGACGGTGTGATCGAGCGCGGTTAACGGTGCAGCGGAATAGCGGGTAATGTTCTGCACCATTTCGACGAACGTAGAGAACAGTCGGCGACGGATGCCTGCGGGCAGCTGCTTTTTCTCCAGCTGTAGCCGCATGGTTTCGGCCAGTGAACTGATGATGTTTTGTGAAAAATATCCCACGTAATACAGCGTGATGTCATGCTGGTGTGAGGGCGAAAAAAATTCAGTGTATTTGATGTTTGGCATCATTCTGTCTGCCTGATTAAACAAAAGTCGAACAATGTCGGAAGCCCCAAAATGTTAAATCGTCTCGCCGGGTCTGATCGCCCTGGTAGATTTTGTGTGCCGATAGGAGCTGGTTAGCCAGTTCGCGCATCGGCTGGTGTTGATGGTGCTGGAGGTACTCCTGTAGGCGACGTTTACCAAACATAATCCGGCGTTCTCCGCCGATTTGATCCGTCAAGCCATCCGTGGTGGTGAAAAACATATCGTTATCGTGAAGCGGCAATTCATAGCTCGACCACTGGTAGTCATAAGGGGTTTCGGTATAGCCGACCCCCATACGATCGCACTGGAGCGGCGTCAGCTGTCCGGTATCGCGTTGCAGCATGAAGGCGGGCATGCGCGCACCGGAAAACGTCAGCGTGTTTCGCGTCATATCGCAGAACACCAGCATCGCGTCGCAGCCGTCGTTAGAGGTAGAAAGCTGATGTGCTTCGTCACGCTGCCCCAGCGTATCTTTGATATGACGATTGATCGCCTGTAATAGCTGCGCTGGCAGCATCGGGCCGTGCTGTGTTAGCGCCTGTTCCAGCGCGGAAGAGAAAATCAGCGTCATGAATGCGCCGGGTACGCCGTGCCCGGTACAGTCCGCGACGGCGGCAAGCCAGCCGTTCTGATAGGTTTTAAAGGCATAGCAGTCGCCGCCAACACAGTCTCGCGGTTCCCAGGCTAAACACCAGTCGGCAAGCGTGCGGGACATCGCCTGCGTTGACGTTGTCAGCATCGCGGTCTGAATCACGCTGGCATATTCGATGCTCTGCATAATTTGCTGATGCTGGCGCAGGTGCATATCGGAGACGGCCTTGATCAGATCGATGCCTAATCCGATACCGATATAACGCCCGTTCTCGGTGATCATAAAGCCGTCCGTCAGCGATTTATCACCGGTAATCACCGTTTGATCGGCGACGTCGTTCAACGATGCCAGCGCGTCGATAATCAGCGGGTTTTTATCCATAAACGCGATACAGCTCTTTTTGTCGTACAGCTCACGATAAAAAGGCCGAGACATCTGCGAGAGAAAAATATGGCGGTTGATGAGGCCGAAAGGGCGTCCATCCTCCACGACAGGCAAGCTGACCCATTCTTTATTCTTACTGAACAGCTGCAATACGGTGGCATTGTCGGTGTCAGGAGAAACATCCGGCAGAGGAATACAAAGATCTCGCGCTACCGGTGTACCCCGGAGGAGTGGTCGGGCGCAAGGAACGGGCATGGCGATCATGGTTAATCTTTGGGCGGATTTATCTTTAAGTCAAAATACCTGCCCTTGATGACCAAATGATGACAACTCCCGTCATACTTCAAGCCGCAGGTGCGTTGGCTTCCCTTACTCACCCCAGTCACTTACTGGTGTAAGCTCCTGGGGATTCGCGCGGTTGCCGCCTTCCTGCAACTCGAATTATTTAGGGAGACACCTGTGTTATTGCGCGTCCAGTACGTTAGCCATGATCTGATTTTGCCAGTCGAAGTAGGGGTTAAAGGTCAGGCGCACATGGGTTTTGCCATTTTCCACGTATCCCCAGTCGGAATACCACAGCGTGCTGCGATCCTGACAGGTTTTCAGGTCGTTCAGGGGCTGGCCGTTGGCGCAGATGACGATTGCTCCGGTTTTGCCGTATTCCTTATTGTCTGGTGAAAACAGCAGCGACATGTGGGAAAACTGGCTGATGCGCCAGTCGGGCAGCGAGCCTGTCCGCACCAACACGCGTGAGGAATGGATACCGGCAGGGCGATCGCCATACCAGATCAGACGGCTGCGCGGGTGGGTAAACTGTTTATCGAACGTGTCTACAATGTAAGTCGTATCGACGACGGAATCATGTTCCGCCAGCACGATTAGCACCGGTTTGTCATAAGTCTTTTTGGCAAGCTCTGAACGCACCCCGCTGCTGGAATAATAATATTGGGCGAAACCGTTGGTCGGCACACGCATATAGCGGGTTGCCAACTGCTGAGGATAGCCAGGGCGCGGCGGCATCAGCCAGTCGGTAAACACGGACAGCAGCGGCGTCATGAAGTCGTATTTTTCATTGGATTTAATCGCGGGCGAAAACAGCACCAGCCCTTTGATTTCAGGGTGTTGCAACGCGTATTCCAGCACCAGATTACCACCGGTGGAAAAGCCGCCCAGATAGACCTCATCGACCTCTTTGCTGAGGATGGCCGCCTGCTCGGCGACGACTTTGCGCCAGTCATCTACGGTAACGTGCAACAGATCGGAGGGGCGGGTGCCATGACCCGGTAGCAGCACGGTTCTGACCAGAAATCCCTGTTCGACCAATTTGGGGGTGATGTCAGTGAATGAACCGGGTGAATCGCCCAATCCGTGCACTAATAAGATGGCTTTCTGCGGCTGACCGAGGGGACGAGTTTCACTGGGGGTGTTCCAGCGTAATTCCAGCTGTTTATCCGTGGTTTGGAAGGCGCGGTGTTGTTCTACCCAACGCGTCGTGTCTTGCTGATAACGCTCGAATGACGTTTGCCCTAATGGCGCGATGTCGCGCGAGCTGCTGTTGCATCCCACGATAAAAAGCACACCGACCAGAGTGAACAGGCTCGCCATCACCTGCTTCCAGGTGGTCCACGAAACGAACCGGAATACGTTTATTGTCATTTATGCTCCTTGCCTATTGGGCAACATCAATCTGCTCGCGAACGGGGTAATGGCGTTTCGACAACACTATATCTGAAATTATTTCGCGTGCAGATTGCTCAACGTGCTGCGCTGTATGGCTTCATGTTATACTTCGGACAACTCTGGCGTTTTTTCTGTCTTTTGGTCAGGCCAATATTGCGGTGGCCGATGTTGAATAAAGGGATGGCGGTATGCGTTTATATCAGCAGATTGGCGACAATCTTCGCGCGGAAATTCTGAAGGGAAACTATCAGATTGGCGACCGCTTGCCTCCCGAGCGTGATATTGCTGAAACCTACAACGTCAGCCGCAGCGTGGTGCGTGAAGCCCTGATCATGCTGGAACTGGAAAAGCTGATTGAGGTGCGTAAAGGCTCTGGCGTTTATGTCATGCAACTGCCAAGCGCGCAGGGAAAAGACAGCGTGGTGGACAGCGGCTATGGCCCCTTCGAGCTGATGCAGGCGCGTCAGCTGCTGGAAGGTGAAGTTGCGGCATTTGCCGCGATGCAGGCGACCAAGAGTGACATCCTAAAAATGCGGCAGGCCATTGAACAAGAACGGGCGTCGCTTGAGAACGGCAGCGTAGATGAAAGCGCCGATGAACAATTCCATTGCCTGCTGGCGCAGTCTACCCAAAACAGCGTCTTAGCCAATATGGTGTATGAGGTGTGGCAGGCGCGTAAACGCAGCCCAATGTGGCAGGGCATTCACTCCCATACCGACGATTTCAGCTATCAGCGCCAGTGGCTGGACGATCATGAACAAATCCTGCGTGCCGTGTCTCGCCGCGATGTGAACATGGCGCGTCAGGCAATGTGGCAGCATCTGGAAAACGTAAAAATTAAACTGCTGGAAATTTCGAATGTGGACGATCCGGCCTTCGACGGCTACCTGTTCGAGTCTGTTCCTTCTCGTCTGGAATCCTGATTCCCCTGTATACCTGTCATACTTCAAGTTGCATGTGCGTTGGCTGCGTTCACCCACCCGAATCACTTACCTAAGTAAGCTCATCGGGATGTCTTCTCTTGCCGCCTTCCTGAAACTCGAATTATTTAGGGTATATGTCACTGTGTGAATTTTCTCTCCGACATTGCATCGGTGTACGGAGAGAAAAGATATCAGACCAAATAACCCATCCCTGACTCTTTTCCTCATGATTACAGCCTGAATACGCATGATGTTAGTCCAAAATGCGAATTTTTTGTGTAATTGGTCAATCAATTCGTGAGTTTCGTTTGACAGCCTGTCCCGGTGAGGTAGGCTTTTCCTATTCTCGACGAAAACTCACTATCTTGACGAAAATAAAAGGGTAACTCGGTATGGAACAAACCTGGCGTTGGTACGGCCCGAACGATCCTGTCTCACTGGATGATGTTCGACAAGCCGGAGCGACCGGCGTGGTGACGGCATTGCACCACATCCCCAATGGCGAAATCTGGTCAGTTGAAGAAATTGAAAAGCGCAAAGCCGAATTGAAGGCGAAAGGGCTGGTATGGTCGGTGGTGGAAAGCGTACCGGTTCATGAAGAGATCAAAACCCAGACGGGGAATTATCAGCAGCATATTGCCAATTACCAGCAATCGCTGCGTAACCTGGCGCAGTGCGGCATCGATACGGTGTGTTATAACTTCATGCCCGTACTGGACTGGACACGAACCGATCTGGAGCATGTTCTGCCGGATGGTTCAAAGGCGCTGCGTTTCGATCATATTGCCTTTGCCGCCTTTGAACTGCATATCCTTAAGCGTCACGGTGCTGAAAAAGATTACACGGCGGATGAACAGGCACAGGCTGCTGACTACTTCCGTGCAATGAGCGAAGAAGATATCGCGCGTCTGACAGGCAACATTATCGCCGGACTGCCGGGCTCTGAAGAGGGCTATACGCTGGAGCAATTCCGTGGCCGTCTGGCGGAATATGATGGTATCGACCATGCGAAACTGCGCGAGCACCTTGGGTATTTCCTCCGTGAGATTGTGCCCGTGGCGGAAGCCGTTGGCCTCCGCCTTGCCATTCACCCGGACGATCCACCGCGTCCGATTCTTGGGCTGCCGCGCGTGATGTCCACGATTGACGACATGCGCTGGCTGAAACAGACGGTCGATAGCCTGCATAACGGCTTTACCTTCTGCACAGGATCGTACGGCGTACGGGCCGATAACGATCTGGTGACCATGCTGGAAACGTTTGCCGATCGCGTGCATTTCACCCATCTGCGTGCGACCTGTCGCGAGAAGAATCCCAATTCCTTCCACGAAGGGGCGCATTTACAGGGGGATGTGGATATGGTGGCGATCATTAATGCCATTCTGGCGGAAGAATTACGGCGTCAGAAGACGGGCGATCGCCGTCCGATCCCGATGCGGCCAGATCACGGGCATCAGATGCTGGACGATCTGAAAAAGAAAACCAACCCCGGCTACTCGGCAATTGGGCGGTTGAAAGGACTGGCGGAACTGCGTGGCGTCGAGCTGGCGTTGAAACGCACGCTGTTTACCGAATTGCAGCAAGGGTGATGAAATGAAACAGACCGTGCTTAGTTGCACGGTCTGTAGATGCCTGATGCGTCAGGACCCCAGAGGGGGTATTAATTTATACTCGTCATACTTCAAGCTGCTTGTGCGTTGGCTGCTCTTATTCACCCCAGTCACTTACCTGAGTAAGCTCCTGGGGATTAATGAACCTCATAAATGAGGTTCCCCCTTCGGGCTAGTGCTAGCGCTGTTCAAATCGGTTTAAAACCGATTTGTCATGCGATTGCCGCCTTCACGCAACTCGAATTATTTAGAGTATAGGTATGAATTCTGCCAGCAGAATTACAGAGCTTTAACGTTTGAACGGCTGACTTTGCAGTTCTTGGTATCCCACTGCTCGTCATGTTTTGTTGGTGTGCCTTTGCCTTTTTCTACACCAGTAAACTCTTCACAGATTTTAGGTTTACCTGCTTTGTAGTTTTTAATACGCAAATCACGGATTTCAGCGACATCACCAAAGTTACGGTTTACGCCAGCGATGCTGTCGATGGTGCCGTTAACAGTTGCACTGATGATGGTGAGGTTACGTGGGCCACCGTTGTTGGTGCAGTCACCGCAAGAGCGCCACAGTTTGCCGTGTTGGCCAGTCAGGGTGAAGTTGCCCTGTACGATAGTGTGACTGTTCTTGGAGTTCTGTTGCAGCACTTTGTCCGGCTTGCCACCAGGGCCATTGGTGGTGTTATGGGCAACACCGCCGACGATGGTCATGGTTTTACCCAGGTTGGTTGCTGCATCTTCACAAACGTCTTCCCAGATCACGTTTTCAATACGGCAATTGCCTGACTTACAGTGGATACCGTCAGAACCGCCTTTTTCAGAGATGCGCAGGTTCTTAATGGTGGCATTTTCCAGCGTGATAACCGGAGGCTGTTTATCACTGTCGCCTTTACAGCTCAGACCCAGAGTAATACCGCCACAGTCGACGGTTTTATCTTTAATTACCGCTCCCGCTTTACATTCTGGACTGGCTGCCTTAAGCGGCGCTGCACGCAATGGCGCTGGTGCCGTTGAGGCCGCATTCGATTTCAGAACGCTATTATTACCGCTAACGGTATCCACCCAATACCAATAGTCTGACTGTGGATTGGCGGTTAAATCGGTAAAGGTTCTGTCTGTGGAATTGAGCTCTGCAATTTTTTCGCTGCCTGCCTGAGCGCTACTGGTGCTGCGATACACATCCTGGCGAACCACATTGCCAGCATCGGTAGACCAACTTAAATAAGTGGCGTTGTCTTTTTTCAGCAGCATCAACATGGTGTCATCAGCTTGAGCCTGAAAAGAAATAGCAGCGGTGCATAAAAATATCGGTGTTAAATACTTAAACATGTGTTTTTCCTTGTAAATTAAACGGATATTTTTTCTCTTTATTTATTCCAAATAAAGAGGGAGTCCTTGCGCATCGAAAAGGATTATATAGCAGGGAATATGAAATGAATAATAATTCGAAGAAATTGTTGAGATTAATCAGGTTATTTAATTTAGTATGTTATTATTTTATTTTTAATTTTATTTCTCTTTTATTATATTCTGTTTAATTATTTCTTTGGAATTAATAAATATTCGGAAGGTTCTTATTAAAAAAATAAGAAAAGTGAAGGGTGTAGCGAGATGAAAATCTTATCACTCGCCTACAGCTGTGCGTGATGGGATTCGGTTTGTTTCCACGTTTCGTTGATGTGCCATTTACTTTTCTGGTGATAATTTAATCATGCATAAAACTGGATGCTTCTATTAATAAACATTGGCAAATTTTTATGTAAACGGAATTTTATTATTCTACATATTCATATGCGACAGTTTTTAGTTTCTATAAAGACGTTTCATTTTTCTTAATTAATAAAAATGAATGCGCCATTCTTTTTTAGTCACAAGAAATTGCGGATATCTATAAGGGAAGGTTTGACATGGAATATCAATCAGGCAAGCGGGTTTTATCACTATCATTAGGGCTTATCGGGCTGTTTAGCGCATCGGCATTTGCTTCTGACTCACGAACGGTGAGTGAGCCGAAAGTACCGTCTTCCTGTACGGTGCTTAAAGCGGACAGCAGCACGGCCACCAGCACTATTCAAAAAGCGTTGAATAATTGCGGGCAAGGAAAAGCGGTCAGGCTGAGTACAGGAAGTTCGTCTGTCTTTCTGAGCGGCCCGCTTTCCCTGCCTTCGGGTGTCAGCTTATTAATCGACAAAGGGGTGACGCTGCGAGCGGTGAATAACGCCAAGTCTTTTGAGAATGCCCCGTCATCCTGTGGCGTGGTTGATAAAAACGGCAAAGGTTGTGATGCGTTCATTACCGCCACGAGCACGACGAATAGCGGAATCTATGGGCCGGGCACGATTGACGGGCAAGGTGGCGTGAAGCTTCAGGATAAAAAGGTGAGCTGGTGGGATCTGGCTGCCGATGCCAAAGTGAAAAAGCTAAAACAGAATACCCCCCGGCTGATTCAGATTAATAAGAGCAAGAATTTCACGCTGTATAACGTTTCCCTCATTAACTCTCCGAATTTCCACGTCGTGTTCAGCGATGGTGATGGTTTCACCGCCTGGAAAACGACGATCAAAACCCCGTCCACCGCCAGAAACACCGACGGGATCGATCCGATGTCATCAAAAAACATCACCATTGCCCACAGCAGTATTTCGACGGGCGACGATAACGTGGCGATCAAAGCCTATAAAGGCCGTGCCGAGACGCGCAATATTTCCATTTTGCATAACGAGTTCGGAACGGGACACGGCATGTCGATCGGCAGTGAAACGATGGGCGTTTACAACGTGACCGTTGATGATCTGAACATGAATGGCACTACAAATGGTTTACGCATTAAGAGTGACAAATCGGCTGCCGGGGTGGTCAATGGCGTTCGGTATAGTAATGTGGTCATGAAGAATGTGGCGAAACCGATTGTGATTGATACGGTGTATGAGAAGAAAGAGGGAAGTAATGTGCCTGACTGGAGCGACATTACGTTTAAAGATATTACGTCCCAAACCAAAGGCGTGGTCGTGCTGAACGGCGAGAACGCGAAAAAGCCGATCGAAGTGACGATGAAGAACGTCAAACTGACCAGCGACAGCACATGGCAGATTAAGAACGTCACCGTTAAGAAGTAACGCGATTAAAAAATCGTTCTGTCATAACCGCGCCGCGCGGGAAACCGTGCGGCGCTGTTGTTTGTTACTTGCACTCGTGGTTCTGCGTGCGAGTTTAACGTTCACGCAGCGCTTCATTGACCTTATTCAGCGGTTTAATCAGATAGTCCATCACGCTTTTTTGACCGGTTTTTATCTCCACGCTGGCGACCATGCCGGGCACAATGGGGAATTTTTCCCCGGCTTTGTTGGTCAGCTCCGCCTGCGTGGTGCGCACATAGACCCGATAATAAAACTGATCGCGCCTGACTTCGTCCTGAAGGGTATCCGGCGACACGCTTTCGACTTCGCCCGTTAAATTGCCGTAGATGGAAGCATCATAGGCGGTGATTTTTACCGTGGCGGGCAAACCCGGCCGGATATAGGCAATATCGCGCGGGTTGATACGTGTTTCGATCAGCAACTGATCTTCCAGCGGTACAATTTCCATCAGCTTGCCGCCCGGTTGCAGCACGCCGCCCACGGTCGTTACCTGAATGTCTTTCACAATTCCGCGTACCGGTGACGTGATGGTGGCGCGTTTGAGCTGGTCGGCTTTTCCGCTGACCACTTCCATCTGGGCTTCCAGATCGGCGTTGTTTTTGACCTGTTCTTCCCGCGCCCGTACGGCATATTGGTTGTTAGCTTCGTCGATTTTGCCGCGAATTTCGCTAATTTGACGGCGTAACCGAATCACCTCGACGGCGCTGGCGGCACCGCGCTGCACCAGCGGCTCCGTCATCCGCAGCTCTTGTTCCACCAGCCGCATAGACTGTTGCAGATTGGCGACCGTTTCATCGCGATTGCGCAAGCGTGATTCATAAAGCTGATGTTCACGTGCGGCCAGCGCTGGCTCCTTCAGGGTTTCTTCGCTGAAGGTTAGCGGCGCACCGCTGAGCTCGGCGTGCAGGCGTTCGGCGGAGGCGCGCAGCGTCTGCACGCGAGAGAAGGCTTCGCCGTAGACGGACTGGAAGCGGTTGATGTCCAGCTGTGCCAGCACCTGACCCTTCTCGACGACGTTGCCCTGCTGCACATAGATCTGCCCGATAATCCCGCCATCCAGGCTTTCAATCACCTGTGCGCGGGTCGACGGCGTGACTTTGCCGCTCCCGACGGAAACCTCATCCAGTACGGCGAAGGTGGCCCAGATAAAAAACGCGATCAGCCCCAGCAGGCTGAGCCAGATAATCGCGGAGACGCGTCGCCCCTGGCGTTTCAGGTCATCATGGATAGTGATGCTACTCATTGTCTTTCCCCTTACGCCACGCTCTGTGCGGTGTCTGCCGGTTTGCTGACCGCTTTCAGGATCTGATCGCGCGGGCCATCCGCCACGATGCGACCGCCATCCATGACGACGACGCGATCAACCAGCTTGAGCAGCGCCGGACGGTGTGTCACCAGTACCAGCGTGCGGCCCGTGAGCCAGCTGCTTAGCTGGTGGATAACGTGGCTTTCCAACTGTTCATCCATCGACGCGGTGGGTTCATCCAGCAGCACGATCTGGGGATTACGTAACAGCATTCTGCTAAGTAGGATCATCTGTCGCTGCCCGCCGGATAAGCCGCGCCCGCCTTCATGAATAATGCGATCCAGACTGGAAGCATCCTGTTGGATCAGGCTGAGCGCGCCGCTAATACGCAGCGCCTGCAACAGTTCCTGCTCAGTAGCGTGTGGGTTGCCGAGCATCAGGTTTTGCCGCAGGCTGCCGAAGAACAGACGCGATTCCTGTGACAGAAAACCCAACTGGCGGCGGACATCGGCCGGATCGATCTGGCTGATATCCACGCCATCAATAATGACCTTGCCGCGCGTCGCGGTGACCTGATTGGCAAGCAGCTTGAGCAGCGTGGATTTCCCCGCACCGACCTTACCGAGCAGCGCCACTTTTTCGCCCGGTTTGATCTCCAGTTTGCCGACCTGCAAGGCGGTATCGCCCTTTTCGGGGTCGTAGCTGTATTGCACGTTGTGCAGTTGGAAGTGCCCTTGAAGGATCGGACAGTGCGCCATTTTTCCCTCTTCCGGCCGATCCAGCGGTTTTTGCAGGAGGTCATCCAGCCCTGTCATGGCGGTTTTCGCATGCTGCCAGCGGGAAAATACCATTGTTAGCTGCATGAGCGGGGCGATGGTGCGGGAGGAAAGCAGGCTACAGGCCACGAGCGTACCGGTGGTGATATCGCCCGCCATCACCAGATAGCAGCCGAAGACCAGCATGCCAGCGTAGGTGAGCTGTTGAACGGTCGATGCCCAGCCGCTGAGCCGTGCGCCCCATACGCGCTGCTTCATGCCGATGGCGGCGCTGACTTCGTGAGTTTGCTCCCACTGGCGCTGGAAGTAGGGTTCGGCCTGCAACGCTTTAATATCTTCGATCCCTTCGATGGATTCGACCAGCACCGCATTGCGCAATGCGCTTTCACGCATCCCTTCTTTGGCGAGCTTCGCCATCGGCCATTGCAGCAGCAGGCCGGGGATCACAATCAGTGGGATTGCCAGCATGGGAATAAACACTAGCGGACCGCCGATCATCGCCATGATGCCGAGAAACAGCAAAACGAACGGCATGTCGGCTGCCGCCCCGACGGTCGTCGAGGTCAGCAGTTCACGCACCTGATCAATTTCTCGCAGCTGTGAAATAAACGAGCCAGTGGATTTCGGTCGAGCCTCGTTTTTTATCGCTAGCGCACGGGCAAACAGCATCCCCGACACGTTAAGATCGATGCTTTTTCCCATCAGATCGGAGACGATGGTGCGTGATAAACGGATGGCATACTCTAATGCGGCGGCCAGCAGCACGCCGAAAAACAGAACCCACAGCGTGGGGATCGACTGCGCCGGAATCACGCGGTCATACACCTGCATGGAGAACAGAATCCCCGCCAGTGCCAAAACATTACCCACGATAGACGCGAGAGAAATTTCCCCGATCTGTCGTTTTGCGCCGCGAAAGTGTTGCCAGAACCAGTGCTTGCGGTACGGTTTGACGAAATCATCGATGCGGGTATCGCGGCCACGCTCTGCGATGCCGACCAGCACGATAATCCCCTGACTGTGTTTGATGAGTTCCGTCAGTTCGGCTTCGCGTTGCAGGTCGCCGCCGTCATTCAGCCAGTAGGTGGCGATACCTTCCTCATTCAATGATTCGATGACGATCACGCCGCCGTCATCGGTTTCTGCCAGTACCGGTAAGATCTTGTTGCGCCAGCGGAGTTTCTCCGTGTGGCGCAGGCTGATGCTCAACCCCATCAGGTGGCTGATTTGTTCTAACTGGCGGGCAATCGGCTGCTGTTCGTACCAGCGCATCTGCTGGCGTACCGACTGGATATCGACTACCTGTCCATAGTGGGCGGCGGCGCGGGCCATGGCGGCAATCCAGATCTCCGTTTTCGTTGCTTGTGTCATTGATATTCCTGCATGTTCTTATCCGGCAGGCAAGCCGGCTTACAGCGACGGTAACGTCTCGCCAGTGGTTTCATGACGCTCAATACCCAGCATATCCAGCAGATTATCGACGGCAGCGGCGTAGTTAACCGTCGCCTCCCAGCCGTCGTATAACGCGCCGATGCGTGAGGTTTCGGCCTGCAACACGTCTTGTTCCACGCTGAGCAGATCGTTCAGGCTGCGCTTGCTGAGCTTGTACTCATCCTGATAGACGTTGCGGGTGTAGGTCGCGCTGGTGATTTGCTGCTGACTGGCTTTTTCACGCTGCTGTGCACCAATGAGATCTGCATAGGCCGTGGAGGCTTTCTGGTTCATATCCAGCTTTGCCGCTTCGACTTCGGCTTGCGCCGCTTCGCGCGTGCCTGACGCGGCATCAACGCGAGCACTGACGGCGCCGCCCTGATAAAGCGGGGCTTCTACCACCAGCTGTAGCTGATCGTCCCAGTAATTACGCCTGTCGGTTTCATAGCGGGTGCGGCCCGCCTGCACGGCAATGGTCGGCCAGTGTTGCGCTTCTGCCTGACGAATCCGGTGGCGCGAGGCCTCTTGTTTGGACTGTGCGCTCAGCACCGCATTACTCTGCTGGTACGGGAGTGCCTTGAGCGTAATCTTTTGTTGCAGCAGCGCGCGTGGCAGATCGGGCAGGGCGGTGGGGATAACGCCGGTCAACACGCTGAGCTGCGCCAGCGAGGAACGCTCCAGCGCACGGTACTGTTCCAGCGTCGCTCTCATACCCGCGATGCGGGTTTCCGCTTGCAGGATGTCGGATTGCGTACTGAGACCAGCTTCGGCACGGAGCGTCGCGGTGTCTTTTACCACATTGAGTGACGTGATATTGCGCTCGGCCGCCTGACTCAGTTCCTGATAGCGTTTGACCTTCAGGTAGGTGAGCAAGGTTTGCTGACCGACCGTGGTCATGGTGCCGTAGAGCTGATAGCGATAAGCGTCTGACAAGCTGTGTTGTTCATCAATGCTGCCGCCCGTCTTCCCGAAATCGTACAGGAGCTGTTTCAGCGTAAGACCCGCCGTAGAATTATTGCTCATCGTGCCGCCGGTATCACTTTGATCTGACCGGCCGACGTTGCCGCTTAGGCCGATTTGCGGGAACCAGGCGCTTTGTGCCACGCGCAGGTCGGCTTCGCCAACGCGAATTTGTGCCGAGGCCTGTGCGATTTGCGGGTTGCGTGCGAACGCGCGGAGAATGGCCTGTTTGAGGTCCAGACTATCGACCTGCTGCTCTGTCGGGGCGGCGGACCAGTCAAACGCGACGGTCTGCGCGAACGTTGGCGAACTAGAGAAGAAAGGAAGGCCACCGAAGGCCAGCCCGATCGCCATCCCGATCGTCAGCACATCGCGCGGCGTGTGATGGCGTAATGTGCGCGTCAAAAAAGCGCGATTGCGTGGAAAAAACATGCCCCTGATAAAAAATGGTTTGTGCATCAATGACCCCTGTTTTCATCACTCTTTGTTTTAGTTCCTTTACACATATTTGTGCCGCTATCGAGGCAGTTTCGTACCGTCTCTTGGACACGTATCTATGCCGCTGCAGAGGCCGTTTCGTGCGCGATAATGGCGATTTTTTATGCTATCTCGTAGCACGCGCCCGACTCGGGACGGCTCAAACGCCGCTCGCCCCGAGACCCCAGGCTTTTGGCGGAAATTATGCCGCTGGCGCGGTTCCTTCGTAGATATCAGGTTTAACGGACCGCTTGCGACACGTTTACTCGCCCCATAAATGGGGCTAGCCCTTCGGGCCAGCACAAGTGCTGTTCAAAAACGTCTCTGACGTTTTTGTCCGACGTGGCGCAAGCTTTCGCCGCGTCCATGCGGCTCATCCTAAACCTGCTATCTCCTCAGCATAATTTTTTACGCCGGATAACGACAAAATCCGCGTTGATCTCCGCATTTGTGTATAAGCAGCGGCTCTTGGTAGAGCCGGCGCTTAAAACACCGTTACACCATATTGACGAGCAGGCCTTGTTGCACCAGTACATCTCCCAGGTTGTTGGCGCTATCCAGCGATGAATGGTGGTAGACGTCGAAACGCTGACCATCAATATCGCGCTGTCCTACCGTGCTCCAGACGCCTTCGCCCGGAATCAGGTTCACCTGATTGCCTTCTCCCCCGACGATCAGTAAGTCGTCTTCTGGGCGGTCGGTGACATTCAGAGCGCGGTCGAGATCCAGCGTGATGCTGTTGGTGCCGTTTTGGCCTAAATCGAAGACCTCCACGTTGTCGATTTTCAGCCCCAGCGCGGTAAGGTCCAGATTGAGATCGGTGCCATCCAGAACCAGCGTATCAATGCCGTTGCCGCCATCGATCTGGGTAAAATCGAGCGTTGAGAGCGTAATGAGATCGTCGCCTTCACCCCCTTCGACATCCTCGCCCGTTTGCACGCTGCCGTCGGCCAGATTGATGACAACACCGCCGATGGCATAAACACCGTCTTCCGCTTCGGTACTGGTGCTATTGTTGGTCGTGTTCGTCTCGCTGAGCGCAGCCGCCGCCATTTTCGAGCTGACATTAAGAGGCTGCACATTCGTGCTTTCCCCAGTGTCGAGCGGTTCACTGGACAGCGAGGCCACCTGCGCGAGGCTGCTATCGTCAACGTCCAGCGCCATCATGCTCATCAGCGGTAACCCGAGAGAGATACCGGAGGTTAATCCGGCGGATACGCCGGTGAAGTTACCTGCCTGATCGGTGACGGAGGCTTCAACCGCCGTACCCAGCAGCGCCGTCAAAATTGCGCCAACGTTCAGGATGTTGATCCCCAGTAGTGAACTGGTGAAATGCGCGCTCCACTTGCCATCGGCACCGACGGTGCCCTGTAGCGTCTGGCCGAGCAGCGTGACGGTCACTTTGGCACCTTGCTGTACGTAGCGTGATGTTCCGCTGACGGTGATGCCGTTTGCCAGCAGGCCAACGGTGTTGCCAATCAGCGATCCCACTGCATCAATGCCCAACTGCGGCAACTGGTGCGTTTTCACGATCACGTTGCTGCTGGTGTTGTTGGTGTTGCCATAGCGGTCGGTAACTTTGACGCCGACGGACAAATTGCCATCGGCGATGTTGAGCAGGTTAGCGCTCGGTACGCTGATGCTCCAGGTGCCGTTGCTGGCGACAGCGGCGTTGAGCACGAGCCCGCCCACGGTGAGCGTGACGCTACCGCCTGCCGCGTTGGTTGTGGTTCCGCTGATGATCTGGTTTATGCCCGCTTCGGCCAGATTCAGGTAACCGTCCCCGCCAAACAGGGAGCCGAGACTGACCGTTGGCAGTGTGTGAACGCCCACGCCGATGGATGCACCCACGCTGGTGCTTTTTCCTGCCGCGTTGGTTAGAGAGGCATTGAGGGAAAGCGTGCCGTCAGTCAAACCGTTGAGATCGAGTGCAGGCAGGCTGACGGACCAGCTACCATTGCTTTGCACCACGGCAGAGTAGGTCTTGGTACCCAGTGAGATTTGGATCGTGGAACCTATCGCATTGGTACTGGTTCCGCTGATGAGCTGACCCGCTGCTGCCTCGACGGCATTGAGCAGGCCGTCACCGCCAAAGAGCGGATTGATGGTCAGCGTCGGCTGACCGTTAATCGCCACGCTTACGGTACCGGTTTGCGTGCCGACGTTACCCGCCGCATCAACCAGACGAACACCGACGTTAGTGACGCCATCCGCAAGAGCTTTCAGGTCGAGGCTAGGGACCGGCAGGCTCCAACTGCCGTTTGCACCGACCGTTGTGGTGTAGGTTTTACTGCCCAGCGTGACGTTGATCGCGGTGCCCGCTGGCACATTGGCCGTGGTCCCGCCGATGAGCTGCGTACTCAACAGACTAGGAAGATCCAGTACACCGTTGCTGAACAACGGATTGAGCGTGATTGTCGGTGGCAAGATGGCGATGTTGAGGCCGGTGCTGACGCCGGTGCTATTGCCTGCCGGGTCGGTTACCGTCGCACTGACGGTGAGGTTACCGTTCGTCAGGCCAGACAGTTGCAGTGGCGTAACGCTGGTGCTCCAGGTGCCGTCACTGCCGACGGTGGCGTTTAGCGTCAGAGTGCCGATGCGTATCACGACCGACGATCCCGCGACGGCGTTGGTGGTGGTGCCGCTAATCGTCTGCGTCAGCGCCGCTTCTGCGGCATTGAGGAAACCATCACCGCCAAACAGTGAACCAAGGCTAATCGTTGGCAGGGTTTTGGCAATAATATTGATAGCGTTATTGACCGTGCCGATATTGCCGGACGTATTCGTGACCGACACATTCAGCGTGGTGTTGCCATCGAGCAGCGTGCTGAGATCGGACGGTTGCAGCGTCAGGCTAAACGCGCCACCCGCCCCGACCGTAGACAGGAAGGTTTTGCCGCCAAGGGTAACTGAAACCTGCGATCCGGCGCTGGCATTGGTCACCACGCCACTGATGGTTTGCGCCACCAGCGCTTCTGCCGCATTGATGAAGCCATCTCCGCCAAATACCGGGTTCAGCGTAATCACCGGCTGGGCGAAATCAAATTTGATGCCGGCAGTGCCGTTGGCGCTATTGCCGACGCTGTCTGTCGCGGTAGCCGTCACGGTGAAATCGCCGTTGCCCAGACCTTGCAAAATACCCAATACGCTCGGGGTGACAGCGGCACTCCATTTACCATCCGTGCCGACAGTAGCGGTGGCGACTTGTGACCCCGCAATGCTAAGCGTAATGGTTCCGCCTGTCAGACCGGTAGCCGTACCGCTGAGGGTCTGATTGACCAGCAGATCGGCCAGATTCAGCACGCTATCGCCAAAGGCTGGATTCAGCGTAATACTCGGCAAGTTCTTGATGACCGTCGGAACGTTGACTATCTGACTGGTCGTGTTGCCCGCGTGATCGGTGACCGCGATGCCCAGCGACAGCGTTCCGTCCTGTAGCGCCTGCAAGTCGAGGGCAGGGACGGATAAGCTCCATGCCCCACCTGCACCGACGGTAATCCCGGTGTAAATTTTGGTACCCAGCGTCACGGCGACCGTTGCACCCGCGGCGATATTCACATTGCTGACCACGCCGCTGATAATCTGGCTGGTTACGACGTCTGCCGCATTCAGCGCGCCATCCGTGAAGGCCACGACGGAGTTAATGACCGGCAGGGATTTCAACACGTCAATATCGACCAGTTGATTCTTCACGTTGCCGTGTGAATCGACAATGTCTACGCTCACTTGCAACAGTCCGTTGCTTAGCAAACTGAATCTATCAGCCGGAATCGAAATGCTCCAGGCTCCGTTAGCACCAACGGTGCCTTCCAGATCGGCGCCTAATCCTTTAATGACGACTTTCGCGCCGAGATAGTTGCCGGTTGCGTTACCGCTGATGACCTGTGTGACCAGTGATTCGGCCAGATTGAGGATACCGTCGTTACCGAAGATATCATTAATGCCTGCGCCGAGCGTTTGGTTCAATGCGACGTCCAGTGTGGCATCAAGGTGCGCAGTGTTGCCGGCGGTATCCGTCAGCGTGACGCCAATGACCTGTGCCCCGTCTGTCAGGCTTTGCAGATCGGCGGACAGGATTGGAATACTCCAGTTGCCGTCAAGGCCTACAGTGGTGGTGCCCGTCAGCGGCCCTGCGGTTAAGGTTACTGTGGCCCCCACTTCCCCTCTGCCGGTAATCGCTGCGCCAGCCAGTGCTTCAGCCAGCGTCAGGATATTGTTATCGAACAGCGTGACGCTGAGCAGCGGGATGTCGGTATCAACGGTAACGACCTGCGTATCGGTGGTGGTATTGCCCGCTTTATCGGTGAGGGTCGCCGTGATGGTGTGGCTGCCATCCGCGAGCAATGCCAGATCGGCGGCCGGCACATTGACACTCCAGTCTCCTGTCACAGAAACCTGCGCGTTGTAGGTTTTCCCATTCAGGCTAATCGAGACGATTTGCCCGGCATCTGCGACTGAGGCGGTACCGGTAATCGCCTGTTCCGTCGTCATTTCCGTGGCATTGAGCACATTGTTCGTAGCCAGAGCGACAATATTCAAGTCGGGTGCGACGGTGTCCACGGTGACGATCGTGGTCAGTGTGGCGTCATTTGATGTCGCCGTTACGCTGATCGGCCCCTGACCGGCAAAGGCAGGCAGTGCGGGGATGGTAATGGTCCAGTTGCCGTTGATATCGGTGACGGGATTAGGCTGAAGTAGCACTCCGTTGACCGAAACGAGTATGTCAGTTTGCGCGGAAGCTGGCCCGATCGAGCGACCGGAAATCGTGATGTTGCCGCCGATCTCGACGGCGTTGATGATGTTGTCGGTCGAAATCGGGTTAATGGTCATCACCGTCGGAGGCGGTGTCAGGTTGACGTTAAAGTTAACGCTGGATGGGTCCGTTGGGTTCCCCGCTTTATCCTGGGCACTGACGGAAAGCGTGTGCGACGTATTGGGTAAAACCTGCAATGCAGAAGGCGGAATATTAACGCTCCACGTACCACCAGTAAGCACTTTCGTCGTGTAGTCGACGCCATTCAGCCTGACGGTGACGTTTTGCCCGACCTCCAGCCCGGTCGATGTCCCGCTGACAGCCTGCGTGGCGCGGCTTTCGGTATAATTAAGGCCGTCCAGACCCGCAAAAGTGGTAATGGTGACGGTGGGGGCCGCTTGCACGGCAAGGATTGCCTGAGAATTCAACGTAGCGCTGTTGCCCAAGCTATCCGTTGCCGTAATGCTGATAGTGTGGGTGCCGTCAGCAAGCTGGGAAAGCTGGGTTGGGGTCAGCGTTGCGGTCCATATACCTCCGCTAAGCTGTACGACAAGCGGCAGCCCGCCAAATGTGACATTCACGCTCTCTGCGTCACCCGCGTTACCGCTTAATGTTCTGCCCGCCAGTGTGCCAGCTTCGACAATATTCAGATAACCATCGTCAAACGGCGTATTCAGCGTAATGGCCGGTGGGGTGAGATCGCTGGTAAAAGAAATCGGTGCGGAGCCCACGTTGCCGGCCGCATCGACGGCTGTCACCGTGATGGTATGTGAACCGTCGGCCAGTGAGTTCAAGGCATTCGGCGGCAGCGTCACCGACCAGTTGCCCGCGCTGTCTACTGTCGCAGTGTAGCGGATGCCGTTGAGGTCGATCTCCAGTTTAACGCTTTGCCCGTTGCCACCAATCTGCGTGCGGCCAGAGAAGGTCAGTGCGGATGCAGCTTCGGCACTGCTCAGAATATTATCGAGACCAAACGGGACCACGTCGATAAGCGGGGCTGGCAGCGTCTGCGCCGAACTCACATCGAGCGAGGCGCTGGTGTTGGTATTGCCTACCCAGTCGGTGACCTTGACGCTAATGCTGTAGTTGCCTTCGGTGAAGATCGCCAAATCGGCAGGGCTCAGATCTCTGGACCAGCCGCCCAACCCGTCAGCGACGGCGGTAAAGGTGGTTTCTGCCAGCGTGGTTTTATTGGTCACCGTTACGATGACTTCCTGACCCGTGCTGGTAATGCCGGTTTTACCAGTTAATGTCTGGATGGCCTGAATTTCAGTGGCGTTAAGGATGCCGTCGCCAAACGGCAGATCCAATGTGGCTGCAGGCAGGGTGGTGGTTAGCACGCTTGCTGTGGCTGTTGCGGTGCTGGTGTTGCCCGCAGAATCGGTCACGATGACGGTGAAATTCACCGTGCCATCCGGCAGGTCGATCAGTGCCTGGCGACCCAGCGATAATGACCAACTGCCGTCGGCATTCACCGTCGCGGGGAGGCTTGTGCCGTTAATGCTGACCGACACGGTTTGCCCCACGTTGCTGGTGAGCCCCGTTTGCCCGGATAGCGTCACGCCCGGCTGCGCATCGGCCAGACTCAGTTTACCATCGCCGAACGGGGTATCCAGCGACGCAACGGGAACGCCCACAATGACGCTGGTGAAGGTTCCGCTGCCTGAACCGGTATTGCCGGCATGGTCCGTGGCGGTCACGTTGATGGTGTGTGTCCCATCACCCAGTGCAGCGAGATCGGCGGCGGGCAGCGTCACACTCCACTGGCCGTTTGCCGCTACGATCGCGTTGTAGGTGGTGGTGATCGTACCGTTGGTTACCGAAACCGACACGCTCTGGCCCGGATCGATGAACCCCGTCGTGCCCGTCAGGAGTTGATCTACCGTGCTTTCTGCCTGATTGAGCACGCCATCAACAAACGGGGTGGCGATACTGACAGCGAAATTGGTGTTGATGACGACATCCAATGAGCCGCTCGCACTGCCGGTATTGCCTGCACTGTCTGTGACCGTCGCACTGACCTGCATGTTGCCATCTGCCAGAATGCTCAGCGCATTGGCCGGAATCGTGGCGCTCCACAAGCCGCCCGCGAGCGTCACGCCCGTCGTGGTGTAAGTCCCTATCGTGACCTGAATGGTTGTCCCGACAGGCAGATTGGTGTAACTGCCGCCAATCGTCGTTGCCGTCGCCAGCTCCGCGACAGTCAGGACGTTGTTGTCATAGAGCGTATCCAACGTCAGCGTCGGCAGTGACTGCGTTTTTAATGTGATATTAATGCTGGTGGCGCTGGCATTCCCGGCGCCGTCGGTCACGCTGGCCTCAAGGGTTTTCACGCCGTCGCCCAGCGCCAGCAGGTCGTTCGCTGCAATGGCGATTTGCCAGACGTCATTGCCATCGGCGACAACGCTATACACTGCCGTACCCACTTTGATCGTAACCAGAAGACCCGCTTCGGCTTTGCCGCTTAACGGGAGCCCAGCCAGCGCGTCTGCCAGACCGATGTCGCTGGTGTCAACCAGCATATCGATAGACAGCAGCGGTGGGACAGTATCGACTGTAAACGGGTGGGTTGCCGAGGCTGGGTTCTGCGCGATATCGCTGACCGTTGCGGTCACATTCTGGCTGCCCTGCGGTAGATTTTGCACATCGCTGGCGGGAACGGTGGTGCTCCAACTGCCGTCAGCGCCAACGGTCGCCAGATACGTTTTGCTATTCAACGTCACCGTGACGCGCTGCCCTACCTGAACATTCGTCGTTGAACCAGAAATGAGCAGGTCGGATTGCGTATCCTGCGCGCTGACGACATCGTTGCCGGACAGGGTGGCGATGGTGATGGCTGGCAGGTTAGTCGCATCGGTGATGACGGTAATGCTGTGCGTTGCTGAACCGGGGTTGCCGCTCACGTCTGTTACGCTGGCACTCACGGTCTGCTTGCCGTCAGGGAGGTTGCCGACATCTGTTGCAGGGATCTGTACGCTCCAACTTCCATCCGCACCCACGGTGGCGAAATAAATTCCACCGTTGAGAGTGATAGTCACTTGCTGACCCTGTTCCACATTCTGACTGCTACCGCTGATGGTCAACGGCTGGCCCGATTCGGCCAGATTGAGGTAATCATCGTTCGACAGCGTGGCTATCGTCAGGGTCGGTGCTTTGGCCGGGTCGGTATCCAGCGTAATCGAATGGCTTACCGTGCCGGTGTTGCCGGCAGCATCGGTCAAGCTGGCGGTGATTGCCGTGATGCCATTTGGCATATTTTGCAGGTCGCCAGCAGGCACGGTGACGCTCCAGGTGCCATCTGTCTGCGCCAGCCCCTGATAGATCTGCCCGTTGATGGTGACGTTAACAATGATAGGACGGCCGCTGTCGTGGATGGGCGACGTACCGGTGATCTCCAGTGGCAGCAGGCTTTCCGCAATGTTGATGATATCGTCAATGCCAATCGGATTGATGGTCAGCACCGGTGGGGTCAAGTCAACGAATGCGCCGCCCTGAACGGTGGAGGTATTGCCTGCCGCATCGCTGACGGTCACAGAAATGTTGAGGAGGCCATCTGGCAATCCCGTCAGAGCGGACGGCGGCAGTTGCAGGCTCCAGTTGCCACTGCTGTCCACCGTGCCGGCATAGACCGTGGTGCCAATGGTGACGCTGACGGTTTGCCCGGCACCACGCAGGCCCGTCGTGCCGTAAAGTGTTTGTCCGGCCTGAGCGTCGCTGAGATTCAGGTAACCGTTGCTGAATGGCATATGCAGCGATGCCACCGGTGGATTGTGGATGCTGACGCCCAACTGCTGCGTCCCCGACAGGGCATTACCCGCCTGATCGACCGCCGTGACGTTAACCGTGATGACGCCATCTCCCAGCACTTGCAGATCGCTCGGTTGAATGGTGGCGCTCCAGGTGCCGTCTGGCTGCACCTGTACGGTGTAGGTTTTCCCGTTGAGGATGACGTTGACATCCGTGCCCGGTGCCACGTTGACGGCACCGCCGTTAATCGTAATGCCGTTTGTCGCTTCCAGCGCATTGAGCTGGTTATCCCCGGTGATTGGCGCAATAGACAGCCCGCTCGCATTGGTATTTACCGTGACGCTGCTGCTGGATGTCGCGGTATTGCCAGAGACATCGCTCACACTGACGGTAATCGTCTGGCTACCGTTAACCAGCAGTGCCATGTCGGCATCTGAAATCGTGGTGCTCCAGCTTCCATTCGACAGAACCTGTGCGGTATACGGCTTGCCATTGAAGCTAATCGTTACCGTCTGGCCTTGCTCAACGTTTTTACTGGTGCCGCTGAGCACCTGGCTGACCCGAGCTTCCGCCCCGTCAATAATGTTGTTGCCGGCGAACGTACCAATCGTGACGACCGGTGCGTTGAGTGGACTGGCATCGACGACAATGGTTTGCGTTGTGGTCGTGGTATTGCCTGCGGCATCGGTCAGGCGTGTCACGATGGGGTAATTGCCATCGGACAGGTTGCTCAGATCGGCCGACGGAATGGTGATGCTCCAGGTGCCGTCACTGCCGATGGTGCCGCTGTAGGTTTTGCCATTCAGCGTGGTGGTGACCGTTTGCCCCGCGCTGGACGGTGAGGCGGTGCCAGTGAGTAACTGACTGCTTTGTACCTCGGTGCTGTTCAGAATGTTGTCAGTAGCAAAGTTGCCCGCCGTTAAGGTAGGCGGTGTTCGCGCTACGGTAACGTTACTGGTTAGGGTGCTGCTGTTTCCGGCTGCGTCGCTGACGCTCACCTGCAATGCGGTGGTGCCATTCGGCAGATTTTGCAGGCTATTTGCAGGCAGAGAGATCGTCCAGTTACCTGCTGCATCGACGATCCCTGTGTACGTCACGCCGCCGAGTGTAGCGGTGACGGTTTGCCCTGGTGAGACGATACCGGTTGTGCCACTGAGCGTCTGAGTCACGCCTGCTTCTGCGGCATTGAGGATGCCGTCGCTGAACGGTGTGTTCAGCGTCAGCGACGGGCTACTGTGAGTGAATACCTCGATGGTACGGCTGCCGCTTAACACATTCCCTGTACTGTCTACCGTGGTGACGGTGAGGGTTGACGTACCATCGGTTAATGCGCCGACGTCCGCCGCAGAAACGGTAATGCTCCACGTGCCGTTAGGCTGTACGACGCCTCCGTAGCTTTTCCCGTTCAGCGCAATCGTGATGGCGGTGCCCGCTGCCACGTTCTGGCTGCTGCCGTTGACGGTGAGATCTTGCGCGGCTTCGGCTTGATTCAGTTTGTCATCGCCCGCGACGGTATCGATGGCGATACCGCTCAGGGAGGTATTCACCGTAATTGTCTGGCTGAGCGTTGCCGGGTTACCGCTGACGTCGTTGACGCCAATCGTGACGGTATGCGTGCCTTGTGCCAGATGAAGGAGATCGACAGACGGTACGCTGACGCGCCATTGGCCGTTGCTGTCAACCGTTGCGGTGTAGGTATTATCGCCGAGCGTCACGGTAACGCGCTGCCCCGCCTCGACATTCAGGCTGCCGCCGCTGATGATTTGTGCGACGTTGATTTCGCCTCCGTCGATGATGTTATTGAGCGCGATGGCGTTGACGGTGAGCAGAGGCAGATTGGCCGGACTGGCATCCAGCGTTAATGTCCCTGTGACGGCGGTGCTGTTGCCTGATGCGCCGGTCAATGTTGCTGTCACTGTGTAATTGCCGTCAGCCAGCGCCTGAAGATCGGCGGCGGGAACGGTAGTGCTCCAACTGCCGTCAGCCTGAATCTGCGCCTGATAATTTTTATTGTTGATCGTGACAATCACCGTGCGCCCAGCTTCTGACTGTAGCGCATTGCCTGAAATCGTCTGATCGTTCAGGCTTTCGGTAGCGTTGATGATGCCGTCGTTGGTCAGTGGTTTCAGCGTCAGAAGAGGGCGAACCGTATCGACGGTAATATCTCTCATGCTCTCTATGCTGTTGCCAGCAATGTCAGTTGCTTCTACATGGATGGTCTGTACGCCGGATGGGAGGGATTGCAGGTCGGCGGCGGGAAGCGCAGCACTCCAGTTCCCCTGATTATCCACGGTTGCCGTATAGGTTTTGCCGTTCAGCGTGACGATGACGCTTTGGCCCGCTCCGGTAATCCCGGTTTTCCCCGTCAGGTTCTGTCCGCTGGCCGATTCGACGATATTCAGTATGCCGTCACCGAAAGGCTGGTCAATCGTTGGCTGTGGCAGGTTGTTAATATGGATATCAATATTGCGGCTGGCGGTGACAGGGGCATCACCGGGGTTGGCGACGCTGGCGGTAATGGTCGCGGTGCCATCCGGCAAGGCGAGCATATCGCTGCTCTCGATTGTGACGCTCCAGCTCCCGTTTGCGGCAATCGTACCAATATAGGTTTTGCCATTGAGCGTGACGGTAACGCTTTCTCCCAGAGTCACGTTGACCGTCGAACCTGAAATGATCAGCGGCTGTGAGGCTTCCAGACGGTTGATCTGGTTATCAATCGCGACAATGCTGATGGAGATACTGTCATTATCCATATCAACATTGGACCAGTTCTCATGACTGCCCTCGTTTCCAGCCAGATCCGCGACCTGCGCACTGATGGACACGGTGCCCTCAGAGAGCTGTGCCATGTCGGCGGCGGGGATTTCCACGCTCCAGTTGCCACCGCTCTTGATAGCGGCGAAGTAGAATTTTTTGTTGAGCAGAATGGTCGCAACCTGACCGGTTTCCACATTCGCGCTGGTACCCGTCAGCCACTGGCTGACTTTGAGATCGGCCGCGGTGATGACGTTATTCTCATTGACGAAGGCGTTAACGAAGATCGTCGGCTGGAATGCCGGATCTGCGCTGAGCTCAACGGATTTCTCGACGCTGACGGTATTCCCGGCGACATCGCTTAGAGAGGCAGACAGTTTGTAGCTGCCATCGGCCATGCCGCGCAAGGCTGCTGTGGGTAAGTTGATACTCCAGTTGCCATCGCTACCGACAACGCCGGTATAAAATTGCCCATCGAAAGTGATAACGACAGTACGACCCGCTTCGCTGATTGAGGCGGTGCCGTTGACGGTCTGGTTGCTTTGGGATTCGACCAGATTGATGGTGTCATCGCCAGCAATGGTGCCGATAGTCAGGGTAGGGGCGGTAAAGTCGGTTGGGCTAACAAACGTTTTACCCGCCTGATTGCCCGCGGCATCCTGTGCGGTCACCAACAGGGTGTTATTACCTTCCGGCAACTGCTGGAGATCGGCCGCAGGAACGGTGACTTTCCAGTTACCTGCCGTATCAACCGTTCCCGAATAAGATTTCCCGCCGAGGGACAAGATGACGGTCTGACCCGCACCGCTGATGCCGGTGTGACCAGTAATCGTCTGGCTGACCAGCGCCTCTGCACCGTTCAGTGAACCGTTGCCAAATGGGGTATCAATCGTCGGTTGCGGCAGGGTGTGAATGTGAACGCCGAGCGTGTGATTGTCCGTTACGGCACCGCTTCCCGCCACATTCACGCTGGCGGTCACGGTGGCATTGCCATCTGACAGAAGCTGGAGGTCGGCACTGGGGATTTGCAGCGTCCAACTGCCGTCCGCGGCAACGGTGGTGGTGTAATTTTTCCCGTTCAGCGTCACGGTCACCGTCTGCCCCGCAGGGACATTGGAGGTATTCCCGCTGATCGCCAGCGGTTGCAGGGATTCTGCCCGGCTTAACAGGTTATCGCTGGCGATAATGTTGATGGCGATGCTGTCGCCAGACTTATCGACGTTGATATTCTGGCTTCCGCTCGCGGCGTTGCCCGCTTTGTTACTCACGTTAACGCTAATGCTGTGCGCACCGTCCGCCAGCAAGGCGATATCTGCGGTTGAAACGTTGATGCTCCAGATGCCGCCGGATTGCACGGTGGCAAGATAGGTTTTCCCATTCAGGCTGATGGTGACAACTTGTCCTGCCTCAACATTGGTGGTGGTCCCGCTCAACTGCTGGCTGACTTTTGCTTCAGCGCCATCAATGACGTTATCGTCCGCGAAATTATTGATGGTAATGGTTGGCGCGCTGGTTGTACCGCTGTCAATGGTCAGCGGACGGGTAACCGTGGTGGTGTTGCCTGCGGCATCGGTCAGCGTAACGGTCAGATTCTGGTTACCGTCTGCGATAGCGACCAGATCGGCCGTTGGCAGCGTAACGCTCCAGTTTCCGTCGCTGCCAACGGTGGTGGTGTAGGGTTTGTCATTCAGCGTCACGGTGACCGTGCGACCGGCTTCGCTGAGCGATGCTGTCCCGCTGACCACCTGATTGACGGCCAATTCTGCGCCATTGAGGACGTCATCCTGAGCAATCGCGGAGACGGTGATCGTCGGCGGCGTCGTATCCACGGTGATATTTTGCGTTACGATGGTTTCGTTGCCTGCGATATCGCGGACGACGATCTCCAGTACGCTGATGTTGTCCGAGGGCAGGCTTTGCAGCACGTCTTTAGGGATCGTGACCGTCCAGTTCCCGTTGGCATCCACCGTTCCGGTAACGTAATTCCCGCCAATCGTCAGGCTGACAGTCTGGCCCCTGCCGCTAATCCCCGTTTCCCCGCGGATGACCTGATCCTGCGCGGCTTCGGCTCCGTTTAATACGCCGTCGGCGAAAGGCGGTGTCAGCGTAATGGAAGGGAGCGTGTTGATATGTACATCCAGCGTGCGGTCGACGGTGACGGTATCACCACTGATTCCCTGTACGCTGGCGGTAAGGGTATTACTGCCGTCTGACAGCAAAAGCAGGTCGGCGCTGGGGATATCCAAAGACCATTTGCCGTCTGCCCCCGTGGTGGTGGTGTAGGGTTTCCCATTCAATGTCACTGTGACGGTTTGGCCTGCGGCAACGTTGGCCGTTGTGCCATCAATCGTTAGCGGCTGCCCGGCTTCCACGGCATTCAGACGGTTATCAAATGAGATGATGCTGATGTTGACCGCTTCGGCGTTGGTGTCCACCGTGATGGTTTGTGGCGGCAGAGTGGTGGTGTTACCCGCTTTATCCGTTAATGACGCCACCAGATTGTAGGTGCCGTTAGTCAGCGCCTGAATATCACCGGAAGGAATGAACACGCTCCAGGCGCCATCGCTCTCTACGGTGGTGGTATAGGTGATGCCGTTGAGTGTCACCGTCACGGTCTGGCCGACATCCGACAGGGAAGCCGTACCGGAGACAAACTGTGAGGATTGCAGTTCGTCGGCGGTGATCAGGTTGTTGCCGGTAAACGGTGACAGGGACAGTTCTGGCGGCGTGGTATCGACAATAATGGTGCGGTTGACCACGGTGGTATTGCCGGCGCTATCGCTAATCGTGAACGACATAGCGTGCTCACCTTCGCTCAGTGCGCGAAGGTCTGCGGCAGGTACGGTCAGGGTCCAGGTACCGGCGGCATTAATGGTCGTGGTATACGTTTTTCCATTAAGCGTGATGCTGACGTTCTGGCCGACTTCACCGGTTCCGTTGAGGATCTGGCCGTTTGCCAGCTCTCCGACGGTGAGGTAGTTATCGCCCGTGAATTTATCAACGGTTAAATTCGGCGGCAGGGTATCAATGGTGAGATCGATGGTTTTCTCATGGATGACGCCGTTTGCACCCGGTACGCTCACTTTCAATGCATAAACGCCGTCTTGCAGCCCGGTAAATGCATCGGCTGGCAGCGTAAAGCGCCAACTGCCGTCGGCGGCAATGGTGGTGGTGTAAACCACGCCGTTCAGCGTGATAGTGACGGTTTGCCCTGCATTGACGCCGGTTGTTTTCCCGCTGAGGACATGGGGCTGGCCGATTTCCGTACGGTTTAGCCCGTTATTTCCGGCAAAGGCATCGACGGTTAAGGGTTCTTGCGGTGGCGGTGTGGAGCTGTTGTCATTGCTTGATGACGCAACCGCGACGGCGACCCCAGCGACAGCGGCTCCGCCGACGGCGACCGCACCCAGAATGCTGCCCAGCGTGGTTGCAGATAACGTACTGGTGGTTGTGCTACCAATCAGTAATGACGTCATATCGCCCAGCGCGGTGTATTCTGGCGTAAGGGCAACGGCTTCCGCCGCGAGTGCGGCGCCTTCTGCCGCGGCTGCGCCGGAGAACTGTGCGTGGATGAGTCGGGTGCCATCGTCAAAAACCAGCTCGCTGTGATAACCGGCGGCATCCAGAGTAAAGAAGCTTTCATAGCGGACGGTGGTACCGTCTTTCATGTGCAAGATAAGATCGTTGCCAACACGCTCATAGCGAGACACCACGTCAGGTGTGCCAAAGATTCTGACGGTGCTGCTTTCCAGCAATTCGATATTCGTTGTTCCCTGAGGAACGGCGTTGATGAACTGACCACTATGACGCGACAGGATATTTGCATTTCCCGCAATAACATTCATATCTGACATGAAATAGCCTCTTGCTTATCTGCAACCATTGTCTTAATACCTCTCACGGCGGATTGGAGCCGCAACGGGAGACGTATGGGGATATGCACCGCCAACACAAAAAGAGGGGTGCTAAAGCTGACCTGGTTCAGAAACAAAAAGCAGTAGTCGTCAAATATGATTAATAATATTGCTGTGTATCCCTCTGCTATGGGGATTAGGTTATCGGGGTCATATTCACCCAATTCTTGATATTTATAGGTGTGGCTTAACTAAAAATCCAACTTTTTTGAAATGTTTTGAAAATAAAAAATGTGACAATATTCTTACGTATTAAATAACTTAGCGACATTACCCTTCCAGTCTTATCATTACCACACTAATTATCATGTTAAATTACCATCTCTTAGTGCATTTTGTGGCGTGGCAATACGCCTTTTGTCCACATTTGAGCCGGAGGCGATGGGGGATACTCACCGTGAAGATAGTGTCTTTATCTATATTTGTTGTATCAATTTGTGTTTTTGTTAATGCGTGGCGTTAAACGAAACGTGTTGCCAGTAAAGTAATAACGAAGCGTGATAATCAATGACTTTTTCTTATGGTTGGTGCTGGTAATGTCGGGTGTGGGTTTTGAACAGATGGCGTCTGGCGTAACGCTGGATATGAGAATTATTCTTGATATCACGGTCATCCCTATTACACTGCGGGCGATTGTTTTCATCAGAGAGACCAGGTTGTTATGGAGTTGCTCCGCATTGTTTACCAGCAGTACCGTTGGCCATTTCTGGCCGTTATCCTGTTAAGTTTGTTGAGTGCCGCGCTGGGCATTGGGCTTATTGCCTTTATCAACCTGCAATTGATTGAAACGGTCAATCAGTCGTTGAGCGTATTGCCACAATTTCTGGGCTTGCTGCTCCTCCTGATGGGCGTCACGCTGGTGTCGCAATTGGCGCTGACCACGCTGGGGCACCACTTCGTTTATCGTCTGCGTGGGCAATTTATCAAGCGTATTCTGGACACTAACATTGCCCGTATCGAACAGATCGGCAGTGCGCAGCTGCTTGCCAGCCTGTCCAGCGATATCCGCAATATCACGATTGCGTTTGTGCGTCTGCCGGAGCTGATTCAGGGCATTGTGCTTACCATCGGTTCGGCCGCTTATCTGGCCTGGCTTTCCCCGAAAATGCTGGTGGTGACGTCCGTGTGGATTGCGATAACGCTCTGGGGCGGCTTTATGCTGGTTTCCCGCGTGTATAGCCATCTCACTAAGGTGCGAGAAGCGGAAGATCGTCTTCAGAAAGACTATGAAACCGTGATTAACGGGCGTAAAGAGCTGACGCTCAACCGTGAACGGGCACAGAAGCTGTATGAAGATATTTATCAGGCCAATGCGCAGGATTACCGACAGAACGTGATTCGCGCCGACACCTTTCACCTCAGTGCGGTGAACTGGTCGAACATTATGATGCTGGGCGTGATTGGCGCAGTCTTTTTCATGGCCAACAATCTCGGCTGGGCGGATACCAACGTGGCGGCGACGTACTCACTGACGCTGCTGTTTTTACGCACGCCAATGCTACAGGCCGTTGGCGCACTGCCGACGCTGTTGAGCGCACAAGTCGCGTTTAATAAGTTGAAACGTTTCGATTTGGCAGATTATCAGGAACCGTTCTCCGCTGCGGTTGCCCCTGCAGACTGGCACACGCTGGAACTGCGTAACGTGGTGTTTCGCTATGATGATTCCGGCTTTGAAGTCGGGCCGATCAATCTGGTGATAAAACGTGGCGAACTGGTGTTTCTGATTGGCGGGAACGGGAGTGGAAAATCGACGTTGGCGATGCTGCTGACGGGGCTCTATACCCCAGTTTCCGGCTCGCTGCTGCTGGATAACCGCCCCGTTACGGCGGAAACGCGCGAGGATTACCAAAAGCTATTTTCTGCCATCTTTACGGATTTCCACCTGTTCGGACAGATGATGGGGCCGCACGGAACGGAGCCGGATACGGCGCTGGTCGATAGCTGGCTGGATCGCCTGAACATGCGGCATAAGCTGACGCTGGAGAAGCATCAGGTGATGAACTTACAGCTTTCTCAAGGGCAGCGTAAGCGCGTGGCGCTGCTGCTGGCCGTCGCTGAACAGCGTGACATCCTCCTGCTGGATGAATGGGCAGCCGATCAGGATCCTCAATTCCGCCGCGTGTTCTATCTTGAGCTGTTACCGCAGTTGCGTGCATTGGGGAAAACGATTGTGGCGATCAGCCATGACGATCACTACTTTGAACATGCCGATCGCCTGCTGGAAATGCATCAGGGAACGCTGTCAGAGCTGACGGGCGACGCGCGTGAACAGGCCTCGCAGGATGCCGTGGCGCAGATTAGTCGGTAACGTTAATCAGCGCGGCGGAATGCCGCGCTGTGAGGCATCACACATCGTTAATGTGAAGTCTGACAGGCATATATTAATTCGTTGAATTCTGGGGCAGAATAAGCGCCAATGTTGGCAGGCTGCTAACAGAATGGACGTTTTTTACTTACAGATCAGGCACCTGACGTATCTGGTCTGCCACTTAACTCAATAAGTTGGTATATGTTATGAAAAGGATGTTTAACGCATTATTCGTTGTTGTTTTTGTTTGTTTTTCGTCTCTGGCAAATGCCGCAGAAAACCTACCTAATATTGTTATTCTGGCAACGGGCGGTACGATTGCCGGTTCCGCTGCGGCCAATACGCAAACCACGGGGTATAAAGCGGGTGCGCTGGGCGTAGAGACGCTGATTCAAGCGGTGCCAGAGCTGAAAACGCTTGCCAATATTTCAGGCGAGCAGGTTGCCAGCATCGGCAGTGAAAATATGACCAGCGATGTTCTGCTGAAGCTAAGCAAGCGCGTGAACGAGCTGCTGGCACGCAGCGATGTTGATGGCGTGGTGATTACGCACGGTACGGATACACTCGACGAATCGCCTTACTTCCTGAACCTGACGGTGAAGAGTGACAAACCAGTGGTCTTTGCCGCCGCGATGCGTCCGGCAACGGCAATCAGTGCTGACGGCCCGATGAACCTGTACGGTGCGGTAAAAGTGGCAGCGGATAAAAACTCTCGCGGTCGCGGCGTGCTCGTCGTGCTGAACGACCGCATTGGTTCTGCTCGTTTCATCAGCAAAACCAACGCCTCTACGCTGGACACCTTTAAAGCGCCAGAGGAAGGCTATCTGGGCGTGATTATCGGTGACAAAGTTTACTACCAGACGCGTCTGGATAAAGTGCACACCACGCGTTCCGTATTTGACGTGACCAACGTCGATAAACTGCCAGCCGTTGACATTATTTATGGCTATCAGGACGATCCAGAATACATGTATGACGCGGCCATCAAACACGGCGTAAAAGGCATTGTGTATGCGGGTATGGGCGCAGGTAGCGTATCTAAACGCGGCGATGCAGGTATCCGTAAAGCGGAAAGCAAAGGCGTTGTTGTTGTACGCTCCAGCCGTACCGGCAGCGGCATCGTACCACCGGATGCGGGTCAGCCGGGTCTGGTTGCTGATTCTCTGAGCCCAGCTAAATCACGCATTCTGCTGATGCTGGCGCTGACGAAAACGACGAATCCTGCGGTGATTCAGGATTATTTCCACGCGTATTAATCGGCCGATCGATTTTTAGCGTGATAGCCCCGTCTTTAAACGCGGGGCTTTTTATTTCCTGTCATTCGATTTTGACTTTTAGTTATTCAACTTTTCGTTTCCACTGAGAAGTCACTTCCCTCTCTGTTGATTTTATCGGTATGATTCAACCCACGACAAAGCAGGTAATCACCCCTATTTATCTTTGATACCCGAAATAATTCGAGTGGCGGGACGGCCTACGCGCGTCCAGCTTGAAGTATGGCGGAGCGGGTGAATTAAAGAAGAAGGATACGTCATTATATGACACACCCCATTTTTATGGTTGGTGCCAGAGGCTGTGGGAAGACCACCGTTGGGCATCAACTGGCGCAGGCGTTAGGATATGACTTTGTCGATACCGACCTGTTTATGCAGCAGACCACCAATATGACGGTGGCTGATGTGGTTGCGCAGGAAGGCTGGCATGGGTTCCGCCAACGTGAAAGTCTGGCACTTCAGCAGGTGACGTCCAACCGCTGTATCGTCGCGACAGGCGGCGGTATGGTGCTGGCGGAAGCCAATCGGCGCTTTATGCATGATAAAGGCACCGTCATTTACCTCCACGCGGATGCCGAACTGCTGGCCCAGCGGCTGGAAGAAAATCCGCAGGATAACCAGCGCCCGACGTTGACCGGTCGTCCTATCGCCGAGGAAATGGCGGATGTACTGGCCGCGCGCGAGGCGCTGTATCGCGGTGTTGCGCACCACGTCATCGATGCCTCACAAACGCCAGAAGCGATTGTGGCAAGCGTGTTGAAGGCACTGCGTCCGTCTGCAGCATAGGAAGGTGGACCGGGCACTGGCAAAATAATCACCAGTCAGTGTTACCGAACACCAACTTTCAATGAATAGATCGTGACAGTGGCTCGACTCTCCTTTTAAGATGAATTTCCTGAATTTTTTCGATGATAGGTGCCGCGCTATGCTGAATGTAAATGAGTATTTTGCAGGGAAGGTCAAATCAATCGGTTTTGAAGGCGACAGCATTGGCCGCGCCAGTGTCGGCGTCATGGATGCGGGTGAATACACCTTTGGAACTGGGCAGCCGGAAGAAATGACGGTGATCACCGGAGCATTGAAAGTACTGCTGCCAGGCGCACCGGATTGGCAGGTTTTCACACCGGGAGAAACGTTTTTCGTTCCGGGAAAAAGTGAGTTCAACTTACAGGTGGTCGAGCCGACCTCTTATCTGTGTAAGTATCTGTAATTTCTATTCTCTCTCTGTAGAGTAGATCATTCTCGCCGCGTTATGTACGACATAACGCGGCGTTTTCTTATGCGAGTCCTGCCTCATTCCCCTTGTTACCCCCAACGCGGTTAGCACCTTTCTCTGCCATTCTTCCCCTGATGGTAATAAATAATGCTGCAAAAATGTTAAGTAGCTCAAGTAATGAACGCAAAGGTATTTAAAAGGTATTATTAATTGGTATTTTAAAGGTGTACCTTACTCAGTCATGAAGGATGTAAATATGAAAACTACAGCAAAGCTGTCGTTCATGATGTTCGTTGAATGGTTTATCTGGGGAGCCTGGTTTGTTCCACTCTGGCTTTATCTGAGCAAAAGCGGATTTACGGCGGGTGAAATCGGCTGGTCGTATGCCTGTACTGCGATTGCCGCGATCTTGTCGCCGATTCTGGTGGGCTCGCTCACCGATCGCTTCTTTGCCGCGCAAAAGGTGCTGGCAGTACTGATGTTCGCCGGGGCGATACTGATGTACCTGGCGGCGCAGCAAACGGAATTTATGTATTTCTTCCCGCTGCTGTTGGCCTATTCGTTGACCTACATGCCGACTATCGCACTGACTAACAGTATCGCTTTCTCGCATGTGGCCGATGTGGAGCGTGATTTTCCTCGCATCCGGGTATTGGGAACCATTGGCTGGATCGCTTCCGGGATCGTCTGCGGCTTTCTGCCGACATGGCTCGGATTTAACGATATTTCGCCCACCAACATTCCGCTGCTGATTACGGCTGCCAGCTCCGCGTTGCTCGGCTTCTTTGCGTTTTTCCTGCCCAATACGCCACCAAAAAGTACTGGCAAGATGGATGTTAAAGTCATGCTGGGGCTGGACGCGATTGTGTTGCTGAAAGACAAAAACTTTCTGGTGTTTTTTGTCTGCTCCTTCTTATTCGCGATGCCGCTGGCGTTTTATTACATTTTTGCCACGGGCTTCCTCACCGAAGTCGGCATGAAAAATGCCACTGGCTGGATGACGCTGGGCCAGTTCTCTGAAATTTTCTTTATGCTGGCGCTGCCGTTTTTCACCAAGCGTTTTGGTATTAAAAAGGTATTATTGCTGGGGCTAATTACGGCAGCGATCCGCTATGTCTTCTTCGTCTACGGCGACGCTTACCACTACTTCACGTATGCACTGCTGTTCCTCGGCATTCTGCTGCACGGCGTGAGTTACGATTTTTACTATGTGACCGCCTATATCTACGTTGATAAAAAAGCGCCGGTGCATATGCGTACGGCCGCGCAGGGGCTGATTACGCTCTGCTGTCAGGGGGTCGGCAGCCTGTTGGGATATCGTCTGGGGGGCGTGATGATGGAGAAACTTTTCGCCCACGGTGAACCGGTGAACGGCCTGACCTTTAACTGGACCGGCATGTGGCTGTTTGGTGCAGTGATGATCGCGATTATTGCGCTGATCTTTATCCTGTTTTTCCGTGAATCGGATAAGACGATCTCGACCATTGATGTAGACGGTGCAAAAAACCAGCATTTCAGTACAGAGGAAAGCAAATGAAACAAGAACGTATTCTCGGTGCCTTATACGGCCAGGCTTTAGGGGATGCGATGGGTATGCCATCGGAACTGTGGCCGCGAACGCGCGTGAAAGCGCATTTTGGCTGGATTGATCGCTTTTTACCCGGTCCGGCGGAAAACAATGCGGCGTGCTATTTTGGCCGTGGTGAGTTTACGGATGATACCTCGATGGCGCTGAGTCTGGCCGACGCCATCATTGAATGTGAAGGTGAAATCAATGCTGATGCGATTGGCCGGCACATCCTGAAGTGGGCGGAATCGTTCGATGCCTTTAATAAGAATGTACTCGGCCCGACCTCTAAAATTGCGCTGAAGGCGATTCGACAGGGCACACCGGTCAGTGAGCTGGAAAATAATGGCGTCACGAACGGCGCGGCGATGCGGGCGTCTCCGTTAGGCTGCCTGCTGCCTGCACACGATCTTGATGAATTCATCGATCAGGTGGCGCTGGCATCCAGTCCGACGCATAAATCCGATTTGGCAATTGCGGGAGCGGTTGTCGTTGCCTGGGCTATTTCCCGGGCGATCGACGGTGCCAGCTGGCAGGAGATTGTCGATGCGTTGCCGTCGGTGGCACGCCACGCGCAGGAAAAGCGTATCACGACGTTTAGCGCCTCCCTTGCCGCGCGTCTGGAGCTGGCGCTGAGTATCGTGCGCCGTGCAAACGGGACGGAAAGCGCCAGCGAGCAGCTTTATCAGCTGATTGGTGCGGGAACGAACACCATTGAATCCGTTGCTACCGCCATCGCGATGGTGGAACTGGCACAGACCGATCCAAATCGCTGTGCGATTCTGTGTGCCAACCTCGGAGGGGATACCGACACGATCGGGGCGATGGCGACCGCAATATGCGGTGCGCTGCACGGGGTCACGGTGATTGATGCCACGTTGAAGCAGGAGTTGGATGACATTAACCAGCTTGATTTTTGCCGCTATGCCAGCCTGCTCCAGCAATACCGCTCAGCACGGGAGGCGTGATGAAGGCCCGCGAACTTGCCGCAAAACTGGATGGGCTAACGACACGTCAGCCGCTGACCATCATCGGGGCGGCGGTGATTGACGTGATTGCCGATGCTTACGCCCTGCCGTATCGCGGGTGTGATATCGAACTGAAGCAGCAAAGCGTGAATATTGGCGGCTGTGCCTTGAACATTGCCATCGCGCTTAAACGCCTTGGGATAGCCGCACAAAACGCTTTGCCCGTCGGGCAGGGCGTGTGGGCGGATATCATTCGTCATAGTCTGGAAAAGCAGAATATCACCACGGTGGTACAAACCGATTCGGGAGACAACGGCTGGTGTCTGGCGCTGGTTGAACCGGACGGCGAACGGACTTTTATGTCCTTTAGCGGCGTCGAGAACCAGTGGAGCGACAGCTGGCTGGCGTCCTTATCCGTCGCATCGGGGAGTTTGGTCTACCTTTCTGGCTATCAACTGGCGGCACCGTGCGGTGAACGTCTGGTGAGCTGGCTGGAAAATTTGCATAACGTCACGCCATTCATCGATTTTGGCCCACGTATTGCTGATATACCGGCAAGCCTGATGGCTCGCATTATGGCGCTTCACCCTGTAGTTTCCCTTAATCGTCAGGAAGCGGACGTGGCGTCGGACCTGCTCGGCGTGTCGGCTGATGTACAAACGCTGGGGCGAGCCTGGCGGGCGGCGTACCGAGCACCGGTGATTATTCGTCAGGACAAAGCGGGGGCGTGGTATTTCGATGCCGCTTCTGAGGGCATCGTTGCCCCGTTCCCCGCAACGGTGGTGGATACTATCGGGGCGGGGGACAGCCACGCGGGCGGGACGCTGGCCGGCCTGGCCGCAGGGTGGTCGCTGGCCGATGCCGTCACGCTGGGGAACGCCGTTGCGGCATATGTCGTGAGCCACCGCGGTGGAGACTGTGCGCCTACGCTGGCTGAACTGCGTGCGCGGCTACTCCTCGCAGACGAAAACGTATAGATCGCTGCGGCAATAGCTGATGCTGTACTCAATGGGCCGGTTCTGTGGGTCGAGTGCAATTTGCTTGATGACCAGAACCGGTACTTTATTATCAAGCTGGATGTGTGACTGAAACTCGGCATCGGGCATACGGGCGCTGACGCGGCTGCGTGTACGCTGCGGATTGATATTCTGGCTACGAAAATAGTCATAAAGCGAGACGCCAATATCGTCAGCGTCAGCGATCAAATCAACAGGAACATACGATTCTTCAATCGAAACGGCGTCCTCATCCACATAGCGAATACGTTTCAACAGAAAAACAGGGGTGTCTGGCACAATAGCCAACTGCTCGGCCACTTCCTTGCTGCTTTTTACGATCTGTTTGTTCACCCACAGCGTATTGGGCTTTTTGCCCCGCAGCACGACCTGCTGTGAAAATCCGCGCGCCTCTTTCAACGAATATTCAAAAATATTATTGATTTGCGTACCGTAGCCGCGTACGCGGGTCACCACGCCTTCTTCTTCCAACGTCTGCATCGCTTTGCGCACGGTAATGCGCGACACGCCAGCCAACTGGCTCAGGTCACGTTCTCCCGGCAGAATATTGCCATGTTCCAATGTGCCGCTGCGTACTGCATTTTTTACCGTTTCGGCAAACTTTAGGTAGAGTGGGGTATTGTCTGTTGCCGCAAAGCGCTGCGTAAGCTGTTCTATTAATCGAGTATGCGCGTGTTCCATTTTTCTCTGATCCTGATCGGCCTGCGTAGACGCCATAATACCACTGGTCTTATTACCTCTATACTGAAAATGGCAACCGCGTGTTACCATATAAAATAAAATATATTTAGTGATTTTTAGCATGTTGCTCTGTAATGAAAATGTCATCCATTCTTTGTAACGCTAATCATTAATTCCATATATGAGTTATTTTATTTAATGATTTTTATTAATTAACAGGGTAAAAGAATGTCACGATTATTAGGAATAATCCCTGAGTTGTTAAAATGCAACACATTACGGCATGTGATAATAATTTTACATTATGCGGTTAAGTAAGTTTTTTATTTTATTTATTTTCTTTAATTTGGGGTTTTATGTTGAGTTACCGATTGGAAATCCATTTGATGTCTTCTTTTTTATAAGAGTGTGGTTAAACGTAGTAACTATTTTTCTGAGTTTTAAGACAAATAGCGATTGTTGAATGTGATCGCATTCAAGTTTTATTTTTCTCTGCCGTTATGGATAGTATAACTATTCTACGCAAAGAGTATTTTATGCTGAAAACGACCCGCTCCCGCATCCTTGCGGCCTGTTCGACCATTGTTGTGCTTTCACTTGTTATCAATACCTTTCTTAATTACACCATCGCCAATAACGCGAATAAGGAATCGATCCAGAATACGCTGAATGCGGTAGCCACTAGCCATAGTATTGCTATTAGCGACTGGGTTGCTTCTAAAACGCTGATGATTTCTGCGTTGCACGATCGTGTCATCACCGATGAGGATCCGATTCCGCTGTTTAAACAGATTGCGGCATCCGGCGGACTCCTGAATGTGTACATGGGTTATGCCAATGGCACGGCCAAGTTTGCCGATTCTGGCGGTATCCCCCCCGATTACAACCCTACTGTCCGACCCTGGTATCAGCAGGCGGTGAAAGAGGGCAAACCGCTGGTCACTGCCCCTTACGTTGATGCGGTGACGAATACGCTGGTGGTTTCTTTCGTTGCTTCCGTGGTGGAAGGCGGAACGGTCAGAGGCGTTGTCGGTAGCGACGTCACGATGAAAAGCGTGATTGAAAACGTCAAAGCGATTAACCCAGCCAAAGATAGCTTCGGTGTTCTCATCGAACGTAGCGGTCTGATCATTGCTCACCCGGATGAAAAACTGACGCTGAAAAATATCACCGACATTGCCCCTGAGATTGATCTGAACGACATTCTTTCAGCCGATAGCGCCCGCGATGTTGACTTTTCTGGCGTGACAAAGCTCGTGGTGGCAAAACCGATTGCGGGCACGAACTGGTTCATGCTGGTGGCGTTGGATAAAGCTGAAGCGACAGCGGGCATGAATTCTCTGCTGTCTACCTCTGTTATTACGCTAGTTGTTATCGCGCTGCTGGGCACGCTGGTGATTGGTTTCATCATTGCGTCTGCGCTCAAGCGTCTGCTGCAAATTCGCGACGCAATGGATGATATCAGCAACGGTAATAACGATCTGACGCAACGTCTGCCGGACGAAGGGCATGATGAAGTGGCGCAAATTGCCCGCTCGTTTAATATCTTTGTCGACAAGATCAGTCAGGTCATGATGCAGATTCGCGATATCAGCGCATCGCTTCAGGTGGCGGCGGATGAAATCTCGGCGGGGAACAACGATCTCTCTGCGCGTACTGAATCTGCGGCATCAAGCATTCAGCAAACCGCAGCCTCGCTGGAAGAAATTTCTGCGGCGGTCACGCAGTCGGCAGGTTCTGCGCAGCAGGTTAACGCGAAAGCGCTGCTGCTGTCGAAAGATGCCGGTACGGGCGGAAAAGTGGTCTCCGATGTGATTGTCACGATGGAAGAGATCGTGGTCGCGTCTGGCAAAATCGGCGATATCATCGGCGTGATCGATGGCATTGCATTCCAGACTAACATTCTGGCGCTTAACGCTGCGGTAGAAGCGGCGCGTGCGGGTGAACAGGGCCGTGGTTTCGCCGTGGTTGCCGGTGAAGTTCGCAGCCTGGCACAGCGCAGTGCGCAGGCCGCAAAAGAAATTAAAGAGCTGATTGAATCGACGGTCTCCAGCGTGACGTCTGGCTCTGTGCAGGTTCGTCAGGCCAGCGACACGATGAATGAAATTGTCGGCGGCGTCTCCACGGTGAGTTCGGTGATGTCTGAAATTACGCATGCGGCTGATGAGCAAATGCGTGGCATCAACGAGATCAACAAAGCGGTCGCGCAGTTGGATTCGATGGTGCAGCAAAACGCCGCGCTGGTGCAGGAATCTGCTGCTGCGTCGGGGGCGTTGCAGACACAGGCTGAAGAACTGAACGCCGTTGTCGGGGCATTCCGGGTCTAACGGGTTCAGGCATTAAAGAGGTATTGCCCGCCGAACATTGGCGGGCAATCACCGACAGCATTAACGTTGGGCTTCTCCGCCCAGCGCTTCAATCAGATTCGCAATCAATGCCGCCAGCTCGCTGGTCATCAAAATAAAATCGGCATCAAACCGCTGAGCAAAATCTTCCCGATCGATATCGTCGTTTTGTTCCCGCAGCGTATCGGAAAACTTCAAGCGTTTTACCGAACCGTCTTCGGACAAGACCAACTGAATCCGTTCCTGCCAGTCCAGCGCCAGCTTGGTGACCAGTTTGCCTGCTTCAATGTGTACGGCGATTTCATCGCAGACCAAATCCTGTTTTTTACAGCGGATAACGCCGCCGTCTTCCAGAATGGCTTTCAGCTCTGCTTCATCCTGTAGCGCGAAACCTGCCGCCGGCTCACCGGAGCGAACCCACTCGGTCAACGTCAGCTCGATAGGGTTTTCCATCGTCAGCGGCACAACGGGCAGCGAGCCCAGCGTTTTACGCAGCAGCGCCAGCGTATCTTCCGCTTTTTTGGCGCTGGCGGCATCGACCATAATCAGGCCGTTAACCGTATCGATCCACAGCCAAACCTGGCTGAAACGGCTGAATGCACGCGGCAGCAGGCTATGCAGCACTTCATCTTTCAGCGAGTCTTTTTCGGTTTTTTTCAGCTTGCGGTGCTGCTCCGCTTCCAGACGCTCAATTTTGGCCTGAAGGGTTTGCTTGATGACCGGGGAAGGCAGGATTTTTTCTTCTTTGCGGGTGCAGATAACGATTTGCCCATTAACGACGTGCGTTAAGGCATCGCTATGGGATCCCATTGGCGATACCCAACCCGTTTTCATCATATCCTGACTGCCGCATGGGGTGAAGGCGAAAGCGCTGAGCCGTTTTTCCAGTTCGTCCGCAGACAAAACGTTATCTTTGGACAGCACGCTGTCCCGGCTTAGGCGGTAAATCATTAAGTTCTTAAACCACAACATGGTGTTATCCCTGACTGGGCGCGCAGGTTTGCACGCGGGTTTGTAATGTTGCGCGCATGATAACGAATTCGAAGCGGTTATGTGGAATAAAATACCGGGATTCAGAGGAATACCTATCACGCTTTGAATGGCAGCTGATTGGTTTCTCTGGTTATACCCGTCATACTTCAAGCTGCATGTGCGTTGGCTGCACGACTCGAATTATTTAGGGTACTTATCCATATAAGAACGTTTTCAGGTCGGTGGCGAATTGCCTCGGGCCTATTTACAACACGCGGGGAGACATCATGAGAATCGGTATCGATCTAGGCGGGACGAAAACGGAAGTCATTGCGCTGGATGATGAAGGGCAGGAACGTTTTCGGCAGCGTATGCCGACGCCAAGAAATGACTACCCGGAAACGCTGCGGACTATCGTCACGCTGGTGGAAATGGCTGAAAAAGCGACCGGCTCTCGCGGCAGCGTCGGCGTGGGGATCCCCGGTACGCTGTCGCCGTTTACCGGTAAGGTAAAAAATGCCAACTCCACCTGGCTCAACGGTCAGGCGCTGGATCTCGATCTCGCCACGTTGCTGAATCGGCCCGTGCGGGTTGCCAATGACGCAAACTGTTTCGCGGTTTCAGAAGCGGTTGACGGTGCCGGGGCTGGGAAGCAGACCGTTTTCGCCGTCATCATCGGAACCGGCTGCGGGTCGGGTATTGCGCTGAATGGTCAGGCGCACGTCGGCGGCAACGGTATTGCGGGCGAGTGGGGACATAATCCGCTGCCCTGGATGGATGACGATGAGCTGCGCTATCGGCAGACGGTTCCCTGCTACTGCGGTAAGTCTGGCTGTATTGAAACGTTTATCTCCGGCACCGGATTTGCCGTGGATTACCAGCGCCTGAGCGGCCAGCCGCACAAGGGTGAGGCAGTTATTTCCTTAGCGGAGCAGGGCGATCCCATTGCAGAACTGGCGTTACAGCGCTATGAACATCGTCTGGCAAAATCGCTGGCGCACGTGATTAACCTGCTCGACCCTGATGTCGTGGTGCTGGGGGGCGGAATGAGCAACGTTGCTCGCCTCTATCAGACCGTGCCGGAAAAAATTAAACCGTGGATCTTCGGCGGTGAGTGCGAAACGCCCGTGCTTCAGGCCATACACGGCGACTCCAGCGGGGTACGCGGAGCCGCCTGGCTCTGGCCGAAGACGAAGTAATTGCAGATCGAATGATGGCTACACGGCGTACTGCGGCGCCAGTCGGCTAACGCCCAGCCCGTTAATTTTCTGCACTTTGATCTGTACCGGAATACGCTCTTTCATGGCTTCGACATGGCTAATGACGCCGATGGTTTTACCGGAGGCGTTCAGGTTATCAAGGGCATCCAGCGCGATATCCAGCGTCTCGGCATCCAGCGTGCCGAAGCCTTCATCCAGAAACAGAGAGTCGATGCTGGCTTTGTGGCTGACCAAATCGGATAGCGCCAGCGCCAGCGACAAACTCACTAAGAAGCTCTCGCCGCCGGACAGCGTACGCGTATCACGCTCGGCGTCCGCTTGCCAGGTATCCATCACCAGCAGCTCCAGATCGTCACCGGGTTTTCGTTTCAACATATAGCGTCCGTGCAGGCGAGAAAGCTGGAGATTGGCGAGATAAACCAGATGATCCAACGTTAGCCCCTGAGCAAACTTACGGAATTTATGCCCGCTTTGTGAACCAATGAGCGTATTAAGACAGCTCCAATCGTCATACATTTGCTGACTTTGGGCGATCTCATTCAGTAAATCCTGCTGATTCTGGCGCTGTTGTTTATCGTCAGCCAACTGACGCTGGAACTCGCCTTGCTGCCGCAGGTTGGTTTTCAGCGTTTCATCCAGCGCTGCCAACTGCTGCTGTATCGCTTCTTGTGTGGTGTCTTCCGTCAGGGAAGCGGGGCGCTTTTGTTGATGGGCGAGCAACTCCCGTTCAGCCTGCTGGTGAAGTGCCGCCGCCTGCTGCAAACGCTGATACAGTTCTTCCTTCCATGCCTGCAACGTCTGGCGTTCCTGCTCATCAAGCAGCGCATTGAGGAACGTGGTTTCATCGGCGAAAGTGCTTTGCTGCAACGCCTGAGTAAAGCGTTCGGTCGCACTCTCATGCTGGCGTGTGCTCTGTTCATACTGCTGTTGCGTGCTAGCCAGCTCTCCCGTCAGACGGCTCAACGTTGTTTCGGTTTGCTGACGAGCTGACAGGGCTAGTCTGAGTGCATCGTCGTACTGCTGGCTGGTTCGCTGTAGCTGTTCGCGCACGGTAGCGATCTGCCTGTCCCCAAACAACGCCAGCCGCTCTTGTTGGCTCGCGCTGAGTAACGCGAGGTGCTGTTCCAGGTGCTGTTGCTGCGTTTGGAACAGCTGTTTTGCCTCGGCCACGCTGCGATTCAGATGCTGAAGATCGCTTTCCAGCGTGGCTAATAGAGGAACTAAGCGAGATTGCTCCTGCTCTTTGGTTTTCCAGTCTTGCCACTCGTTCTCACGCTGAGCCAGCCAGTCATTCTGGGCATCGGCCGCTGGCAGAGGAAGGTTTAAGGTTGCCAGCGTCTGCGTGATTTCCTGCGTATGCTGCGTGATCTGCTGATGCACGTTTTGCAGCGATTGATCGATTTCTTGCTGCGTAATGCTTAGCGAGGATTGCTGCTGGGTATTCAGCGCGATTTTCTGGTCGAGTTCCCGCTGCAATGCCTCTGCGGCAGTCAGTAAATCCTTACTTTCCTGCCACTGTTTTTGCAATTGCTCGCGTGCGGTAATCTGCTGTCGAATAGCCTGTTCTTCAACTTCATTTTGCGCAAGCCAGGCCGCGATCTCATCTGGCTGTTCCAACGTGTAGTTAACTTGTAAGCGCTCACTGACATCTTGCCACTGTTGCTGCAGGACGTGATGTTCGCTATCGATCTGAGCGATCTCCTGCTGCAACAATTCCCGCTGTTGCGCTAGCGAGGCCAACTGTGCGGTCGTATTCGCCAGCGCTGTCGTTAACTGGTTCACGTCCTGCTGTAGCGCCGTCAGGCGCTGCTGGGTTTCAGACGGTTGCAGCGCCTGATAGCGTTCGATAGCGGGATGCTCGGTTGAACCACATAGCGGGCACGCTTCTCCAGCCTGTAGCCGCTGACGTTCGGCTTCCAGCTTAACGATACGCTCTTCCTGCCGATACACCGTTTCCAGATCGACCAGATGCTGGCTGCGCTGCTCATGCTCGGATTGCTGCTGTTTCTTTAAGATTTCTGACTGGCTGATATGCCCTTGTACCTCATCCTGTTTGGCGAGGTACTGTTGCTTGCGAACATGCAGACGCTGGAACTGGTCGCTGATTGTCGCGAGCCGTTGGCGTTCAGCGCGCTGGTCAATGCGTTGATTAAACTGCTGTTGCAGGACGGAAAGCGGCTGGTGCGCTTCCTGCTGTTGCCGTGTCTCATCGTGTTGCATGAACTGCTGACGGGCTGCATCAACGACCGCTTGTTGTTCACGCTGCTGTGCCGCCAGAGTCAGAGTCTCTTGCTGTAGCACTGCCGATTGTGCGGTGTGCTGCACCTGTTTTTGCTTCAGCTTCTCTTGCTCGTCCTGAAGTTGGCGCAATTGTCGAAACTGGGTGCGCCACAGAGGAAGTTGTTCTCCCCACTGCTGATGATGCGCGTGTTGCTGGCGGTAAGACTGGATCTGTTCAAGCTGCTGTTTAGCCTGCTGCTGTTCCGCTGCCGTCTGGGTTTGTTTGCTTTCATCGGCGTGCAGACGAGCCTGCGTTTTTGTCAGTTCGTCCTGTTGCTGCGCTTTTTGCTGCTCCAGCGTGGCAATGCGATGGTCAAGTGGCACAACCTGTTCGTTGATCACCTGCTCTTGCTGCTGCCGTACACGTTTGTGCTCACTCACATCCCGCTCTGCTTTTTCTTCCTGCTGGCGTAGCGCGGTTAACGTCACCTGTTTGGCGGCCTGCTTCCCGGTCAGTTGCTCAATATGCTGTGCCAGCGTGAGAGATTCCTGTCGGTAGCGCTCTCGTTCCTGATGTAGCGGCCTCAGTTTTTCTGCCGGTTCGCTGTGAGTTAACCTGTCGAGCTGCGGTTTAGCCTGCTGAATGGCGGATTCGGCGCTTGCATGTTGCGCCTGCGTATTGGTTTTCTGCGTGTGCTGCTGCGTGAGTTGCTCAAACCAGCGCAGCGTAGTCAGCGCTTGCTCACGTTCGATGTTGCCCCGTTGCTCTTGCTGGATCAACTCGGCAAGCTGTTCTTCCACCTGCTGACGCTGGTCGTCGGTTAAAAGCTGAATGCCTGATGCACGTGCCTGTAACGTGCTCAGTGCGACGTTTGCCTGCTTGTGCTTGTCATAGACGCGTTCGGAAATCAGGCCGTAAATGTCCGTGCCGGTCAGCTCTTCCAGCAGTTCTGCTCGGTCGTCTGCTTTGGCATTGAGGAAGGCGGCGAACTGGCCTTGTGACAGCATCATGGATCGCGTGAAGCGGCCAAAATCCAGCCCGGTGAGCTGCGTGATCATCTCTTTCTTATCATTGAGCTTTTCACACAGAATCTTGCCGTCTTCAATGAGCGCGAGTTCGGCCTTGGGAGACTGCAAGTTACCGTCTGGGGCGTTTCTTGCCCGACGCTGGCTCCAGAAGGCGCGATATCCGACGCCTTTAACTTCAAACTCGACTTCGGCAAGGCACTCAGCGGTGTTACGCGTCATCAGGTCATTCTGGCTGGCGGAAAGCAGGCCAAGCCGTGGCGTTTCGTGGTACAGCGCCAGACAGATCGCATCCAGCAGCGTGGTTTTCCCCGCGCCGGTCGGGCCGGTAATGGCAAATAAGCCGTTGCTGGAAAATGGCTCCTGCGTGAAATCGATCTTCCATTCGCCTTTCAACGCATTAAGGTTTTTTAAGCGTAGACTGAGAATCTTCATTTGGCCGTCTCGCTATTGTCCAGTTCATCAATAACCTGACTAAACAGCGTGCGAACCCGCTGTTGGCGGCTGTCTTCCATGTCTGTCTCCGTTACCAGGCGACGTTCAAAAACGTCATGTACGCTCAGTTCGTTCAGCGTTTCCTTGTCCTGTCGGGTAATCGCCTGTAGGCGCTGTTCACGCGTGCGACGCAGCAGCAGTATCTCCACGGGCAGGTTCTCGGTCATCGCCTGAATGCGTTTTTGCATGTCGCTCAGATAATCCTGCGTGTTGATTTCAATATCCAACCACACAGGCTTATCGCCCTGATAGTTCTTGAAGGTGGCCAACTGTTGTTCAATGTCGCTCAGGCTACCTTTAATCAGCTGCATCGGCTGAGTCATGGGAATCGGCAGGATGTCTATTTTCGGTGGCACATCGGGTACAAAGCTCACCAGACAGACGGATTTCTCGCTGTTTAGCTCATCAAAACTCAACGGGATGGGCGAACCGCTGTAGCGAATGTGCTCGCTTTGGGTCACGCGCTGCGGGCGGTGAATATGGCCGAGCGCGATATAATCCGCAGGCGGAAAAGCCTGAGCAGGGAAGGCATCGAGCGTACCAATATAGATATCGCGTACGGATTCTGAGGCGGTTGCGCCAATCGTCGTCAGGTGCCCGGTTGCGATAATCGGCAGCGGCAGGCCAAGTTCGTCGCGTTTTTGACAAGCCAATTGGTAACACTGCTGGTAGTGCGCGGTGATCGCTTCCTGTAGCGCCAGCTGTTTTTCATCCCCGGATTGCCCGGCTTTGCTGGTCAACACATCACGTGGACGTAAAAACGGAATCGCGCAGAGCAGGGCGCCGGGCTGCCTTTGACGGTTTTCTAGCAGGAGCACCTGTTGGGCCGGATCGTCGCTGGCACAGGCAATCACTTGCGTGTTCAGGCAGGCCAGCAGCTCGCGAGATTCATTTAGCATCGCGACAGAATCGTGGTTACCGCCGAGAACGATGAGCTGGCAGCCTGTGCGCTGTAGCGCGACCACGAAGCTATAATACATTTCCCGCGCATAGCTAGGGGGCGAACCGTTATCAAAAATATCGCCAGCAACGATAATGGCATCGACCTGGTGTTGTTCCACCTGAACAATAAGCCAGTTCAGAAAAGCCTGATGCTCAGCAGCGCGGCTTTTGGTATAAAAATATTGTCCTAAATGCCAATCGGCGGTGTGGATAATGCGCATCGTGTTCTCTCGATATTCATACCGCGTGGCGGTGGATGACGTTGTCATTATTTATTATGTGAAAGGGTGTGTCGTCGCCCTGGTGCTTTGTCATCGTAATGCCATGATTATATATAGCAGGGATGGCGGCTGTCGCGGTGCAATCAGACGTTTGGAAAGCGGCTCGAAAAATCGGATGTACGCGCTGTAACAATCGTGCAGAGCGGTCCGTGCGTTTTTCATAAATCTGTCATAAAACTGACGCATAATGCCTCCGCCTGCTAACAGCGACGATGATTAACGACAGGATTAACAATGGCAAAACGCATATTAGTCGTGGAAGATGAAGCACCAATTCGTGAAATGGTCTGCTTTGTACTGGAACAAAATGGTTATCAACCTGTTGAAGCTGAAGACTATGACAGCGCGGTAACGCAACTGTCGGAGCCATTCCCGGAACTGGTGTTATTGGACTGGATGCTGCCAGGCGGGTCGGGCCTGCAATTCATCAAGCATATGAAACGCGAGGCGCTGACGCGTGATATTCCGGTTATGATGTTAACCGCGCGCGGCGAAGAAGAAGACCGCGTGCGCGGGCTTGAAGTGGGTGCGGATGATTACATTACCAAACCGTTTTCACCCAAAGAGTTGGTGGCACGTATCAAAGCCGTTATGCGCCGCATTTCACCGATGGCGGTGGAAGAAGTGATTGAAATGCGTGGTCTGAGCCTTGATCCTTCCTCACATCGTGTGACGACCGAAGAGCACGCGTTGGACATGGGGCCGACGGAATTTAAACTGCTGCATTTCTTTATGACGCATCCTGAACGTGTTTATAGCCGGGAACAGTTGCTGAATCACGTTTGGGGCACTAACGTTTATGTTGAGGATCGTACTGTCGACGTCCATATTCGTCGCCTGCGTAAAGCGCTGGAAACCAGCGGACATGACAAAATGGTGCAAACCGTTCGGGGAACGGGCTACCGTTTTTCAACGCGTTACTGAGGTGATCGTAACCGGAGACACATTAACGTGCTAGAACGTTTATCCTGGAAAAGGCTGGCATTGGAGCTAGCTTTTTTTTGTTTGCCCGCTTTACTGCTGGGGCTGATTTTTGGCTATCTGCCCTGGTTTCTGCTGGTCGCCGTATTAGGCTTGCTGTGCTGGAACTTTTATAACCAGCTAAAACTCTCTTATTGGCTGTGGGTTGACCGCAGCATGACGCCGCCGCCCGGCCGCTGGAGCTGGGAACCGCTGTTTTACGGGCTCTATCAGATGCAGTTGCGTAATCGACGCCGACGCCGTGAGCTAGCGCTCCTGATCAAGCGCTTTCGCAGCGGTGCCGAATCCTTGCCCGATGCGGTGGTGATCACCACCGAAGAAGGAACGATCTTCTGGTGTAATCATCTGGCGCAGCACCTGTTGAATTTCCGCTGGCCGGAGGATAACGGTCAGAATATCCTCAACTTATTGCGCTATCCCGAATTCACGAATTACATGAAAGGACAGGATTTTAGCCGTCCTCTCACGCTGCAGTTGAATAATTCCCACCATGTTGAATTCCGCGTGATGCCCTATTCTGAAGGCCAGCTATTGATGGTGGCGCGTGATATTACGCAAATGCACCAGCTTGAAGGTGCCAGACGTAACTTTTTTGCCAACGTGAGCCATGAACTGCGTACGCCGCTGACGGTGTTGCAGGGTTATCTGGAAATGATGCAGGAAGAAACGCTGGATGCGGCGCTACGCGGAAAAGCGCTGAATACCATGCAGGAACAGACCCGACGCATGGATGGGCTGGTTAAACAGCTGCTGACCCTGTCCCGTATTGAGGCGGCAACGGCAATCGATCTGAATGAAAAGGTCGATATTCCGTTGATGCTGCGCGTATTGCAGCGTGAAGCGCAGACGCTGAGTCAGGGGCGTCATGAGATCGTCTTTCGTGTGAACGAAAGCCTCCGCGTGTTTGGTAATGAAGAACAACTGCGCAGTGCGGTATCCAATCTGGTGTATAACGCGGTCAACCATACGCCAGCGGGAACGCGTATCGAAGTTTGTTGGCAGAAGATCCCACAGGGCGCGCAATTTCAGGTCAGCGATAACGGGCCGGGCATTGCGGCCGAGCACTTGCCGCGCCTGACGGAACGCTTTTATCGGGTGGATAAGGCGCGCTCACGACAAACGGGCGGCAGCGGGCTGGGGCTGGCGATTGTGAAGCATGCGCTCAGCCATCATGATTCTCGTCTGGAGATCATGAGTGAGGATGGTCTGGGCTCACGTTTTGTCTTTACGTTGCCGAATCGGTTGATTGTCCCTGCCTCTCTGGCTGAAAATACGGTGAAACCTTCAGCCTGACGGAAGACGCTATCTATGACATCCGCCACTCGTATTGCGGGCGCTTTTTTATTGCTGTTCAGCGCGTTGTGCTCCGCACAGCCTCGTCAGATGCTGGCGGGTAACCTCTCCAGTGCGGGGTCGGATACGCTGGCTAACCTGATGGCCTTTTGGGCGGCGGATTTCAGCCAGCATTACCCGAACGTGAATTTACAGATTCAGGCCGCCGGTTCGTCCTCTGCGCCGACGTCTCTGGCATCCGGTGCCGCGCAGCTTGGGCCGATGAGCAGGGCGATGAAGGCCAGCGAAATTGAGGCGTTCGTCCAGCACTATGGCTATCCGCCGCTGGCGGTGCCGGTGGCAATGGATGCGCTGGTTGTGCTGGTCAATCAGGATAACCCGCTACCTGGGCTGAATTTGTCGCAACTGGACGCCATCTTTTCAATTACGCAGCGCTGCGGTAACCACCAGCCGATAAAACAGTGGGGTGATGTCGGCCTACACGGCAGTTGGGAAAAGCGCACGCTACTGCGCTATGGACGAAACTCTGCGTCGGGAACCTATGGGTTCTTTAAGCAAAAGGCGCTATGCCGTGGCGATTTCCTTCCTCAGGTTAATGAGTTACCGGGATCAGCGTCTGTCGTACAAGCGGTTGCGGCGTCAACCGATGCCATCGGCTATGCCAGCGTGGGTTTTCGTACCAGCGGCGTGAGGATGCTGCCGTTAGCCGCACAAGGCACCGACTACATCTACCCCTCGACTGAAAATATCCGTAGTGGTTTATACCCTTACACCCGCTATCTCTATATCTATGTAAACAAAGCGCCCAGCCAACCGCTGGAAGCGCTGACGGCGGCATTTTTAGATCGTGTGCTGTCCGAAACGGGGCAAGCGCTGGTGAATCAGGATGGTTATTTACCGCTGCCGGAAGAAACGCGTCGTCAGGCGCGCCAGCAGATTGGCCTGCCGCAATAATTCCTCTTTCCACTACGAATTTGTGATGTTTTCACGTCACATGAACTTTCTTCATGTGACGTGAAAATTCTTCCATTGCCCTGTGATTCGTCACGTGACAGGATAGTTTTAAATATAGACGTCCAGATGGCTAAATAAGATTAAATGTAACTATCCCTCTGGGCAAATATTTCATATTGAAACTATCTGTCAGTACGCTTCTTTCCCAAAGATTGGTGCTGGCAACATGTCAGGAGCGACATATGGCGAATACCTTATCCCCTTTCCGTGCCGATAGCGTCGGCAGTTTCTTGCGTCCAGCAGCGATTAAGGAAGCACGTCTTCAGCATCAGGCGGGTGAAATTGATGATACCGCGCTGCGTAACATAGAAGATCGTGAGATTCTGCGGGTGGTAGAAAAGCAGCGTGAAGCGGGCCTGCAGGTTGTGACGGATGGTGAACTGCGTCGTGCCTGGTGGCATTTCGACTTCTTTGCCGATTTGAACGGCGTGGAGCGCTACGAAGCCGATCACGGTATTCAATTCAACGGTATTCAGACCAAATCCCATGCGATTCGTGTCGTGGATAAAGTGAGTTTCAATCCCCAGCATCCGATGCTCGATCATTTCCGTTACCTGAACAGCATTTCTGGCGATGCCGTCGCTAAAATGACGATTCCAAGCCCTAGCGTGATGCATTTCCGCGGCGGTCGCAAAGCGATTGATGCGACGGTTTATCCCGATCTGGCGGACTATTTCGACGATTTGGCACAAACCTGGCGCGATGCGATTCACGCATTTTATGACGCAGGCTGTCGCTTCCTGCAACTGGATGACACCGTATGGGCCTACCTGTGCTCTGACGATCAAAAACGCCAGATCCGTGAACGTGGTGAAGATCCGGCACAGCTGGCGCGAACCTACGCTGATGTGCTGAATAAAGCGCTGGCTGATAAGCCTGCGGATCTGGTTATCGGTTTACACGTCTGTCGCGGTAATTTCCGTTCAACCTGGATTTCTGAAGGCGGGTACGAGCCTGTGGCAGAAATTCTGTTTGGCGAAGTGAATGTTGATGCGTTCTTCCTGGAATACGATACCGAGAGAGCCGGTGGATTTGAGCCGCTGCGTTTTGTGAAGCCAGGCCATCAGCAGGTGGTGCTGGGACTGATCACGACGAAGAACGGTGAGCTGGAAGAGGCAGAAGTCGTGCAGGCGCGTATCGCGGAAGCGGCAAAATATGTCGATCTCAGCCAGATTTGCTTAAGCCCGCAGTGTGGCTTTGCTTCAACGGAAGAGGGCAATAGCCTGACGGAAGAGCAGCAGTGGAATAAGCTGAAGCTTGTTGTGGATATCGCCAACCGCGTGTGGTGATACCGATGAGGTAGCGCTATCTCTGCAACAGAGATACAGAGGCTGGATCATACGATCCGGCCTTTTTTGTGCCCGTTATCCGGCTTTCCACTCACGGCATTTTTGTGAAATATGTTTTTTTTATGATCGAACAACGCATTTTATTCCGTTTTTTGTCAGTTTTATTGCAATGAAATATCGATAAATGCGCAAATCATGTGTTATGCAAATCAGGATAAACCAATTTATATTCTTATTTTTTTGCATAGTTAGGCCATATACTCTGGTTTTTGGATCTCTGCTTGTCTTTTTACGCTATAAACGTTTTACTTAGCACCCAATATGGCTGTGCAAAAAATAACTCCTCTATGCTCGCCATCTTTCGCGTTTCCAGAGTGTTGGCGTCAGCTTCGAGCTAGCTCTTTGTGAATGTCTTCTGGCGACGATAAACGGCACCGTTTTCTTTTTATCGATTTGATACAGGCAACACGACATAACTATGAGTCATCGTTTAACTTCCAAAGATATCGTGGCATTAGGTTTTATGACCTTTGCTTTGTTCGTGGGGGCAGGAAATATTATTTTCCCGCCGATGGTGGGATTGCAGGCGGGAGAGCACGTTTGGACCGCAGCGCTCGGCTTTCTGCTAACGGCGGTTGGTCTACCTGTGTTGACCGTGATCGCGCTGGCCCGGGTTGGCGGTGGCGTCGATGCGCTCAGCTCGCCGATTGGTAAAAAGGCCGGTGTTGTTCTGGCTACCGTGTGCTATTTGGCCGTTGGGCCACTGTTCGCCACGCCTCGCACGGCAACCGTCTCGTTTGAAGTCGGTCTTGCTCCTTTGGTCGGCAACGGAGCCTCTCCGCTGCTGATTTATAGCCTGATTTATTTTGCCATTGTGATCGCGATTTCCCTGTATCCGGGCAAACTGCTGGATACGGTCGGCCATGTATTGGCACCGTTAAAGATCATTGCGCTGGCTGTTCTGGGCATTGCTGCGGTGCTGTGGCCTGCCGGTTCGCCTATCCCGGCGACAGAAACGTATGAGCAACTGCCGTTCTCTAATGGTTTCGTCAACGGCTATCTGACGATGGATACGCTGGGCGCGATGGTATTCGGTATCGTGATCGTCAATGCGGCGCGCTCGCGTGGGGTGACCAGCTCCGTGCTACTGACGCGTTACACCATGTGGGCAGGATTAATTGCTGGTATTGGCCTGACATTAGTCTATTTGAGCCTGTTCCAGCTCGGTTCCGTCAGTGGTGAACTGGTGCCGCAGGCGCAGAACGGTGCAGAAATTCTCCACGCCTATGTGCAACATTCGTTCGGTAACATGGGAAGCAGCTTCCTGGCGTTGTTAATTTTCATCGCGTGTCTGGTAACGGCGGTGGGGCTGACCTGTGCCTGTGCGGAATTCTTTGCGCAATACCTGCCGTTGTCTTACCGCACGCTGGTATTTGTGCTGGGAATGTTCTCGATGGTGGTATCTAATCTGGGTTTGAGCCATCTGATTCAACTTTCCATTCCTGTACTGACGGCGATTTATCCACCGTGTATCATTCTGGTTTTATTGAGCTTTACGCTGCGTTGGTGGAATAGCGCTTCACGTATTGTGGCCCCCGTCATGTTAGTCAGTCTGTTATTTGGCATGATTGATGGTATAAAATCGTCGGCCTTCAAATCGCTGTTGCCAGAGTGGAGCCTCAACCTGCCGCTGAGCGAGCAAGGGTTGGCCTGGCTGCCTCCGTCACTGCTGATCTTACTGGTTGCGGTAATTTACGACAGACTTTGTGGCCGTCAGGAAGTGACGGTACATCAATAATATCGTTAATGCCTGATAGCGCTGGGGCGGTAGAGATAGCGTACTGCTCCAGCACAAGGTTGGGTTTATGCACCACAGGTCTTTGCCTGTGGTTTTTCTTTTTGTAATGTTTTTCTTTATATAAGACAGGGTTGCTTATCAATGGAACAACCATCCTCCAAGCTCAAGCGTGGGTTAAGCACGCGGCATATCCGCTTTATCGCCCTTGGCTCGGCGATCGGAACCGGTCTGTTTTATGGTTCCGCGAGTGCGATCCAAATGGCTGGCCCCAGTGTGTTACTGGCTTATCTGATCGGCGGGGTCGTCGCGTATATCATCATGCGCGCACTGGGCGAAATGTCGGTGCACAACCCGCAGTCCAGCTCGTTTTCCCGCTATGCGCAGGATTATCTCGGACCATTAGCGGGGTATATCACTGGCTGGACCTACTGTTTTGAAATGCTGATTGTCGCCATTGCCGATGTGACCGCGTTTGGCATCTACATGGGCGTCTGGTTCCCTGCCGTACCGCACTGGGTGTGGGTTCTGAGTGTAGTGCTCATCATTGGTGCCATTAACCTGATGAATGTGAAAGCCTTTGGTGAACTGGAGTTTTGGCTCTCTTTCTTCAAAGTCGCCACCATTATCATCATGATCGCAGCCGGGATCGGCATCATCATCTGGGGTATTGGCAACGGGGGGGAACCGACGGGGATCCACAACCTCTGGAGCAATGGCGGGTTCTTCAGTAACGGCGTGATGGGGATGATTCTGTCGCTGCAACTAGTGATGTTTGCGTATGGCGGCGTTGAGATTATCGGGATTACGGCCGGTGAAGCCAAAGACCCGCAGAAGTCTATCCCTCGCGCGATTAACTCTGTGCCATGGCGTATTCTGGTGTTCTATGTCGGTACGCTGTTCGTCATTATGTCGATTTACCCATGGAATCAGGTAGGCACCAACGGAAGCCCGTTCGTGCTGACGTTCCAGCATATGGGTATTACGGCGGCGGCAGGTATCCTGAATTTTGTTGTGATTACCGCGTCGCTGTCGGCGATTAACAGTGATGTTTTCGGCGTTGGCCGTATGCTGCACGGGATGGCAGAGCAGGGGCATGCACCGAAGGTGTTTAGCCGTATTTCCAAACGAGGTATCCCGTGGGTCACGGTTGTTGTGATGATGATGGCGCTGCTGGTGGCGGTGTACCTGAATTACATTATGCCCGGTAAAGTTTTCCTGGTGATTGCTTCACTGGCCACCTTTGCAACGGTCTGGGTGTGGATCATGATTCTGTTTTCTCAGATCGCCTTCCGCCGTCGTCTGAGCCCGGATGAAGTGAAGGCGCTGGCGTTCCCACTGCGCGGCGGCATCGTGACCTCCGTGTTCGGTATTGTCTTCCTGTTCTTCATCATTGGTTTGATTGGCTACTTCCCGGACACGCGCGTGTCGCTGTATGTCGGTATCATCTGGATATTGCTGCTTTTAGTGGGCTATGTCTGGAAGAAGAAGCGTCAGAACGCGGTAGCGGCACAGAATTAAGTTAGTCGCTTGCTATCAGAAGAAGCGAGGTTGCTGACAAAGTCCGCAGAGCGGGAGTAACGGATAGATCGTAAAGACGCTGTGAATACGTCCATTGTATCTTGAACTAGGTAGTGGGTGATGGTTAGCTACCATCACCTGAAACAGGGTGAATCTG